>JAUNSJ010000007.1 GCA_030539295.1 Planctomycetia bacterium | reverse complement strand
CCAGAACCTCTCACCGCCATGTGCCATCACAACCACAACGGCCCGCCCTGTAAGGGCAGCACAGGCCGGACCACCTCCGAACCCGGGCACGGCCCACCTCTGCGTCCCCCTGCGCGCTGACAAATAACGTGTCAATTGGAGAGGGCGCTAGAGACAGGGTGCAGTGTCTATAACTCACTCTGTATTCAGGAGTTATATATCACGCGGAGTTCGCGGAGGAGCGCGGAGTTCTGCGTCAAAATCGGTCGCGCTGGCGCGGGGGTGCGGTTGGTCGCGGGAGCCTGTTTGTGCTGCCCTTACAGGGCGATGTTCGTTTTCTACCGCAAACCCGGGGCGTTGGTCGCTACGCTCCCTTGCCCCGGGCTAGGGTGTGCTGGCCTTACAGGCCGCCGGTTCACGGTTGTGATGGCGTTAGGGCGAATCCATCGCAGATTAGCGGTGCTGGGCGTCCGTTTTCGTTGTTGTTTGGTCCCCGACCTGCGAGCAGTCGGGAACGTCAGGCCGCCGGTTACTCGTCTTTCTGTGCGTGCTCCCGGATAAATGACCGGGGTTTACAAGAAAGTTTCCCATGCACCCAGTGTCGCTCACTTCACGCGTCAGGAAACCCCTTCCCGAATTGCGTATTGCGCTTATAATAAAGAAATGGGGATGGATAATTGCAAATAGAACCGAATTGTGATATAATTTATTCAAGGTTCGCGTTTTAAGATTCTTTGGACAGCAGAATAGATAAGGGAGGAAGCATGGAGTCGTTGTACCTGTTTTGCGCCGTTTTTGGTTGCGCCTTTGTATTGGGGCAGCTGTGCCTGTCGTTTCTGTTCGGACTGGGCATGGATACAGGGGACGGTTCGGTGGACAGCGACTTTTCGGGCGAGGCAGGTGGTGGTGACCTGGGCGATACCGGGGACGCGGCGGACGGAGACGTGTCTGGCGTGGAACATGGCGCGTCGTTTTCGCCGCTCCTGTTTGTCAAGATGCTCTCGGTGCGAACAATAACAGCCGGACTGGGCTTTTTCGGGCTTGCCGGGTTGGCAGGAGAAGCGGCCGACCTTTCGGACGGACTGACTTTTCTTGTTGCCTTGGCCGCTGGACTGGTTTCGTTTGTCCTGGTCTATTTCGCCTATCGCCTGCTCAATGCGTTTCATTATAATGGAGCGATAAGCCAAGCGTCACTTCCTGGCTGTTCCGGTACGGTGCACGTCCGGGTCCCTGCCCGGCGGTCAGGCTACGGTAAGGTCATTGTCACGCAGCAGGAACGTTCC
Organism: Planctomycetia bacterium; assembly: GCA_030539295.1. Taxonomy (GTDB): domain Bacteria; phylum Planctomycetota; class Planctomycetia; order Pirellulales; family Thermoguttaceae; genus JAUNBG01. The sequence goes on along the minus strand of JAUNSJ010000007.1, from coordinate 134,582 downwards.
ATGGAGTACGACGCGATAACCGACGCCACCGACCTTCTGCCGGCTGGAACTCCGGTCGTCGTCGCTGAAGTGCTCAACTCATCCCTTATTCGGGTTTCGGTAGCAGAAGAGAATGACAAAAACAAAACATTTTAAATAACAACAGGAGAAAATATTATGCAATGTCCAAACTGTGGTGCTGTCGTCGAAAATGATTCGATGAAATACTGTGCGTCGTGTGGTGAGAAGGTCAAGCGGTCGGGCATCCCCCGCGGCTGTCTGGTTGCTCTGGTGGTTTTTTTCGTTTTCCTGCTTCTTATGATTGCCCTGGTGGGAATAGGAATTTGGCAACTGCAAAAAGCGTTTAACAAGATGGACGTGGGTCGCGTGCTCGGCGAAGCGAATCTTCATCAGATAGCGCTGGGTATGAATCAGTACGCGGAGGCCTATAACACACTTCCCCCTGCCTGGACTGTGGACGAAAATGGCAAGCCCATGCATAGCTGGCGCGTTCTTATTCTCCCTTATGTCGGGGAAAATGAACTTTATGAAAAGATTCGACTGGACGAACCGTGGGACAGTGACTACAACAAACAATTTCACTCAACGGTTCCTTTTGTTCTGACCACGCCGCACGGAACGTTTCGCGAGATGGGCGAGCAAATTGCAAATGGCGTGACTTATTATTCTGTCGTTACTGGTCCTGAAACCCTGTTCCCGCCGGGGCAAACGGTCTCCTTGTCCGACGTAAAAGATGGCGTTTCGAACACAATGCTCATCGTTGAACGCAGGCAGTCGGTTCCCTGGATGGCCCCGGATAACGAACTGACTCTCGATGAGGTCCTTGTTCGCGAGCAGGTGGAAGATCCGGTCACGACGACCTTTGTCTATCCGGCTCTGTCGCAAATGCACGAGCATTGTGCGCTGGTTTGCATGCTCGACGGCAGTACCCGGTTAATCAATCATGATATAGGTTCGAATGTTTTGAAGTCGCTCCTTCTTCGCTCCGATGCCAGGCCGGTCTTGGCTCCCACGGAAGATGCAAGTGACGACGTAGCCCCTGCCGAATCCGAGACGTCCGAGACGCCTGACGAGTCGGAATCACAAGCTCCGGCCGCTGCGGAAGAGGAACGGCCGCAATGAGGATGTTGCTGTAATGACGATCTGGAATTGCGGCTGGTCCCAGTTTTGGGGCATGGCCGCAAGTTTGAGTTGGTGTGAAATTCTCATGCTCGTTTGCTTCGGCGCGAGCTGGCCGTCTCCGATCCGGAAAGGGATCGTAACAAAAAGCTGACCGGCAAGAGTCGTTTGTTTTTGGTTCTTCTGATTGTCCTGATCGATACGATGTTTTGTATTCACTATCGCCACAGGAAAATCGATTAAATTATACCCACCCCCCATTTTTTCCGAAAGGATCCCGCCATGAAATGTATTCGCGTATTGTGCCTGACCGTTGTCATGCAAATTTCTGTAATTTTTTCCTGTGCACCGGAAGTCTGGTCTGAGGAAGCGGAAACGCTCGTGCCGCCTGTACTGCCGGTTTTGACTTCGTTCGATTTGCAAATCTATGTCGACCCGACAGGCGACGATAATGCCGCCGGCACGCAAACGGCCCCGCTCAAGTCACTGTCAAAGGCGTTGGAAAAAGCTGCGCAACGTCCGGACAATACGTCCGTGGTCATACGTCTCTCTGGAGCCGGTCGTCAGGAGTTTGCGCAAAAAGTTGCGGTCACCGGTCTGAAAGGAACGGCCGAAAAGCCCATTGTCATTTGCGGCGTCGAGCGTGAGGGCACTTCGGGCGGACCCATTCTGTCCGGCGCGGCAGGCTTAGCCAACTGGGTACGATTGACCGATTCGGACTATTATAAAAATGCGACCGAGGCACAGAAAGCGCGTTTCATCCCAGACGTTGTTGACCGGCTTTGGGTCGCGCCCCTGACCGACTCTCGCACCACGCAATGGGACAATCCGGTGACCGCCGGCCGCCGCCCGGAGTTCTTCGTTAACGGTAAGCCGGAAACCATTGCCCGTTGGCCCAACGAGGACTTTGCCACGCTGGGCGACGTCTTCGGCGCAACGGTCGTCGATTCCTGGGCAGGACCCGGCTGCAAAGAAGGTATTGTCAGCTATCTCGACGACCGACAGGACCGCTGGGCAAACGAGCCGGACGCCTGGTGCTGTGGATACTGGTTCTGGGACTGGGCGGAGGAATATCTCAAAATTGACTCCATTGACCGACAGAATAAACGTATAACATTTTGCGAGCCTTGGCACAACTACGGCTATCGAAAAGGAGCCCGCTATTTCGGATTGAATCTTTTGTGTGAACTCGACGCACCTGGTGAATATTATATCGATCGCGACGCGGCACTCCTGTTCTGGTATCCTAAAGACGTTAATCCCAACGAATGCGACACGGTATTATCGTGCTATAATGACGATTTTATGCTGACCTTGCAGGATTGTTGTCATGTCATTGTAGCGAATTTAAAATTCGAATACGGTCGCAAAGGAGCGGTTCAATTTAAAAATTGTGAAGATTGTCTGCTGGTTGGCGACTCCTTTTATGGGTTCGGGGGGGGTGTTGTCGCCATCCAGGAGGGACGCAACAGTGGCGTCTTCGGTTGTCGTCTTGAAATGCTTGGTGCCGGTGGTGTTGCGGTATCCGGAGGCGACCGTCGCTCGCTGGTCTCTTGCGGAAACTACGTGGAGAACAGTATAATCAAAACATTTTCGCGTGTCAAGCGAACCTATGCCCCGGCCGTTTCCGTGGGCGGATGTGGTGTTCGCGTTGGATCGAATGTTTTTGAGGATTCCTCGTCCTCTGCCATAGGCATGTCAGGAAACGACCACCTCATCGAAAAGAATATAACCCAGGATGTAATCAAAGAATCGGACGACCAGGGTGGAATTGATATTTGGTACGACCCGACTTTTCGCGGGAACGTTGTGCGTTACAATTATTGGAAAAATATTGTTGGTGGAACACAATGCGGGGCCGCGGGCATACGTTTGGACGATATTATCTCCGGCTTTCATATCTATGGCAATGTCTTTGAACATTGCGGCTCTCAACTGTTTGGCGCTATTCAGATTCACGGCGGCAAGGATAATATTCTCGAAGACAATCTGTTCTTTAACTGCCATGCCGCCGTGAGTTTCTCCCCGTGGCATCAGCGTTATCTCGACGCCATCCAGGGTGCGGCCGAATCCCTTTCAAAAGAGTCGCTTAACAAAAAAATGTATGAATATGTCGATATCCGTTCCGAACTTTGGCAGAATCGCTATCCGGAACTGGCCCGTATTATGCAAGATCCGGATGTCAATTTCGTCAAAAATAATCTGGCCGTCAACTGTAAAACGCTTTTTCTCCGCGACGAAGGTATGCAAAAAGTTGAAAATACAATTCTGGTCCAGGAGTCAGAGGCTACCCTGGATTCTCTCTTGAATTCCAACCTGTTCGAGGAGCACAATATTAAGCGGCCTCCATTTGAGGAGATGGGTAACTATCCGTTCCAGTTTCTTATTCCATGAAAATTGAGAAGAGGCCGCTGTATCAAAACCACTGCCCGGTGTATTTTTTGCCCCGGACAGTGGTGCTCCTTTATTCATGGCCACCGGTCTCGTTCGCCATGCGGCATGACATTCGAAGGTTCTTTATTTCCAGAGAGCAATCGAATGTGCCGGTAACTTCCCAGCCGAGGTTAAAATGAGTAAACGCCAAATCCGCCATTGTCGTTTTGGTGAGTAATCCCATCGCGTGCGCTCTCTTTAATGCCTCTTCAACAGAGTCGCACAGGTCAATTTCCAAATGAGCCCACTCCCCGAAAAACGGATTGATTCCGCCATAGTTCTCCGAGATAACAGTTGCGCCGTCCAGCACGTAGATCAGTTTGCCGGTGCCAAGAATTTTTGGATCGCCGTCAAGCGCCGCATAAGGCGGCTGTACCTCGGTGCGGCTGTCAAAAAGAGGAACCCCGAACCAGATATAGTCGTTGAAATCTTCCGAGTTCGGATTCCTGTTCGCAAACACGAAATAGGGAGTGGCCTGTCCGCAATGGAGTGCACTGTCATAATCTTCCGGTTTCATCAGGTTATCGCATTTGCGGACACGGACGTCCATGGAGAAAATCAGGTCCTCTGTCTGGGCAATCTGCACGCTTTCGCCTGGGGAATAGTCATGTAGAATCAGCAGATGGGGCCACGGCTCGTTCAGTTTACGCGGGCGGAGATACTCCTGCTCTGTACAGAGGTCAAGGCGAAGAACCTGCTCCTTCTGCTCATTTCGATACAGGCGAACTGTTTTCGTTGGGTCTTTGAACTCACAGGAGCCATCATCAAATTTCTTTAGCGACGCGTTGAGTAGATCAAATCGCGAATTGAGTGGAGCCAGCGTCCAGAAGGGTAACGCGTCCTCTTCTGCCAAACCGAAGTCCAGCTTGCCAGGACCCTTCGGGGACGAAACGACATTAAAGCCGCGAAGGAATTCTGTATCTTCAAACAATTCTGTCGGCGGTTGTGCCAGCGCCAGACTGCAAGTAAGCACACACAGAAAGCCAGCAATTTTCATCGGTATTTTTACCGGGAGCATGGAATCGCTCTCCTCTCTTTGGATTCACTTGGGGGGGTAATATTCGGCTAGTGTCTTTTAGCGTCAATCGGTTTCCACGTCAATCAACCGCCTCACTTTTCGATTTTACTTGACAAGAGCCTGGTTTTCAAGCCCCCCAATGAGCTTTTAGTATTCATGGAGCATTTTTCTATTTTACCTATTCTTTCTAATGTATTCGTGATTTTTAATACAACCGGTAAAATTTTCAAAATTAGGACAAGAGTTACAGTAGGAAATACCGATATAAACGACACAACCTGAATTATCTTCGCCTTGACGGTCGCGTGCAGGGTGCGGACAGGGGTGTGTTCTTGCACAATAGCCCGTGATTGTGTGAGAGCACGATGTGTGTGCGATTCCAAGACAGAGTAGAATGACCCGTGCTGAATGAGAAAGCAAGATGGAAAATTTTTTGAGCAAGATTAAGATGGGTAAAGAAAACAACTTCCCGCGTCGACGGTGCCCGAAGAGGAAGTCTGGCCTGTTTGTGCTTCTTTTTGCCACAGCCTTCATTCTGGTCCTCGTACCAGGCTGTTCGCGAAAGAAATATCGGGAAGCGGCGGACAAGGAAGTCTACGACCTGCTCAATACCGTTGGGGACGCGGACCCATTATGGCAGATGAGTGATTTTTCTTTGGAGCAGGATGGGCAGAGTCGCTATGGAAACTTCTACGACCAGGACAAGCAGCCCATGCCGCGTGACGACGCGACGGCGCACCGCCTTATGGCCTCCGTCGACGGGAAAAAAGGAGGCAAACGCTGGTACAAAAATGGCATGACCAATACGGTGGAAAACCTCAATTGGGCGTACTCGCTCCCCGAACCCATAGACGGGAAGATTATCATTGACCAGCAGAAAGCCTATGATTTAGCTCTGCTGCATTCGCCGGAATACCGGAATTCGTTTGAGTCGGTTTATCTTTCGGCACTTAATGTTACGGCGGAACGCTTCGTTTTCGATGTCCAGTTCTTTGGAGGCGAGTCGTTATTCTATAATAATAAGGGCGGGTTCAAGAAGGATAAATCCGTTTCAACTCTGGCGAACGATATAGGGGACTCAACGGCGTTTATGAAGAGGAAGTTTGCCTCGGGGGGAGAGCTTCTGGCCGGGTTGGCGAACTCCATGACTTGGACCTTCGGGCCGGATGGTAATTATCAGTTTACGCCCATAACCTCGTTGTCGTACGAGTTTACGCAGCCGTTTCTTCGCGGCGCGGGTCGGGCCATTGTCCTGGAGGATTTAACCCGGGCGGAACGCCAGCTTTTAGCCAACGTGCGGCAGTTAGCGTTCTATCAGCAGGGATTCTATGTCAACGTCCTTACAGGAAGCTCACCGGTAACGCAGCCGGCGAGCGGTGCGTATCCCGGACGTGGCATCTCAACCGTTCGCCTTTCCGGCGGCTTCTACGGGTTGCTTTCGTCGCAAGTCTTGATTCGCAATCAGCTTTCGAACGTGATTTCCTATCAGGACAACCTTCATCGTTACGAGGAACTGTTCAAGGCGGGGCGAATTACCGACCTGTCCACGGTCGACCGGGTGCGTCAGAGTATGCTTTCTTCGCAAAGTTCACTCATCAGTCAGCGTAACAGTTACCACGACAGCGTCGACTCCTATCTGATGCAGCTCGGTCTTCCGCCCGATATTGATAATATTGAGGTTCAGGACCCGCTTTTGGACGAGTTCGTTCTCATGCCGGAGACGTTAACCGCGCTTCAGGAAAAGATAACGCAGTTCCTGGCCATTCTGCGGTCGGAAGATAAGGAGATTCCGGAAAACCTCGCAGAAATCTTCCAGGACATACGCGCGACGACGGAGCAGGGGGAACGGGAAACTCTTGCCGACATTGGGCGAGTGGAAACAGAGATCCTTCCGCAGCGCATGGCAGGCTACGAGATTTTGCGGAAACGCCTGGAGAGTCAGCATCCGGAACTGGACCGATCCTTCTGCGACCAGGAAGAGCTCAAGAAGCGAATTGCGGCCATTCGTGCCGATTTTAGCCGCGACTACGAAGAAAAAGATGAGTTCGGTACCGATAAGGCCATGGGAATAACCCTGACAATCGACGCCATTTTCCGCTTGTGGGACTTGACCATCTTAAAATACGACCGCGCTACGTTGACTCGCATGCTCGAAGAAACGAAAGAGAATCCGGGTAACTCTCCTTTCTCCAAGGAAGTCATTGATTTGGTCTATCAGCTCAAGATGGAATCCACCCTCTTGGACAGCGCTGCGACCGGACTGGATGAGGCGCTGGAGACGAGTCACTTTACCGCTACGGAAGACCCCGGAAAAGATATCAAGAAGGAGCTGGCGAAAAAATTCAACGACGACATTGAACGCGAAACGGAACAAATTCTTACGCAAGACGATTCCGGCAAGAAGGTTGACCCGTATCGCATCTGGCTCCGCGACTGCATGTCACTGTTCGACGATGAACTCATGACCATGCGACTGATTCAGGCACGGGCACGACTGGAATGTGTTAATCTTTCTGATATCTCCATTGAAAGCGACGATGCCATATACGTTGCTTCCCAACGACGTTTCGACTGGATGAATGCCCGAAGTTATCTTGTCGACGAATGGCGCAATATAGAAATTGTGGCCGACCGCCTTAAAGGGGACCTCTCCGTTTCCGTCGGCGGCAGTATAGATACGTCCGGGTCGTCCAACCCGCTCAAATTTCAGCAGGAAAACGCGCGTTTTACCACCGGCGTTCAGTTCGACGCACCGTTAACTCGACTGCTCGAACGGAATGCCTATCGTCAGGTGCTCATCTCCTACGACCGCACGAGGCGCGACTATTATCACTACGTCGATTCCGTTAAACAGCAGCTGCGCAGTATAATCCGCTCAATTCAGCTAAGTCAAATGGACTTCGAACTTAAGCGGGTTGACGTTCTGACCGCCGTTAAGCGTGTGCATCAGGCACAGCTTGAACTGACGAAGCCGCCGGTGAGTGGTTCCTCCATTGGCAATATCGGGAGCACAGCGGCCCAGAACCTTGTGGACTCGCTGAACGACCTCCTCACCGCTCAAAATAAACTCCTGACCACGTGGCTGGAGTATCAGACGTCGCGCATGGGACTCCTGCTGGCTATGGGGGTCTTTGAACTGGACGAAACCGGGCGCTGGATTGATCCAGGCGACATCAATACGGAATTCTTGCAAACTTTGGCGACCGAATTCGACCGGAGTCAGGACGAACTCGCGGGTCTGGACCGTCTGCCCGAAACGGAAGAGCTGACCGGCGGACTCACCCTGGAGCAAGTTCAAGCGCGCTACGGAGGTCAAGCGGAAGAGAATTCGGAACACGGAACGCGAGATGGAACGGCAGTGTCGTCGCCCATCGCCTCACCGCAAGAGGGGACTGGTTCCGATATAACCGCTGTCGAAACAACGGCTTCTGGCTCAATATCCGGGCTTGAGACCCCGACCGATAACGCTTCTGGAGTCGCGGACGCGACAACAAGCCGGTCGAAACAGTATGGCATGACCCAACCGGTTCAAGTTTCGGGCGCGCAAAATTCCTCACGGTTGTGGGAGACGGAGTCGGTACGTTGGGAGCGTTCGCCGGAAAGGCGAGAGCGGACCGAGACACGGCCGCCCCGTCCGGAACCGGCCTTTGACATGTCGCTTTCGTCCCTGTCGCGTTAAGGAAAGGGGAGATTATGACGGAGCGTTTCGCCGCGGCCCTGGCGTGGGCCGATGAACTTCATCGTTCGCAATTCCGTAAGGGGGGAAAAACTCCTTATGTCTCCCATTTACTCCGTGTTGCCGGACTGGCCCTGGAATTCGGAGCCGACGAAGAGACCGCTATAGCCGCACTGCTGCACGACGCGGTTGAGGACCAGGGCGGGCTGGAAACCGCGGACGAAATTGAGCGCCGTTTTGGAAAAAGAGTACGCAAGCTCGTGTGCGACTGCTCCGACAGTATGACGGGCAGGGCATGTCCCAAAAAGCCTTGGCGCGAACGTAAGGAGAAGTATCTCAAACATTTAAATGTTGCCTCCGCTCGTGCCCGGCTTATCAGTTTGTGTGATAAAATCGATAATTTGACCTCAATTGTACGCGACGTTGAACAATACGGGCTAGCCGTCTTCGACCGCTTTCACGGCGGCCTTGACGGAACTGTTTGGTATTATGAAGAAGTGGTTCGCATCCTCACCGGGCACAAAATGTCAGGTGTGGCGGAACTTGAACGTCTGCTGTCCCGGCTTAAAGAGTTGATTCGCTCCTGGCAGGCGAGGGAAGAGGACCAGAACGAAAGCCCGCAGCCGAAGGGGCAGCCGGGGTACGCCCTACTCGGACTCGGGTCGAATCGTGGGGACCGGCGTAAATATCTGGCCGCGGCGCGTGTTCTGCTGGAGAAGACGCCTGGCATTGTTATTCGACAGTTCAGTTCACTTTACGAAACTCTGCCGCAAGGAGGGCCTGCCCAACAGCGGAATTATTACAACGCAACGGCTCTGGTCGAAACGACGCTCACGCCGCGTGAACTTTTGGCCGCGACGCAAAACGTGGAAGCACAACTGCATCGCAAGCGGACCGTTCACTGGGGACCACGTACGATAGACGTCGATATTCTTCTTTACAACGACCTGGAAGTCAATGAGCCGGACCTGATCGTGCCGCACCCGCGCTGGTCGGAACGGGAGTTCGTGCTCGTCCCCGCGGTGGAAACGCTCTGGCGAGAACTTGTGCAATCGCAATAAATTGAGGCCAGACCGCAAGAAAAGTCAAACGCTCACGACCGGCGTACTTGCTGGTCGTGAGCGTTATTCGTTATACGTCATTATATATTATTCAGTATATATATAATGAGAGAAAACCGCAGCGTTATTACGGGGTCCGTTTACGGAAGTAGAAGTCGCTTACCTTGCCGGAAGAGACCGGGGCAACCTCACCTTTACGACTGCCGTAGATGGGGGCTGTAATTCCATCGGCGGTGGGGGCTTTCGGCTGATTGGGGAGGTAAATGGGAGCCACGGGCGAGGTTGAGACCAGAGGCGACGCGTTGCCCATCGGTTCGCGGCCAAGGCCCCCTTCTTCCGCGTATCGACTGACTTGTGCCGTGTCGCGATAATGGACGCGGCGCAGGAATTCGGCGAGCTTCATTTCCCGGACGCTCTGGAGTCGGGCATCCTCAATAAGCTTCATGTGTTCATTCTGAATCGTCGTCTTGGAGGCGTCGTCCTTTGTCCGGTCGCTTGCGAGCACTTCCAGAATGGAATCATTCGAGGTAATAAGAGCAGTAACGTCAGGCGTCAATTCCCCCTGAATCTTGCCATCGTCGTCGACCCACAAGGCGACGCGTCCACCAGCGGATTCGACCAGATTGCGTAACAGCTCCAAATCGCTCTTCCCGTCGCCGTCGACGTCCAGCTTATACGTAAAGGCATAGACTGTTTCGTCGCCCCGCTTCCACAGAGGGGTAAAGATCATATCGTTGGGCATAATCGGGTTGTTCATTTCGTCTTCTACGATACGGGCTTCCGCTTCGTGATCGCCGAGAATACGGACGATTTCTATACTGCCTTTGGCTGCGGCCTGGCCCACGTCGAGAGAATCGGAAGGATAGACGCCGAACCGAATGAGCGGTCGAAGTCCTTCCTGTTTGCCAACGTTCACGCGGAGTGTACGACTGGTTTGATCGACGTAAAGGACTTTACCATCGGGAATTTCGAAGTCTGCGGCACTAAGTTGGTCAAGTTTTTTACTTAAGCCCGTATTGATCTCGGCTATGGAAGCGGCGACTTCCTCTGCGTCAGCTTTTTCTACGCGGAACTTTTCGTTAATTTTGGCCGCTTCAACTTTTATCTTGTCGACTTCTTTCGTCTGCTCCTGATAGCTTGTTTCGAGATCCTGGAGCTTTTTGGCTTCGGCGTCGCGCTGGGCAGCGTACGTGGTGTCGGCCTGTTTACGCTGGGCATCGTAAGCATCTTTTTGGGCACGTGTCTTGGCAACTTCCGCCTCGTATTTTATCCGATAGTCGTCCATCTGCTGTTTATAGCTGGCGACCTCCTGATTGCGGGCCGTAAGATTCTTGCCGAGTTCAGCCACGGCGTCGCGGTAGGTTTTGGGCGCCTTCGACGAGTCGACCAAGGCCTTGGCTATATCGGTATCCATGCTTTGCAGGAGTTGGTCCGCCTCAATACCGGGATAGCCAACTTTCTCCTTAATCTTGTCCAGATTCGTGTTGAGAGTTGCGATGGTACTCTTTGACGTTTCCACTTCCTTGTTCGCACTCTCGAATTTGACCGCCACCTCCTTATAGCCTTGAGCCATAAAATAGGTTACGACGCCAAGTGCCAGGGTCAAAATAATAAAAATAACCAGCGTGATAATCAAGCCCTGTGATCTTCCCATTGCGACAATGCTCCTCACAAATTTTCAAAGTCTCTAACCGAACGCAACGGTCCGCACGCCATCGCGGACACACTACGATATACACGATTTTAAATAGAGAATGGCTTTTTGTCAATAATGAAAGTCGTAAATTACCCATTTATCGCAAAAAGTTTATCTTTTTTTCTACTCCAACATTTATATTCGTCAAAATCGTTACGCGGCAGAAATAGGTACATTTTATGAAAACCGCATTACCTATTCTTGCTTTCATACAGTCTTTTTATAATTTATCTGTTTTCTTACCTCTTTTGGAAATTTTTCCTCTTTTTCCCGGGGACCCCTTCTTGTTTTTTAGCTGATTTTTGGTAGTATATCTTGTTTAATAAGGGTTATTTTTGACATAAGTGGAGTTAAGCGACCATGTTTGAATCACTACAGGAAAGCCTTGGCAACGCGATTCGCAATCTGACAGGACGAGGAAAGCTGACAGAAGCGAATATACGCGAAGGCATGCGTCTGGTCCAGCAGTCTCTGTTGGAGGCGGACGTCAGCCTTCCGGTGGTCAAGGATTTTGTCGACAAGATAACTCAGAAGTCGTTAGGTCTTCAGGTGGAGAAGGTCTACAACCCGACGGAACAGATCGTCACGATCGTTCACGACGAGCTTGTAAACTTAATGGGTCCTGTGGACTCCCGCATCCCGACGAAGGAACCAGTAACCATAATTATGTTGTGTGGTCTTCAGGGTTCTGGTAAGACGACGACGTGCGGGAAGTTGGGAAAGCGGCTCAAAGCGGCTGGTCGCAAGCCGTTGTTTGTTGCCGCGGACTTACAGCGGCCTGCCGCTATTGCCCAGTTGGAAGTTTTGGGCGAGAAGGTGGGGGTGCCCGTATTTTCCGATCGCAAGTGTGCGGACCCGGTTGACTTATGTCGACGTGCCGTGGAGCATGCGATCGCTAATGAGAACGATGTCGTCCTGCTCGACACGGCCGGTCGTCTCCATATAGACCAGGAACTCATGGACCAGTTGAACCGCATTGAGCGGCAGTTGGATCCGGACCAGGTCTATTTCGTTGTGGACTCCATGACGGGTCAAGACGCGGTCAACAGTGCCAAGGCGTTCAACGAAACGCTTGAGCTGGACGGCGTGATTTTGACCAAGCTGGACGGCGATACCCGGGGCGGGGCTGCCCTGTCGGTCAAAGCGATTACCGGGGTTCCCATTAAGTTTATAGGGAGCGGCGAAACGCTCGAAGCGTTAGAGGAATTTCATCCGGACCGTATGGCGGGTCGAATCCTCGGGATGGGCGATTTGGCCACCTTGCTTGAGACGGCGCGTGAGAAGTTCGACGCGGCGGAGCTTAAGCGACAGCAGGAGCAGCTTGAGAAGGGCGTCTTTACGTTGGACGATTTCCGGCGTCAGATGCAGCAGGCGAACCGTTTGGGTTCCATGCACAAGATCATGAGCTTTATTCCCGGCCTGGGGCAGCTCAGCAAGATCCTTGGCTCCATGAACGTTGACCCGGAAGGGGAAATGCGTCGAATCGGTGGTATAATCGACTCCATGACGAAGGAGGAGCGGCGTAATCCGAAGATCATCGACTATCGACGTAAGCGGCGAATCGCACTTGGGGCTGGTGTAGAGATGCACCAGATCAACGAGCTCCTGACAATGTACGAGCACATGGCGGCCATGGTTAAAAGTTGGTCGCACATGGGGATAGGCGAGAAGATGGACAACGTTCGGGACATGACGCAGCAGGTGAGTCAGAGTCCGTTCAGTGTTTTGAATCCCCTTCAGAAGAAGGGGCCGGGCACAGGCAAGCGACTGACCGCGAAGGAGCGTCTGGCCCAGAAGAAGCGTCTGGAGAAAGAGCGGCGCAAGAAGAAAAAAGGCAAGTAACCCGAGATTGTGTATTGTGAAGACCACAATATTCGATTTCGAGCAACCATAAACAGAAACATCCGTGTTAACCATTTTTTGTGAGGAGTAGTAGTGGCAGTTCGAATCAGACTGAAAAAATTTGGACGTCGGCATCGCCCGTTTTTCCGCGTGTGTGCTATGGACGTGAGAAGTCCCCGTGACGGTCGTGTACTTGAGGAACTGGGATATTATGATCCCATGGTCCCCGAGACCGATGCCCGAGCCGTTCTTAAAGGAGAGCGTATTGATTATTGGCTTAGTGTTGGTGCCAAGCCGAGTGACAAGGTGGAAGTACTCATTAAGAAGTACGGGAGTAAAGGCACGAACCTGTCGCAGCAAGAGACGGCGTTGGCCAAGTTGGCGGCCAGTCGCACGCGTCGCGCTGCCGCGACCGCTCCGGCCGGTTATACCAGCGAAGCCGCCGCTCCCGCCGCCGAGTAAGTTCGGCCGGGGAGTTGCCTGTGCGATTTGACGTCCTGACACTGTTCCCAGCCATGTTCGACAGCTATCTGCACGAGAGTATGCTGGCCGAGGCGATTCGTGGCGGGCTTTTGCAAGTCCATTGTCACAATATGCGGGACTGGGCCAAGGATCGCCATCAGACGATGGATGATCGTCCTTTTGGCGGTGGCCCTGGTATGGTGCTCAAAGTCGATCGCGTTGTCCCTTGCGTTGAAGATATCCAACGTCTGGAAAGCGACCCGGGCCATTTGGTCATGCTGTCGCCCCAAGGACGTCGTTTCAATCAGCAAGTAGCGGAAGAATATGCCGAACGGGACCGCATCCTGCTCCTGTGCGGGCGCTACGAAGGTTTCGACCAGCGCATCGCCGATATTCTGACGCCCGACGAGTTGTCCCTGGGTGATTTCGTCCTGAATGGGGGTGAAGTTGCCGCGATGGCCGTGATTGAAACGGTTATGCGTCTGTTGCCCGGCGCTCTTGGAAAAGAAGAGTCCGCGCATATCGATTCCTTTTCCAAGGGGAATCGCCTTTTGAAAGACGCACAGTACACGCGCCCTCGCGAGTATCGTGGACTTACGGTCCCCGATGTGCTCCTCAGTGGCGACCATAAGGCAGTCGACCAGTGGCGTGCGAATAACCGGGTGGAACGAACCCGGGCACGGCGTAGTGACTTGCTGGAAAATTAAAAAAATCCTTGGCATCGCCCAGCGAGCGAAGGTCGGAATTGGCGGAGCGCGAACGCGTTTGGCGAGTTCTTGAAAACCATAGTGGAATGCGGGTTGACGCCGACAAGACGTCTTCCTTTTAGCCCGGAGTGTTTTGTGCCGGGAGTTCTTAACGTGTTCCCATTGTTAACCATTTTGTAAGAAATGAGGTAGGTCGTGAGTCAGGATATTATTAGAAGTATTGAAGGACGCGCGAAGAAAGAAAACGTCTCCGTCTTTGAGGTTGGAGACACGGTCAATGTGCATTGCCGAATTTTTGAAGGCGGCAAAGAACGTATTCAGATTTTCAACGGTGTTGTTATCGCGAGGAACGGAGGCGGGAGTCGCGAGATGTTCACCGTGCGACGCGTTGTTGCCGGGGAAGGTGTGGAGCGTAAGTTCCCGGTACATTCGCCGCGAATTGCGAAGGTGGAAGTTGTGCGTTCGGCGGTGGTTCGACGCGCGAAGCTGTACTTCCTGCGTGACCGTGTTGGTAAGGCTGTCCGTTTGACCGAGCGCCGTGTCGAGCGAGCCGCGGACGTTGCCAAGACGAGCAAGATGAAGCGAGGGAAGAAGGCGAAAGCCGCACGTCGGGAAGCGAAAAAGGCGGCGGAGTAACTTCCTGGTGGTCCGACTCGTCGCTCGTTTCAGGCATGGTCGTTTTACGTGCCGCGTATGAGCCAAGTGCGGGTCGGTCCTTTTTTCCGGAGTTTCGGCCGTTCGGACCCATTTCGAAACGATTTGGGCAAAAGGGAGCGCGGATTTCGTGTCTTTTTTCCGGACGGCAGGAGTCCCCCTTGTCGAAAAATAAAAAAGGGGTAAATTACTCATATTGAAGGTGCAGGGGTTTGCGAACCTTTAGGATATAAAGTAACCCGGTGGTGTAATGGCAGCACCAGGGATTTTGGTTCCCTTAGTCAAGGTTCGAATCCTTGCCGGGTTGTTTCCTTTTGGGTTAAGCCCGGCGTAAAACCTACAAAAAGCCGAAGTGGCGGAACTGGCAGACGCGCTAGGTTCAGGTCCTAGTCTTCTTAACGGGAGGTGGAGGTTCGAGTCCTCTCTTCGGCACTTAGACCGCTCTTTAAACGAGTCGGGTTGGTCGGGTATAATCCTTGGTCCTGCCCGGCTCTGAGAGACGTCCCTTGAAACACCGCTTGGGCGGAGTTTCCCCACAAACGGCCCAAATGGGCCTTTTTTTATGCCACAAAAGCAAGCTGTGTACAGTAAGGAGATCCTGGAATGACCATTGCCCTGTCGAAAATCGTTCAAAATATGCAGCCGTCGGCAACGTTAGCCATGGCGGCCAAGGCGAAAGAGCTTAAAGCGTCGGGAGAAACGGTTTATGATCTCAGTCTTGGCGAGCCTGACTTTAAAACGCCGGAACATATCTGCCAAGCCGCAATAGACGCCTTGGCCGCCGGCCGCACTCATTACACGGTTGCCAGTGGTATTCCCGAGTTGAAGAAAGCCGTGGTCGAAGAGTATCAGAAGCGATGTGGTCTGACCTATGCGCCCACCTCCTGTGTGATCTCCAATGGTGCGAAGCATGCCTTGCACAATGCTTTCTTCTGCACGCTCGATCCAGGCGACGAGGTTATTATTCCCGCTCCTTACTGGGTCAGCTATGCCGAGCTTGTCAAGCTGTCGGGGGCCGTTCCGGTAATCATCCAGACGGACCAGGCGAACAACTTCAAGCTGACGGCCGAGGCGCTACGTCAGGCGATAACGCCGAAGACGCGTATGCTCCTTCTGTGCAGTCCGTCGAATCCGACCGGCAGTATCTATCGGAAAGAGGATTTGGAAGCCTTGGCTGACGTCGTTCTGGAGAAGAATCTGTTCGTTCTGGCGGATGAAATATACGACCGACTCATTTATGGCGACAACAAGTTCTACAGTTTTCCGACGTTGCGTGACGGTCTTCAGGAGCGAACCATTTTGGTTAATGGTGTGAGTAAGACTTATGCCATGACGGGCTGGCGAATCGGTTGGACTCTGGCCCCGGAGAACATAGCCAAGAAGATGGCGAGTTTGCAAAGTCAGGAAACATCGAATCCCTGCAGTATAAGTCAATACGCGGCCTTGGCAGCGGTGACTGGGGACCAGAGCTGCGTTGCGACCATGCTGGCCGAATTCAGCAAGAGGCGCGATTATGTTGCCGGCCGCGTCGCGGGCATACCCGGACTGTCGTGCCCCGAAATGGGCGGCGCTTTCTACTGCTTCTTTAATATTAAGGAGCACCTGGGTCGCAAATACAACGGTGTCCAAATTGATAACAGTGAGCAGTGGTGTTTGGAACTGCTGGCGAAGAAAAAAGTGGCTACGGTTATGGGAAGTGCTTTTGGCGCTGAAGGCTATGCCCGTGCCTCGTTCGCAACGAGTATGGATAACCTGGCCATGGCCTTCGACCGGATTGCCGAATTCCTTGCTGAATAAGGGGATGCCGCGTAAGGGGCTTAATAATGGGAAGAGTAACCCGCCTCTGGTCGGGGCGGGTAATAATGAAGATGGTTTTAGTGTTTACAGGAGAAGTGTCATGAGAAGGACTGGTTCGTTGTGTCGGCTATTATTTTGTCTGCTTCTCCTGCTCCTGGCGGCTCCGGTTGGCGCGCAGGCGGACGACGAGGGCTGGATCTCTCTTTTTGACGGCCAAACCCTGGGCGTCTGGCAGACGGCGAAGAACTACAAGAGTGGTGAAACGGTTGTAGAAAGCGGAGCGATTCAGCTCAAGCCAGGCGTGGTGGCTACTGGCATACGTTATACGGACGAAGAGCATCCGTTTCCCACAACGAATTACGAGCTTGAATATTCCGCCATGCGGGTTCAGGGCTGCGATTTTTTTGCGGCGGCGACCTTTCCCGTAGGAGATTCCTTCTGCACTTTTGTTAATGGCGGCTGGGGCGGAACTTTGGTCGGACTTTCGTCCTTGAATGGTCTGGACGCGTCGGAAAACTCCTCATCGAGCAGCTACGATTTTAAAGACAAGGTGTGGTATACGTTCCGCATTAAAGTTACCGACGAGTCCATTACCGTCAGTATCGACGACGAGGAGGTTGTCAAGGCGGATATACGCGGCCAGCAGTTGAGTGTTCGCCTGGAGATGATGTCGTGTCGTCCACTCGGGTTTGCCTCCTGGGTCTGTTACGGCGCGATTCGTTCCATTCGGTATCGCACGCTGTAGCCCTCCTGGGCAGAATTTTTGCGAGCGAGCCGTGGACTTTCGTATTATTCGCCACGCCAGCCCATAGCGGAATAGCCGGTCACACGCTTAAAGGTCGTCATGAAATACGAAACAGAACGAAAGCCCGACTGAACAGCGACATGATTGAGCGAAAGTCGGGTGCGTTTGAGCAGTTTCTTGGCTTCTTCGATTTGAACGCGGAACATTTCTTCTTTCGGCGTTCGATTGAAATATTTCTTTGACAGGCGTTCCAGATGACTTATGGAAATATCGAAATGTTCAGCGACGTCGCGAACGGTAAGCCCGGCCAGCGCCATTTCGCGAAGGTATCCGAGAATTTCCGCTTCTTTCCGATTGGAGATGGCCAGGACGTCGGTTGAGCGACGCTTAACGACTTCACGCGGTGGAAAAAGAATCGTTCGATGGTGACACGTTTCGCCTTGCATCATGCGGTAGAGCTGAGCGGCCGCCTCGTAGCCGATATGGTCGCTGTTCGTATCGATACTGGTAAGAGACGGGTCGGCCAGGTTGCAAAAGAAGGGGTCGTTATCGACGGAAAGAATAGCAAGCTCGTCGGGAATTTTACGTCCGATGAGTCGCGCCGCTTCCAGCACTTGTATGCCGCGGTCGTCTTTGCAGGCCATAACGGCCGTTGGAATCGGCAGAGTCTTGAGCCATTTGGCGATTGCGTGCAGTTCATTATCGCGAACTTTTCCTCTTTGCGAGACCCGTTCGGCCGGAAAATCATCGCAGGTCAGACCGGCCTCTTCGACCAGTTCACGAAAATATTCCCGCCGCTGGTCGTCGTAGACGTTGATGTGTCGACGTGTGCCGCAAAATGCGTAATGAACAAAACCGGCGTCGTGCAAATGCTCAAAGGCCATATGGGCTATGGCGACGTTGTCGACGCCCATAACGAGCACGCGCGGATTCGGTTGCGAACTTCGAAGGTCGATGGCCGGCAGCCCGGAAGCGAGCACGACCTCTTCCATCTCTTTATTGTCGATGCGTACGAGAACGCCGTCGCCATTCCAGTTCTTGAGCCAGTTGGTGGGCAGTTCCGACAGCCCATACGGCTGAAACTCACAGGCGAACGCGCCGTGCTTTTGATTCCAGAGTGCGATTCCGCGGAGAAGACCACGGGCATACTCCCGCGACGTTTCTATTAATAGAGCAACCTTGTATTTCCTGGTCGCCGTCGTTGGGGCCGACATGGCGCTGTCTCCTCTAAACAGAAAGATCGGACTGACTTTGAACCCGGGATACAGGCCCGGCTGCGCACAAAAAAAGTCCCAAAGACAAGAGTGATCGAGAACATTTATGGGAGCCCGAACCTTCCAGTGCGGATACCTGGGCCAGCGAAACTCATGATCGTCAACCTCACTTACGAAAAATGAACCGTGGACGCTATACGTGTTTACGTCGCCTTTGGATGCAGGAACCCTTCGAGCCAATGTATCGACTCCCCCGGATGTGATCCGTAGACCACTCATGTCATCTGGGACACTTACATACTAACATAAATGTATGCATTTTGCAAGCAGAATCCGCGAAAACTTCCAAAA
The DNA here is from genome assembly GCA_030539295.1 of Planctomycetia bacterium. GTDB lineage: Bacteria > Planctomycetota > Planctomycetia > Pirellulales > Thermoguttaceae > JAUNBG01. The sequence continues at coordinate 115,807 of JAUNSJ010000007.1, read as the reverse complement.
TTTTCCCAAATTTATTTTTAAAGGCTGTGTATTTTACCTATTTTATCACTTAAACCGCCCCGATGAATAAAAGGGAATTTTCTTTTAATGATTTGTTCTGGTTTTGACGATAAGATAAGATGTGTGGATTATATCGGTTTCAAGGAGACCGATAACCGATGTGACAGGAAGTCGTATTGGGAACCGTTTTTGTTAGAAAACCGTGCGAAAGGATGGACAAGGATGTCCCTTTTAGTTACCCGAACCAGGATTTTCTCCTTTGTACTGCTGGCAGTAGGAAGTTGCTTCTTCTGCTCATGCAAATCGGACATGAGTCGGACAGGAGTGAACGATCCCTACGCGGCCAACGCTCCGCAAAATGAGGCGGAAGAGGCCTATTATCGCGACGTCTATAGTGGCGAATGGAGAGAGCAAACGGGACCCTTCGGCTTCGCGAAGTCGATTGGTAAGAAGAACGGTTCGTCAACCATGCCGGCCCACTGGAGCATGGTTCCCCACGGTGCACAGTCGATGCAGGAGATCGCGGCGCAGCAAAGAGCCGCGGGGCAGAATCCGGCTCAAGTCGCCTATAATCCTTATCCCGGCCCGGCCGTTGCCAATAACGCGTACCAGCCGGCCCCGATGCAACAGGGGAATCCGGTTCCTTATGCCTCGGCTTACCAATCGCCGTATCAATCGCCCTTGGACCAGATGTCGCAAGCTCCGGCGCAGGCCATGCCAAACGCGAGCAACCTCCCCTATCAGACGACCGGTTACGGTTCCGCTCCTGCTTATGAGCCGGGTGCCCCTGCTCCCTATCAGCCGACCTATCAACCGGCCGACACGACTCCCCTTTCCTATCAACCGGGCGTCGGTACGGAGTCTCCGTCGTGGCAACAGAATGGTCAAACTCCTGCCGCAAACGCGGCGCCGGGCACGCCCTTGCCGGTGACTCCAGACCCGCAGCCGGTTCAGCCCTATCAGTACGCTCCGGTTCAGGAACAGAATCCTCCCTACGGAACGGGCACGAATTCCGTGACCAAGGTCACCCCGGCAGGAGTCGTCACTCCGTCGCCTGTTGCGGACGAAGCTCCGGGGTCGGGAATGCAGGCCGGTCCGGGGCAGACGCCGGTCCCGTCGCGGGATGCCAGCACGTTCCCACAGCCTGTCGGGGAAGGAAGTTGGATGTTCCAGCCGGTCACATCGGTTCATCAAGGAGATCCTGCCCCTGCTGACCTGCGAGACCGGGGTGAACCTCTGATTATTCGCGGGCAAATGCCTGTGCCCAGGCCGGTTACGTTACCGGCCGCGACGAAAACCGACAGCGAAGCAATGCCGAAACTTGCTTCGCTGCTTGCATACCCAGAGGCAGCGGAGCAAGCGGAAAGCGCGGTTTCGCCTGCCCCGTTGGACTATCGGCGGATAGGCGGGCAGCTCTTGCCGCTGGAAATCGACCCCAAGCTAGCCGATGCCTGGGCCGTTTTGCAAAAGGAGCAGCGTACGGCGAATCCAGAGAATCCGTGTCCCTGGTGCCCCGGTCTGGCTCTGTCTCGCCCCGATGACTGCCCCGGAAGTGAATATATTGCCGACGGCGGCGATGCTCGTGGAGAAGCTTACGTGACTCCCGACTGGAATATCCACTACTTGGAGCAGGAGGACACCATAGCGCATTACGATACCCTCGACGGAAAAATTCTTGTCGAGCCTTCGAACCGGGTCTGCATTTACAGTCCGCGATTCGGGTCTGTGCGCCAGGTGCTCGGCCTGGCGGAAAATGATCAGAACGTTGTACTTCAGATGGCGGACCTGCGGGAAGCCGCTCTGACAGACCGCGGGGAGCAGGCCATTGATGTGCGCATGCAGGAGGAAAAGACCAATCTGACGCGAGCGGGGGTCCTCCCGACCGGGATAGACGCAAAAGTTTCAGGGCACACGACTTCCGGAGAACAGAACGTCATGGAGAATACCCTGGAGACCCGGATTGGTGATATGGTTGCACTGCTCAAGACAGGCGACCTTAAAGAGGCGGATACCAGTTTTCTTATGGCCGGAACGACCGCCGCGGCCGCATGGAGTGAACTTCAAGGTGTGGAAGTTGAAATCGATAACATACTCACTTCTTCCAATGTTTATCACGAAGGAGCGGAAACGCTTACCTACGTTGAGAATGGCACGAAGTCGCAAAAGCTTAAATTAGTTAAAGTTGCGTCGAAAGAGGCAGCGGCCCCCGGCGAACTGATTGAGTTTACACTTCGCTTCGAGAATGTTGGTACGGAAACGATCGGGAACGTGACACTCGTCGATAATCTTTCCGCTCGCTTAAGTTACGTTGCGAACTCGGCCAAAAGCTCGGTTAAGGCGGAGTTCCTGTCCAAGTCGAATGACCAAGGGTCGCTCGTACTCCGCTGGGAGATAACTGACCCACTTGAGCCGGGTCAGTTCGGGGTTGTGCAATTCCTCTGTAAAGTACGTTAAGCGCCGGGTTCTTTTATGGAACAGAGAGATCGTCTGACCGACTGGTTTCGCGATTACGCGCGAGTTTACGTTGCCTTTTCTGGCGGCCTGGACAGCAGTACCTTACTGGCCGCGGCGCGACGGAGCAGTCCGGACGGGAGTCGACCGGTGACGGCGGTCTATACGGGCGGGATGCTTGCCCCGCGAGGCGAAGAGGCGGAAGCGGCACGAATCGCAGCGGAGACAGGGGTCTCCTTTGTGACGCTCCGGGCAGGAGAAGAGGAACTCGCCGACCTGCTGCGAAACGACCGCTGGCGCTGCTATTACTGTAAGAAGCGGAAGTTGTCCTGCATCCTTGACTGGCTAGGGCAGTATGAGGCGAAGTTGACCGGGACCTCGGTCCTGGTGGACGGCTCGAATGCGGATGACCAGAAGGATTGGCGACCGGGTACTAAGGCGAAAGAGGAACTTGGTGTTCGCAGTCCGTTTGCAGAGTTGGGGTTGGGAAAAGACGACATTCGGCATCTGGCTCGCCAATGGCATTTATCCGTTGCGGAGAAACCCTCCTCGCCCTGTCTGGCCAGCCGCATTGCCTATGACCTGGCGATAACGCCAGAACGACTTGAGCAGATTGACGTTGCGGAAGCAAAACTGCATGAATACGGGTTCGACGTTGTCCGTTTTCGCGTCTTGACGCCCGATCGGGCAAGAATAGAAGTCGCTGCGCATCGTGTGAATGAACTCTTGGAGCTTGAGCAAAATGAAAAGATACTCGAATCGCTTAAGCAGCTTGGCTTTAGAGAAATAGAAATTGATCGCGATGGCTTTGTCAGTGGTAAGCTGAATACCTTTTTACGGTAGCGAGCGTGGAAAAGTCGCGGTGTGCGTGACGGATTTCTGAACCGCCCTTAACGGGAATGGGTGGAGGAATGAGACGTTGCGGTGGGAAAAATGAAATTTTTTATCGAAAAGGCGGGAAAAGACCACCAAATTCACACGCTGGGGCTTGATTTTTCGCCTAAGGCGCGGTAAAAATAAGGATATGCCAGTAGTGCGGTCCAGGCCCCCCAGGGAGCCAGTGCCGACGGACTTGAGAATTAACGCCAAACAGAAACACTTATGAAACGGGGATGATATGGAATTTTTGAAGGGCAATACAGTTGGAATCGACTTGGGTACAACGTTCTCCACCTTGGCTATGGTCAACGAAGAAGGGGAGCCGACTCCAATTCCAAACGAAGACGACGATGTCGAAACTGCCAGTTTGATTCTGCTTGCCGAGAGCAAACGTGTTATTGTAGGTCCCAGTCGTTCCCGGGCTGCCATGGAGAATCCGGAAAACGTAATCGAGCGAATTAAGAGGCAGATGGGAGTCACGAACTACAAGCGAACCTTTGACGGGCACGAGATTACGCCGGAATTCATTTCGTCCCTTATTCTCAAGAAGCTCAAGCAGGACGCGGAGCACCGGATAGGTATCATAAGTAACGCGGTCATAACGGTGCCGTATTATTTTAATGACACGCGTCGTAAAGCGACGCAGGATTCGGGTCGGATAGCCGGGCTAAACGTGATAAGTATCATAAATGAGCCGACGGCGGCCGTTTTGACTTATGCCTGGCACCGGGGAGAGCTTGGAAGTCGTGGTGCCGCGGCCAAACCGCGTCGGGTACTCATCTTTGACCTCGGGGGCGGTACCTTTGACTCGACGGTCGTTGAGTACACGGCCAATCATTTTCATGTTCTTTCGACCGATGGTGACGTCAAGTTGGGCGGGGTAGACTGGAACGATCGACTGGCCGACTACGTTTCCGAGAGATTCAAAGAGAAGCACGGGCTGGACCCGCGAACGAATGCGAAAGCGATTCAAATTCTGCGCAACGACTGCGACATGGCGAAGATTGCTCTTTCGACGCGAGAAAACGTTGTCATACCGTGCCGTGTTGAGGGCAAAGGGCTCTCGGTTCCCATAACGCGAGAGCAGTTTGAAGACATGACCTATGACCTGCTCCAAAGAACGAGTGATACGACGGAATTCGTTGTGGACCAGGCCGGTTTGAAGTTTTCCGATTTGGACGCGGTTGTCATGATTGGTGGTTCCACACTCATGCCGCAAGTCCCGAAAATGCTGGAGCGGGTTACGGGGCAGAAGCCGTATACGGACCCCAATCTTGACCCGCTGACCGCCGTGGCTCGAGGCGCGGCGATTCACGCGGCAATTCTGGAAGCGAAGTTCAATCAGGAGAGCAAACTTGGCGAACGCGTGCGAAAGCTCCTGGAACATGTTAAAGAAGAAGACGTGAACTCGCACGGACTTGGTATCGTTGCCAACGACCCGACCCAGGGCAAACCGATCAACCACATTATGATCCCGCGTAACACGACGCTGCCGTTCTCGCTTTCGAAGATGTTCCAGACCAATATAGAGAATCAGCAGCGTATTAGTGTCCAGGTTCTCGAAGGAGACGCGCCGGACCCAATGGCTTGTTCCCTGTTGGGTAAGTGCCGCATAACGAATCTTCCGCCGAACCTTCCGAAGGGGACGCCGGTTGAAGTGACCTATTCCTTCGACAAGTCGGGCCGCATATCCGTATCAGCGCGGGAAAAAATGACGAACAAGGAAGCGACGATCGAAATAGAGCGCAGCGGCGTTCTGTCCGACGGCGATATCGACCGGTTCACGCAATTGGCCAATGCGTACGCGATAGAATAAGTCGGTTGCAGGCGGAACGTATGAGAAGTGCGAAAGAACGAGCGATTCTCCTTGCCGGAGTGGCGGTTGCCTGGACGATCCGGCCCTGGATGGCCTCGCTCGATTACAAGGTTGCTTACTACGACCCGAACATCGACCCGGCCTATGCCAATGACGGCAAGCGTCGCCTGTATATTTTCTGGCACGAGTATATGCAAATTTTTGTTTATCTTCGTCGCCATTGTAATTTGGCCATGCTCTTGTCGCGGCACCGGGACGCCGATGTTCTGGAGCAGCTTGCGCACCGTACGGGGTTCGATACGGTGCGAGGCTCCACGAACCGTGGTGGAACGGCGGCCCTGCGTCAAATGTTGGAGAAGGCGGCCTCACTTCATTTGACTATAACACCGGACGGTCCGCGTGGCCCTCGGCGGCGCCTTGCCCCCGGATGTGTCTGGCTGGCCTCACGGCTTCAGATGCCCATTGTTACCATTGGAATCGGGTATGATCGTCCCTGGCGATTGCCCACCTGGGACGGGTTTGCCATACCGCGGCCTGGTTCGCGTGCCCGACTTATTGCTTCGGGCGACATTGCGGTCCCTGACAATTTGGACCGCGATGGAATAGAACATTATCGTGAAAAAATTGAACTGTTGACCAATCGTCTTACGGACGACGCGGAGGATTGGGCCAGTCGGGGCGGGCACTACGAGAACGAGTCCAGTGTCTGCCCTGGTCCCCGCCATTCACTACTCTATTTTGCCAAACCGAAAAGGAGTCCGACATGAGTAAACGCATTCTTATTGATCGCAATTTGTGTACTTCCTGTGGCCGTTGCCTTATTGGCTGTTCCGCGCGGGTTTACAGCTATGACGGAGCCGGTGCCCCGGTGCTCGCTGACGACGCCGACGAACGGTGTATCGGTTGCGGGCATTGTGTCTGTCTGTGCCCGAGCGGTGCGATAGCAGTCGACAGTATTTCCGCAACGTCGATAACTTCAGTCGATACGGAGCATCTTCCCACACCGTCGCAATTTGCCGAACTTGTCAAATACCGCAGGTCGGTACGAAATTACAAGCAGGAGGCCATAGCGACCGATGAACTTAAGGAACTGTTAGCCTTTTTGCAGTATGCCCCGACGGCGAAGAATCTTCATCCGCTGACCTGGGTTGTGGTCAATAATCCGGGGTCGGTGCGTGAACTATCGCAGATGGCGATCGAAGGAGTGCGGGGCGACGACCGGTTTGCCGGCATGGTGGCCGCCTGGGATGCCGGTTACGACTGGGTGAATCGAGGTGCTCCCTGTGTCGCGATTGCGACGGCGGGTCCGGAGTCACACTGGTACGCGCAGGACGGAGCCATAGCGGCGGAGACGTTGGATTTGGCCGCGCCTCTGCTCGGACTGGGTACGTGCTGGGCTGGACTGCTCATGAATTTCCTGGCAACGAACTCCGAACTGCGACAGCGGCTGGGCATTGCGGAAAAGGACCAGATTGCCGCCGCGCTGATGATCGGATATCCGGACGACGAAATTTACACGAGCGCACCCAATCGTCCGGAGCCGGTTGTAAGGTTTGTCGAATAAGACGATGTTGGGAACGTGGTATATACTGTAAATTGCGTGTTTCACGACCGGTGCGAATACAAATAGTTTAAAGGAAAACGAGAATACGTCATGTCGGATTTTATGCAACTGGAAGGGCGTCGTTTTTTGATTTTTGGCGTGGCGAACAAGAAGAGCGTGGCCTATGCCGTAGCGAAAATGCTGACAGGCGAGCAGGCGGAGTGCGTCTTTGTCGTTCGGGATGAACAGACGCGTCAGAAGGTGTCCGGCCTGTTTCCCACGTCGCGAATTTTTATTTGCGATGTTGAGCGGGAAGAAGAGATTGCGGCGTTGCGAGTCGAGGTGGGACGTGAGTTCAGTTCGTTCGACGGACTCCTGCATTCGATAGCCTGGGCCGACTATTCTGGCGGTATGAAGCCATTTCACGAAACGCCGAAGAAAGCGTTTCTACAGGCTCTTGATATTTCCTGTTTTTCCCTGACAGAGATAGCGAAATATTTTGCCGACTTAATGGTGAAGAATGCCTCGGTGGTGACTGTGTCCATTTCGACGACGCGTATGGCCAGTGAGAATTACGGCTATATGGCTCCGATCAAGGCGGCGCTGGATTCCTCGCTTGCTTTTTTGGCGAAGTCGTTTTCCGCGTTTTCCGAGATACGCTTTAATGCCGTAGCTCCCAGTTTGCTCAAGACGTCGGCGTCGGCGGGGATACCTGGTTATCTGGACTCCTATCTTTATGCGGAAAAGATTATTCCGCGAGGGCGAGCGGTTTCGACGGAGGAGGCGGCGTCGGCGGCTGTCTTTCTGCTTTCGCCCCGGTCGAGCGGTCTTAATGCGCAAAAGATTATTGTCGATGCCGGAATGTCAATAAACTACTTTGACAAGGCAGTTATCGCTGCCGCTTTGGAATAAGCCTTAATGAAATACACCGGAAAACTGCTCTTCGGCCTGCTGTTATTTGCGGGACTTCTGTTCCTGACGGTAAGTCTGGCATCCTGGTCGCCGTCGGACAGTTCCGGGAACGGACTCTTTCCGGCGGCGAGTGTTCCGCAGAATCGTTTGGGTGCGACCGGTGCGGCACTGGCTTCGTTGTGTTTCAATTTTTTTGGTTGGGCTGCCTGGCTGGTCCCTTTATTCGCAATGGTGTCCTTTATTTTCTTTTGGACCCGGGACGGAGTGCAGCAGCCAGGGCTCAAGACGGTGGGTTTTTTTCTGATTTTATGTGGTGTGTGCGGGGCACTTCCGCTCCTGACGCCGGAATCGTCGCCCGGTATACTGGCCGGGCCAGGCGGGCGCTTGGGTGCCATGCTGCAGTATCTGTTTTCCGGCTGGCTCGCGCCGCTGGGACAATTCATTTTTCTTGTCAGCCTTGTCGCAGCCGGAATTATTCTCGCATTCGATTCCTTTTTATTGCGACTTTCGCTCTGGATGACCGGAATTGGTGTGATTTCGGAAATTGTAGCCACGTCGTTTCGCAGACGGAATCGAGAGCCTGAGACTACGGGAGAGGAGGCAACGACTGACGACGAATTTAAGGAATTCGGTCCTGCCTCACATCAGAAGCGGCAAGTGACGCGACTGGACGCGGCGCGGGCGTTTCGGGGGCCGCTGCCCGGACGCGATCGGCAAGACAAGCGTGCCGCGACAGAAAACGGCGCTGAGCGTCAAGGTGCGGACCACAAGGACGAAGACGCGAGCGATGAAGACGGCGACCCGGATTTCCAGGAAGACGCCGATTTCTCGGACTCACGCGATGACGACCTCGATAACGACGAGCAAGTGTTGAGCAGTTACGATCTGCCTGATATGGAACTGCTTATGCCGGCGGAAGTGCGTGAAGAGCATCCGGAAGATGACCTGGTCCGACGCAGTCGTCTGCTGGAGAAAGCCTTTGATTATTTTAATCTTTCCATAAAAGTTTTGGGTACGCAGACCGGTCCGGTCCTGACGTTGTTTGAAGTTGCCCTTGCGCCGGGAACGCGTATCAGTCAGATCCGCAATCTGGAAGACGATCTGGCGATTATCATGAAAGCGACCCGAGTGCGTGTGGTTGCCCCGCTGCCGGGCAAGAATACAATTGGTATTGAAATACCGAACGCGCATCGCCAGTTGGTTCGGCTGCGTGAACTCATGGAGGTTGGTGACGACAAAGTGTCGAAACTTCAGTTACCGATTTTTTTGGGCCGCGATGTTGTGGGCGAACCCATGATTGTCGACCTGACGAAAATGCCTCACTTACTTATTGCGGGACAGACGGGCACCGGAAAGTCTGTGTGCCTGAACGCCATAATTATGTCCATGCTCATGACTCGCACTCCAGACCAGGTTCGTTTTATTCTCATCGATCCGAAAATGGTTGAGCTTAATTCGTACAGTGCGATTCCACACCTCATGCACCCGGTCGTGATCGACATGAAGAAGGCGGAAGCCATTCTGGCCTGGGCGGTGAACAAGATGGAAGAGCGGTACGCGGTTCTGGCACGTATCGGCGTGCGTCAGTTAAGCGAATACAATGCACTTTCGACGGCTGCGCTTAAACGTCGCGCGAAACCGGTAAGCGATGCCGACTGGGATTCCATTCCTCGTAAAATGCCACACATTGTCGTCATTGTCGATGAGATGGCCGACCTTGTTATGACGTCCGGAAAAGAGGTTGAGAGTTTGATTACGCGTCTGGCGCAGAAGAGTCGTGCCGTTGGCATACATCTCGTGCTGGCAACGCAAAAGCCAACGGTTGACGTTATTACCGGTCTGATCAAGTCAAACCTGCCAGCACGAATAGCCTTTGGTGTTTCAACGCGGACGGACAGTATGGTCGTTCTCGACTGCAAGGGAGCGGAGCAACTGCTCGGGCACGGCGATATGCTCTTTCTTCAGCCGGGTACGAGTCAGGTGGTCCGCGGGCAGGGTACCTTTGTTGCTAACGAGGAAATCGAAGCGGTCCTCGCCGAAATTGGTACGGAGAAGACGAGCTACGAAATTAATGAGGAGGATCTTGCCGTCAGCAGTGATGAGCTGGGGGATATTCGAGCGGCTCTTACCCAACAGAAAGACAAACTTTATGCAATTTGCGTGGAAGACGTCTGTCAGCAGGGGTCCGCAAGTACGTCGTACCTGCAACGTAAATTTAATATTGGTTATGGCCGCGCCGCCCGTATTATTGACTGCATGACCGCCGACGGCATTATTACGCCCCCCAATCCGCATAAGCCGTCCCAGCCGCGGGATATCCTCATCTCGTTCGCACAATGGCAGGAGCAGCAGTCAAATATTTCGGCTCCGGCTGCCACACCGACCGAACGCTCTGCTGATATTGTTCCCTTTAAAAAGGAGAATGAATCACTTCTGGAAATAAATGATGTTGACCGTAATAAGAGAAAGCAGCCGGATCGCGTCCCCGTGAAAAATTTTTCGTCACCTATGCAGAATAGCGAATTTCAGTCGCACGAAAATGATATTGCGGACGCCCCTGATTTCGTCGAGAATCCCACAAATGACCTGGATGACGAGTACGACGAAAGTGCGTTACGCGACGACGATGAAGCCGAAACGGAAGATTCCAGCCGCGACCCCGACGAGTACGAGGAAGACGAGTTTGAGGAAGACGAGGAGGACGAATACGACGACGAGTACGAGGAAGACCAAGAGGACGAGGAGGAACAGGCCCGACAGACCGGAAGTGGCAAGCGCCGCAAAGGGTTTACTGATGAGGATTGGGACAACTATCTGAAGTCGTGGGATGAATAAGCGGACTCTCGCTTAAATCGTAAATGGCAATCAAAGGCACCGAATCAAGACGCCACGGGCCGAATCCGCCATGCCGAATCCGCTTCGTCCAAACCGGCTTTGCACTTTTAATCAAGGCAAGATCGAAATGAGTCAGGCCGCTCGGGCGACACTGCAAAACGTACCAGCGAATCTTTCGTTCCACCAGATTGGGCATACCGTCTGTTATCGTGTAGCCGGTGGGCTTGAGTATCCCCCATTGGTTATAGCGTCGTAACGTTGCGGAAGAAAATGCAGAAAACAGAACGCCTTCTTCTCCGCTCTCCGGCGAGCTGTGCGCATTGAGCCAGTCGATTACCTCGCGATCCAGAGCATCCCAATAGTAGGTGCGCTCCATGCCTGCGCTGACCGCGCCGCGTAATCCGCCGATGGCCGCGTTGTAAAACGACAGCCACTGACTTGCGTACCAACCGAGATTCAAGGTGGCTGTGGCCAGCAGCAGGACGACCACCGCCTGACGCGTTCGAGCGCTGTACGTTTTCGCGGTAATACAGGCCGGTCCTTCCCGACCAGGCAATATTCCCAAGAGGTCAGCGGTACCGAGACCGGCGAGCAGTCCCAGAAATGGAAACGCGGCAATAAAGAGTCGAACACCATCGTGAACCGGTACGTGCGGCACGCAGCGGACCAAAGGAAGTGTCAGAAAGTTCAGGAGCAGGAGCAGGGTCGCCGCGTCCGCATTCTCGCGGGCCACAAGCGGTCGCACAACACGGTTCATTATCCTGTAAACAGCCAGGAACAGCAGGGCCAGCGGAACCGTTATCGCGATCCAGAAGAACGCGTTGTACCACGGAAGTGACTTGTCCAGATTGTAAAAATCGCCCAGAAACCAGATGGGAATATTAAAGTTACCGCGATGGGTATTAAGGTAAATGAATGTTCTCAAACCGGAGCACGGCGCGTGCCAGATCGGTGGGTTCAAGAGAATGAAAGTTCCTATTGCGATGGTCAAGCCGATCAGGAAGAAGCGGATTATTTGCCAACGCGCACTTTTCTTAATGCAGCAACAGGCACCGAAGACCAGAAACGGAAGTGGAATGAGCCAGCCGGTGAATTTCATCGCCAGTCCGAGTCCGAGCAGGACTCCCCAGACAACGGCCGCACGCCACGACCACGTTTTATCATCGAACCATGCCCAGACCAGCATCCAACAGGCACAAAGAGGCGAATCGCAAGCGGCAATTTGCGCATGCCCGAACAAGCGCGGAATTAAGAGAATGCAAAAAACGCACAGCAGGCCGGTCGTGAGATTGTTGTCTCTTGCCACGCGATAAAAAACGGAAGTCAAAGCCAGTGTGAACAGAAGGAGCGTACCGAAACGATATTCCAACTTGGCTGGAAGGAGATTGGGTAAACAAGTTTGGCAAAAAGTTTGACCCATAGCAATGACCAGCGTATAACCGGCAGGATGCCCTTCACGGACAATAGTGTGCGGAAACGCTTCGGTGAGCGATTGATGATCCAGCGGGAGTGTGGTCCCCTGGGCCAGGTCGCTCTTGAACTGACGGCACCAGGAAGTCACCCGGTCCGCGCGGTCGAACGCGTCCCCTTCATCCCAGGTCAGCGGCATTGCGTTGGCGCTAAACAGCAGAATGAGTCCAACGGCAATGAAGACGAGACCTGTAAGTCCGATTCGTCGTTTGCGATTTTTCTTCGCCGACGGATCCGGAGCCGGACTGAAGTTGGCAGGGACTCCGCTTGCCGGCGGGTCGGGATTAAAATTCACAAAAGTTGTCGCTCGGCCGGTCATGGTCGCCTGTCCAGCCGCTGATTCGTCTCGTCTAATTGCCGCGTTTCACGGCGCCTCTGTTCCTCAAATTGTTCTTCCTCTTTCCGTTCGCGCAGTTTCTCCAGGATTCGTACTTCTTTTTGCGCCTCAACGAGCGCTTGTCGACATGCGTCCTCCTCTTCCCGGCAAGCCTCGATACGCTGGACCTGCTCTTCCCGCAAGAGGGTCAGGCGGTCGAACTCCTCCGCTTCGAATCGGAGCGTTGCCAGAGAAACGTTACGCTTACGCTGTTCGCGAGTCCATTCGTTACGCCGTTTTATCAGCAGTTGGTCCAGGTCGTTCAGTCCGGTGCGCAACTCTTTACCGCGGGCAAGCACAAGCTCCAGAGCGTTTCGCTTCTCGTCGCGGGTATTCTCACGTAGTTTCAGAATTGCCTGGAAATGGAATTCGGAGTCACTCATACTTTTGACCTCACGCGTTATCTCTGCCGAATGGCTCCTGCGGTGCGTCCAGGAGTTCTCTTGCCGTGCGTACGTCGGTTACAAGATGGTTCCACAAATGAAGGCGTTCGTTGGACAGCAGAGGGCGTAACGCTTCCGTCTTCGACGCTCCGCATTCGCCGCAAGGACCGCCAATGAGCACCAGATGATGGTTCGGTTCCCGGGCAAATCGGACCATTTCATCAATTTCGAACAGAGCCACGGCACGCACAGGACAGACGTTCTCCAGTTCTCCCTCGTTCGTGTACGGTTGAAATTGGACGTCGCCAACCCAGCCTCGCTGCTGCATGTGTGATACGACATCGGAATCGATGAGTCCTTCCCGGGTAAGCCAGCCGAGGTATTGACCGAGCAGACCGTGCGAATGTTCCGCAGCGGCCAGAGACGTAACGATAATATCAATTTCACACTTACGGTCGAAACAACGTCGCAGGCCCGGATTCTTTTTCACTCTTTCGTATTCGTCGCTATGAACCACGGTTTCCGAGAACAGGGCCACGTACTCTATCTCCGACATGGTATCGTCGAAATAGCTGAAATAGGTGGTCGGTGACTTGTGCGGTTCATCGATAAAGAAACCGCCGGACGAAATGGCGTGTAAGACGAGTCGGGGACAGGCCCCGCCTTGAGCCACCCGGTGCGCCAGCCGCTTCGCCAGTAGCATGGTTGCATAGCCGGCGCCCATACCAAGATGAACGGACGTCTGCTCCGGGTCGGTCCCGTTTATTTTGGCCAGACGACGTTTCTCTTGCGCAACCTGGTCAATCAGGGCAAGGACCTTGTCCGCTGCCACACTCGTTACATATTGCGACGTCTCCGGACCCGTTACATTAACGACAGAGATTTCACGATTCGTATTCTCAAGATGAAAATGTTCCATGAGCCGGTGCGCAAGAACGTTTTCCACCGGCGGCTGAAGGTGAAGAAAGTTCCGGCGTACCGCTTCGCGAAACAGGGGATAGATCTTCTCGCGAGACAGATCTTCCCGCCCTCGCTCTTCTCGCAACCATTTCGAAATGGCCGCCGCACTTCGCTCCTCACGGTCCGAGACCAGGCCGTCTCCCTTGCCGTACTTCGAGAGAAATCGATTGCAAACGGCAAAAATCAGTTCATCGTCTTCCTGCGATGGGTGCCATCGCTCCAGCTTCGACTTTGTCATTATCTTCTTTCTATACCGAGTTCTCAGGTGGCATCGTAAGGCGAGCCTTCACTTCCGCCGGGCGGCATGTTCTTCCTCGCAAATTCCGTGTAGCGACGTGCCCATTCGTCAAAGCGGCTTGCCCCTTGTTTTTGGTAAAAGCCGCCGGTCCGCGTTGTCGGCTCTTCCACGGACCCGACGCGACTTTCGCGTAAGGTCCCTGTCGACGCCGGAAGTGACGTTGCCGAGCCGGGTAAAAGATTCCCCGACGCGTCCCGGGCACCACAGGTCGTTATCACTTTCTCCAGCATCTTGAAAAGCTGTTTGGGTACGAATGGTTTGAACAGGACTCCTAAAAGTCCCTTCTGTTTCGCATTGACGATTGTGTGCCCGCCATCGTAACCGAAGCCGGTCATAAGCAGTAGTGGCACGTCTTTACGCTCCGGATTCAACTCAATCATACGGAGCATAAGCTGATAACCGCTCATTCCGCCGGGCGGCTTAATCTCGGAAATAACAACGTCGTAATTGGTCGTTCGAATCATATTGAGCGCGGTGAGCGAGTCGGGGGCCGTTTCCACAACGCAGTCATGTTCTTCCAGAAGTTCATGGGCACTGGTCAGAATTTCTTCTTCCTGGTCCACAACGAGAATGCGTCGGCCTGCCAGTAAGGGATTCTTTTGCGGCGCGGCCTCTTCCGCTTCCGCGGCCGTACTCTTGGGCGTTACGGCCGCCGTGCGCGAGCGGACCCGGTCGCGTATCGTTCGCGAGGTGGTGAGTATCTTCTGCAGACGCGAGACGAGGTCGGTTTTGTCCAGGTCATCCTGATTCAACAAGACGCTCGTCTCTTGGATAATGAGGTCAAGAGGGAGCGAAATCGACCCCAAAATGGACTGGACACTGTCGACAACCGCTTTTTCACTCTCAAACGAGAGTAAATCGAAGGTATGAATGGCAACGGCGACGTCTTTCGTGAAAAGCTGAAGAAAATATAAATCCCGATCCGTAAAGGCGCCCGGCGACAGACTTTCGACATTACACGTGCCAATAACCCGGTCATGATAGAGCAGAGGAACCGTAAGCGAAGAGCGGGCATTGACCGCGCCTCGCAAATACAAGGGATGTTCCAACGTCTCCTCACAGTAGTAGCTGACCTTGTTGTGCGCGACGAAACCGGTTATGCCGTTTCCGCTGGACGCCGCGTACAGTTCACGCTGCACCGCTTCCGGCGCCATGCCAAACGCCAGGAGCGGCTCAAGACGGCTCGTCTGTTGATTCAGGAGCCGTATCTCCACCACGTCATATTTCAAAATCGAACGCATACTCTTCTCAATACGCGACTTGAGTAAATCTATCCGATCGTTGAACGACAGTGAGGCAAGTTCCCGGGACGATAGGTCCGTTAACTGTCGCCCGACCTCCAGCAGTTGCTTGAGCGTTTCGTCCACCTGCGTTATTTCACTTATATCACGCATCTCAACGACGCAGCCGGTCACTTCCTTCGTCTCCTGTGACCAGACAGGGGAAATCTTCAACTCAAAATATCGGGCGCCGCAACGAACCGTCGTCGTCGTCCGGTGACGCAGTTTACGCACGGTGTGAAAAGGGCAGAAGTCGGGCCCTTCGATTTCGCACTCGCCCAGCGCTTGATAAAAGTTGTGCCCAACAGGGTCCGCTAGCGAGCAGTAGTCCTCAAAAAATCGATTGCACCAGCGAATGGTCTGATTCAGGTCGACGATAACCACGCCTGTCGTTATCAGGTCCAGTAAGCGGTCGCGATCAAACAGATACGTTGCATTCCGTGCCACGTCGCTCTCGGCCAAGGCTGTTCCACCTACCCCCGTTTGAGTCATTTCATTCCTCGTACTGCTTTTCGTTCAAGATGTTCGATTATAACGGTTCCATTGGGTTTTCCACCTTGCGACGTCCGAACGAAGCGCCTTGCTTGGCAGACGGGCGGCGACGCCGGGGATATGGAGCGTCGATTGTTGTCATTGTGTGGCTGCGTTTTCCTGCTGGTCCCTTTGGCCGCATATTGGCGGTGAGGGGATCCGCGAACGGGCCACTAGTTATATTATACCCTCTCTATTTTGTTTTACCACTAAAAAGCCTCTTATTTTTTTAACTTATTTTTTTGATTTCTTTAATTATTTTGGTTTTATTTCTACAATCGTTACAAATAGTACATCAAGACTGGCGTGGTAAAATAGCGAAAGTATTCCGATTTTTCAGATTTTAACGATTTTTCCGAAAGTATCGACTACTTTTGGTCGAAAATACAGATAAGAGGTGATTCCGGGGGCGGCGTGGCCCGGCCCGGTAATCTCGCTCGGACAGCAATTTTTTCCTGCCAGGATGAAATCGGGAGTTTTCTTCCGGAAAACATTGCATCGTTCCCGGCAATATAATTATGAACAATCAGGTCATGGAAGAAAAAAAGGCGACACAAATGGACGCAACAAGCAACACGAACACAAAACGGACTTTTCGGACCGGCCCTGGAACCTGGACCGCACTTCTGCTTTTGTCCGCTTTGACTTTCTCCGGACAGTCCCTGGCCCAGGATTGGCAGAAACCTGGTGCCGCCAAGGGGAACGTCCAGGTCGTTCTTTCACCATGGATGAACTCGGCAGGACAGCCGGTAGATGCCATAAGTCCGGCCAGTGCCCCGATGAGCGACTCCTCTACGGCCGCCAGAACGGCGGAATATGCCGGGCAACCGGAGGAGAAGTCGTCGATTCGGCTTACACAAGCTGTGAACGAAATGCCGGTGCCGAGCGGAAATTTTCTCTCGCCGGAAGAATTCCTTCCGACCCCGGGCGATGGCATGGAACAGATTACCCTGCCGGATGGAACGCCCCTGGATTTTCAGGAACAGCCGAATCTGTCCGACCCCTCACTGCTCGAAAAAAGTGGTATAACGCGTGACCCGGTAACGGGTAACATGATTAACCGGAATTTTTCCCACGATTCCGGACTTGGACCGCAGCATGAGGACAGCCTGACAGCGGACCCGGCTCCGCAAGAGATGCAACTCACTCCTGATAATACACTTACAACCGATTCGGGCTCCGGATACACCGGTTCGGGCTATCGAAATACGGACGGCAGTATGGTTGGCAATCCGTATGCGAGCATGAACAGCTATCCCTGGAAGAATAATTGTGCGGCGGCAGATTTCCATCCGGGGCAGTTTGCGGCCAGTGCTTCTGCCGACCGGATACGTACCGCGCCGCCTGTGGCTGCTTACGGAAGTGACGGCTGGGGCTGTCCGAGCACCAATTGCTGCTATCCGTTCCTGCGGCTTCGCATGGCACTGCAAAATACCCAGATTTACGCAGGCGTACTCGGCTATTCGACCCCGCTCGATATCTCGAACCAGGGGAACTTCGGCGGCGATTTGGCCATGAACTGGTCAACTCCGCAGCGACTCCTGCTGGGAATTAACGCCCAGGCGGGAGCCCGACTGACGGCCACGGGTAAGAATACTCTCGCCGTTGGGGGCGATACGGAGGAAGACATTCTCGTTTCCCAGGAGAAGCGTCGCACACAGTTTTTCTGGACAACAGGTATCTTCTACCGTGACCCGTGCAGTCCGTGGCAGTTCGGAGCCGTTTATGACTCGCTTAATGGCGGCTACGAATCGACTTACACGCTTGGTCAGACTCGTGTCGAGCTTTCGCGCAAGTTTGGCTGCAAGACGGACTTGGGATTCCGGGGTGCGTTCCGGATTAATGATTCACTGGTCAACTGGTGGCGGGTCGCCGCATTGGGCCAGGACGTTCAAACGGAAGTGCAACCGGTCTCCTACTACACAGGTTTTATCCGTCGCTACTTCGACTGCGGAGGTGAAGGCATGCTCTTCGCGGGTGTTACGGAATTCGAGGAAGGGCTCGTGGGCGGCTCCATTGAGGTTCCCATAAGCAACTACTTCAGTCTCAAGAACTCCTTCACATGCGTCTTTGGCAACGACGAAAGTTTGCTGAATTCGACGGAACGCACCTGGAATGTGTCCCTTGGCATCGTCTGCTATTTAGGCGGTAATTCGCGAAGTGCCCTGAAAAATCCACTTCGACCGCTCTTCGACGTTGCCGATAACGGTACCTTCCTCCAGACGTACAAGCACTAATTATTTCAAGTACGAATTATGTTGATAACCAGCGTTTCCAATCCGCATATAAAATACGCCGTTCGCCTGCGTGAGAGCCGGCAGCGGCGTCGTGACCACTGCTTTCTGGTCGATGGTGTTCGGGAAACGACCCGCGCGTTTGTCTCCGGCTATAAGTTTCGCGAAGTCTATGTTCTCCCGGAAGAGGAGCGACAGGCGTCGCGGCACTTCAACGATCTGAACGCCTTATTGATCCGGTTGCGGGAGAAAAACGTCACTGTTTTTGAGACCAGTTCCGCCGTGGCAGAAAAGATTGCCTTTGGGAATCGACATGAAGGAATCGTCGCACTCGTTGAGGAACCGCAACACACGCTGGATGCTTTGGCGTCTCGACTGCCAGAATGTCCCTTAATTGGTATTATTGAAGGAATTGAGAAGCCTGGCAATACAGGAGCGGTTTACCGCAGCGCCGATGGTGCGGGGCTGGACGCCATGATTCTGGCCGCACCGGAAACCGACCTGTACAATCCGAACGCGATCCGGGCCAGTCTGGGGACAATTTTCCATATGCCAACGGCCATTGCCTCGACGGCAGAAACCCTGGACTGGCTCAAGAGACATGAAATTCAGGTTGCCGCCGCGCTTTGTGATCATGCGGCACCCTATCAGGACTATGATTATCGGCAGCCAACGGCGATTGCTCTTGGCTGTGAGGCTGACGGCCTCTCCGAACGGTGGCGGGATCAGGCATATCGTGAGTTCATTCACCCGGTTCGCTTGCCGATGCTTGGGATTGCTGACAGTCTCAACATTTCCAACGCGGCGGCCGTTCTCTTTTATCATGCCCGATTCGTCCGATAAGTTCATCCTTCGCGATTAGTATCCGCAACGGATTTCAACCCAAACAAGCTCTTGCGGGAACTCGGTGGCTTCCAGAGTAATTTCGTTGATGCCGTCAATGAGCTGCTCGTGAGAAAACTCGAAACTGACCGCACGGGCAATTTTTTCTCCGAAACAGTCAGTGGGCGAATAAAGAATATCTGTAACCATGGGAGTTTCATGACCATTGAGTTTCAGACGAATCGCAGTCTCGTTTAAATTTTCGCCTTCCGTAAAGGCAAGACAGACATGAGCGCGTCCGCGGTCTGGTTTCTGGCCGATCTGGACCGAAAACTTTAAATTCGTATCGGTCTTTTTGGGCAGCTGACACTCGCTGGACATGCCGTACAGAACGAAGTCGCGAAGAGAGACCGGATGGCGTCTTTGAGCCCGGAGGACTGTCTCACGTGATAGCCCTGTGGTCAGCATCTGCCAAGTCCCCAGTCCCGGATTGTCCCCTGCCGTGTAGGGATAGTTGAATAAGTAAAATGCGTTCGCTCCTTGCCAATACATTGTATTGGCCCAACCATAGACCAAGGCAGCGTCCGTGTAAACGCGACGTTGCGCGTAGCTGTAGATACCATTATCAGTAGCGGGCACAATCTTAACCGTCGTGGCGGCGTCGCCAAGTTCATCTTTCCACTGCTGAATGGGGGTATTGAAGTCGGCGCTCAGAAACGTGGAAACCGTCATAACGTCGATCAGGCCCTCTTTTGCCCAAGTGATCCCATCCATGCCGAGACCTAATGCAGTCTCGACCGTTTGAGGAATACGTACGGCCAACTGAACGGGGTGCCCCCGTTTTTCGGACGCCTCGTTCGTAAGCACGCGTGCTTGGCGAACAAATTCTGTCAGGAAGACGGCCTCTTCTCGTTCCTTGCCGGGCGTGAGATGATAACCGAATCGCATCCAATCCAGTTCCAGACCATCCATATCGTAGCGTTCGAGGACTTCCTGGACCAAGGCAAGATAATAATCGCGTACTTCCTTCCTGGAATAGTTGTACGCATAGGCGTTCCAGTCAGAAATCTTTTTTTCAACGGCATCGGGAACGCGCCAGAGTTCCGGATGTTCTTCATAATGGCGGGTCGTGCGGAAATGGCGTGGCTTGACTCCGACACAATGAACATCGTTCATGCGAATTGATATCCAGGGTGAAATGCCATTTGCACGACACCGTTCCACACCAACGGCGTAAAAATCGACCCCGCGGTCATGCAGTAGTTTTGCGTTGGCCATCCATCGGGATGGATTTTCATACTGGTCAATTTCGTCCCAGACCGTTTGAAGTGTCTTGGAATCGAACGAGGCCACCTGCCCATTAAGACACAAAAAATAATCCGTTATTTTTGTGTCGGCATAATTATTGAAATAGCGCTCGACATATTCCCGCGTCATGCATTCCGGCGGTAGATTGTAAAAATGGTCATTGTCTTCGTTGTAGATAATCATCGGTTCTTCAGCTTGCGTCAAGGCCGCAAAACAGGATAAACCGACAACCAGAAGCACAAAGAACAAAGAAGAAGGTTTAAGCGATTTTGTCAATGGTGAGTGAATCATGTGTCTCTCCGGGGTTAAAGGATCGTGGGGAAATTTCGCGCGTAACGGGGCTCTATTTGGGGCAGACCGTTCCCTCTGCGGACGCCCAATGGACGCCCACGCGGTTGATTTATTTTTGTCCCGACTGGTTCGCCGCGACCGATCTGTATTCAGCGGCCGGGAAAAATTTTGTAACGGGCATAGCTCCCCGACTTGAAGGGCTCCAATTCGAGGTTAAAATTATTAGTTTCTTTTTGAACCGTTACAGAAAGAGGGGTTTCCTTGGCGTCACTGTATTGCAGTGGAATAGCGGAAACATTGACGGGAGGGGTAAGATTGTTGGGGTCCGCCTTCCATTCCGGGTCGACAATTTCTTTTGTAATGATCACAGTGTACTCCCCTTCGGCGGCCCCTTTGTACTCCGAAATCGTTTTGACCGAGCAGACGCCCCCGGCATCCGTGAATCCGGAAGCATACCACTTCTGCTGTGTTTCGCTTTTGGGACTCAGATAAATCAAGGCATTATCGACGGGCGAGTTTCCCATCGTGACCGTAATGGTGCACGGATAGAGTTTTGGCATGTCGTCAGGGCCCTTTTTTTTGCATCCGGTAAAACCAATCAGAGCGATAATAACAAGGCAACACATCCAATTTTTATACATAGTTTTCTCTTTTCTTGTGTACAGTCCTGAAATGTGCCGAATCCATGTAACGCGGTCGCCTCTTTTGGAGCGAGGAACATGGACTCGGTAAAACAACGGGAGACGTTTTCATGGGTTTCTGCCCGACGGCCGATTCTTTTCGGCATTCGCAAATCTTACAAAGATTTGCTTTCGCCGCCATTGCGTGTTCCCAGCGCTCCCCAGACGCCATAGGGAGAAGGCCCTGACACGACCGGCGCACCTGTTCCGCCGTTGTTGTCAATGGTTTCGGAAATAAAGCGAACGGAACCGTCTCCCAAGGCAATATTGCATCCCCCTGCGTGATTGCTGGATGGTGTCAAGATACCGTAAACGTTTGAGGTTCCATTATAGAAACAGGAGGGTGAATTCGGTGGCAGAATGGTCGTAAACCCACCAAAGCAGATCTGTCCGTTGTAAATAAAGTTACCATCCATAAACCAGATATCGCTTGCGAACGTCGAAACGCTGTTCGGCAAGCTGCGAGGGTCGGTCGGACTGACCAGTGCCCTGCACAGACTGGGGTTGTTAACCCAACCATAAGTCGTGACCTTGGCTCGTGACGATTTAATGGCCAGGTCGGACTCGCTACTGAGGGTGAGGTGCTCCGCAAGAAATACCGTGTTACTTGTCCCGTCGGTGCAGCTGTGCATACCGTGCCAGAGACTGTGCGCGAACATACCTCGCATATCTTTGCTGTAAGAGACCTCGTGACGATAGTTGTTGAAGATGCTGTCTCCCCGGCATGTTACGTAATTTGTTCGGGCATTGGGACTGTTCGTTATGTCCCAGCCGCCCACGGCCATGGCTCCTGTCGGCTCTCCAGCATGGGGATCCGAAGGGCACATAAACGTAGCAACTGGAGTGGAAAGCAGTGTATTGAACAGAGAAACAGCCTGCGCGCTGATTCCGGCAAGAGTCCTGGGGAGACTTGCGTTTCGAAAAGCGGGGCAAGTCAGACCGCCGCACGCCGCATTACCGCCAGTGAAGCATTCATAAAGAGAAACCTGTTCCATGAACGGAAGTGTGTACAGGTTTGCTCCCCAGTAGTACTGACGACTACTGGATGCTCCCGCAGTTTGTCCTATACAGGTAGGCCCAAATCCCGCGGACGGGAACGCGTTGTGGGAATCATGATAGTTGTGCAGTCCTATCATGTACTGCTTGAGGTTGTTGGTGCACTGCATGCGTCTTGCCGCTTCCCGGGCCGCCTGAACCGCAGGGAGAAGCAAAGCAATCAAAATCCCTATGATCGCAATAACGACCAAGAGCTCTACGAGGGTGAATCCGAACCTTTTCGGGTTGACAAAAATGTGAAATCTTGTTTGTGACGATTTACTTTTTCGTTTCATGTTGTGATCTCCTTGTTCATGCGAAACTGTTGACGGAACTTGAAATTGTGCTCCTTCCGGCGACAAATTGAGCTTGCCCGATTTTGCCGCTGCGATTACTGCCGGAATAGAGTTTTTCTTAACACGAGTAAAAGTATACAGGAACAAGAGCCGTTTGTAAACAGGCAATAACACGTCATTCCGTGCAGAAAACGCGACACGCGAGACAGAGTGGTTTGTCGCGTTTTCTGCACAGAATGACGTGTTATAAGCAGTTCTATCCTGGCGGCTTGTGAGTACAATATATGACATGATGAAAAACATACTCACACAAAAAATTCGGAAGGGGCTACCGGTTTACGGGGGCTTTGTCTCGGAATTGGTTACTCCTGAAATGGCTACACTGCTGGAAGCGGCGGGATACGACTTCGTTATATTTGACGGGGAGCACGGAGTATATGACCTGCAAAAGATCCGCGAGGTCCTTCCGGGATTTCGGGGCGAAACCTGCACACCCTTGGTGCGAATTCCGCTTAACCGGGTCGATCTTATGCAACAGACATTAGATCTCGGAGCCGGCGGAATTATGGTACCGGGAGTCGAGTCGCCTGAGGACATCGTCGCCGCCGTGTCCGCCGTTCGCTTTCCTCCGCAGGGGACCAGAGGGCTTTCCCTGTCTCGTCCTCACACCTGTTTCAAGTCAGTTCCGCGAGATACGTTTCTGCTTGAGGCTAATGCCAATACACTGCTTATAATTCAGGTTGAGTCACGAAAGGCCTTGAGTTGTCTGGATGCACTTTTGGAAGTACCAGGCTTTGATATGGTCTTTATTGGTTGTGCAGACCTGTCGCTGTCTCTTAATATTGAGAACAGTTTTTCCGGACCTCTGCTGGAAACGGTGCGTGAAACGGTAATGAAAATTCACCAAAAAGGTGTTCCTGTGGGAATCAACGCACATGACCCGGCGATCGTTCATGAACTCCAGACACGTGGTGTCAGTTTTTTTTCGCTTTCGACAGACACTCGGGCCTTTTTGAACGGGCTTCGTTTGCCTTTGGCAGCATTAGATGTGGCGAGGTAACGGTACTATGGAACAGGAATATACCCTTGGAATTGATCTGGGTACCGGAAGCGTCAAATGTATTTTGCGTTCTTTGGACGGCACACAGAGATATCACGCTCACGGAAGTTATCGAACCTATTCTTCGCACCCGGGCTGGATGGAACAGGACCCTCGCGACTGGATAATCGTTGTCCGAAAAACGTTAGATGAGCTTTACGACACCAACGGACTGGATCGTAAAAATACGCGTGCCATTGGCATTTGTGGCGCCGCGCATATTGGCGTTTTGCTTGATAAAAAAGATGCCCCCTGTCTGAACGCAATTCTATGGAACGACTGCCGCACGATCAAGGAAACCAATCTCCTTCGAAAGGAATATTTGTCGTTCATTGAACAAGAGACCCTGAACCAGCCAGGTTGTTCCTGGACGCTACCCCACCTTCTATGGCTGCGCGAGCACCATCGGGAAGAGTATCAACAGGCGGTTTCCTTTTTGACCTCGAAGGACTACCTCGTCTTTTTACTGACAGGTGTTCGGGTTATGGACCACAGCAGTGCGACGTCAACCCTGCTCTACAATCCGCGCAAACAAACCTGGTCCGACACACTGTGTGAAATATCAAGATTACGTCCTGAAGTATTCCCGGAAGTGGTCGACTCATGCACGATTATTGGGACGACAAGCGCACATATGCCGTTTGATCTTCCTGTGGGAATACCAGTGATTGCCGGTGCTTTGGATTCCATTTGTGAGTTTCGGGCCGTGGCCACGACAGATTCGCCAACCCCTGTTCTGCGGCTGGGTACCGCAGGCGGGGTTGTACGGGTAGAACCCCGCTCCGAACCGGTCCGAGGAATTTTTGTATATCCCTTTCCCCGTGGCGGTTATCTGCGTCAGGCAGCAACCACATCGTGCGGTCAGTCTCTCGAATGGATTCGACGCGTTCTTGCCGGCACGGGCGAGAAAGAGGTGATTTCTTTCGACGATGTTGATTGCCTGGCGGGAGAGGTTTCACCTGGCAGTGATGGTCTGTTTTTTCATCCTTATCTGCAAGGAGAAAGGGCTCCCTACGAGCGGCCGTCACTCAAAGGCAGTTTTACCGGACTTACTGTTCATCATGATACGCGGCACCTGATTCGAGCCGTCCTTGAGGGAACGGCGTTTTCCCTTCGTGACGCATGGCTTGTCGACGCGAAAGCTCAGAATGGGCGTACTCAAGTCATACGCGGACTTGGGGGCGCAATTCGAAGTCATGTCTGGATGTCGATTATGACAAATGTCCTTGCCCGTCCGATTCAGATCGCCAGGTTTGCTGATTCCTGTGACGGTGTTGCCTGTTTCGCCTCCGAGTCAATAAACGTGCCTGTCACGCTACCTTCGGAGAACAGCCCGTTCGAAAAAAATCTTATCGTTCCTGATAATGAAACGGCTTCGTTCTACGACCTCTGTTACTCCCGGTACAGGAGAATAGCCGATTCCCTTGTCCAGCTTTTTTAGCGTTTTCCAGGAGATGTTTTTCCGCTAGAGAGCACTTGCGAGCTCATTTTTTTCCGGTAAAATACAAAGAAAGAGAAGTAAGGGGCACTTACCATGAAAAATATTCTGCTGCTGGTAGAGACTTCCCGGGGGTTTGGTCGGGGGGTCATCAAAGGCATATCAAATTATGCCCATGAGCAAAGTAACTGGTCAATTCAGTTTCTGGATCGAAGTTTGCATGAGGAGGTTCCATTGTGGTTCAAGGAATGGCAGGGCGATGGGATCATCTCCCGT
Organism: Planctomycetia bacterium; assembly: GCA_030539295.1. Taxonomy (GTDB): domain Bacteria; phylum Planctomycetota; class Planctomycetia; order Pirellulales; family Thermoguttaceae; genus JAUNBG01. The sequence continues at coordinate 90,594 of JAUNSJ010000007.1, read as the reverse complement.
TGCTCATCTGATTCCATGGCACGTCTGCTGCGGCGTAAAGAGGTCCCCCGGGTTGAACTTTTGGGCGATGGGCACAAGGTGTTTTCCGAGGTTCGAGCCTGCGATGTTACGATGGGTAAGCTGGCGGCAACCTGGTTTCTTTCCCGCGGGTTCGTCAATTTTGCCTGTTTCTCCTGCGGACGATCCTGGTGGTCGGAAAAGAGAGAAAAGTCTTTTGAAAAAACGTTGGCCGATGCTGGCCATTCCTGTCATCTGCTCCCGCATGTTGACTCCAACGAAAGTCGTTTTCATCCATTCTGGCGTTATGATATGGAGAAGCGGGTTACACAGTGGCTTGTTCGACTTCCCAAACCGATTGGTCTTTGGGCAACCGCGGACGACGACGCCATCCAGCTTCACACCATCTGTCAGAAGAAAGGCATACGAATCCCGGACGAAATATCACTGATTGGCACTTCAAACGACCTGCTGATTTGCAACATTCCGCGGCCCAATCTTTCAAGTATTGATACCAATGCGTATCGTATCGGATATCAGGCCGCAGAGTTACTCAACAACCGTATGAATGGTGCGTCAGAAGGATCGCTTCCGATCATCGTACCTCCGATTGGAATTGTGGAGCGTGGTTCGACCGATTACGATCCGATTCCTGACGACGATATTCATCAGGCACTTCAAATAATCCGGAAAGAAGCGGTCAATGGTCTGACTGTTGAAGAACTCTCGCGAATGCTGGGCCTCTCCCGTCGGACTCTTGAGCGCAACTTTATTAAATGGACGGGGCGAACCCCGAAGCAGGAGATCATTCGTCTTGGAATTGAGAACGCGAAACGCCTTCTGCGGGAATCATCGCTGACCTTGACGGCCATCTCCTTTCGTTGTGGCTTTAACAGTCTGCGATATTTTATTGCCGCTTTTCGTCGTGAAACCGGCATGACTCCCAGCTCATATCGCAGCTTTATGCAGCTGTCCAACTACGAAAACAGCATATCAGACGTGGTTTATACGTCCTCTCTTCTGCAGGACCAAGTCGACAGAAACAGGTGACAGTCTGCCACAAGCACACGGTTTTCAAGCGTGCCACAGTCAGGACAGTGAATTCGGGGGGCCGTCTCTTTTACTCTGCCAGATTTGTCCGAGGAGGTGAAGTGGCCGTTGAATCTGATAAATTTCTCGAGTAAAAAGGGAAAGTTCAACGTGGCGTTGCAGCGACGGTTACGTTACAGTCTGTGTTGTCTTCAGGAGAAACCGACCCCGTTTGACCCGGCCTGTGCCTGGTTTGCCTCTTTACTCAAAAAAATCCTCTTTACCGGTGGATTTTTTTTCAAGCTATGTTATAATAGAGAAAATAGGTTCTCCGGACGGCCGGTAAACGGACCCGGATTCATCCCCCAAGACTGAAGAATACCATGAAATATATTGATTTTCCATCCATAAAAGAAACACGTACCAAGCTTATGAACAACTTGTTTTCCTGGTTTTCGTTGCCGCAAAACCCAAAAGAGCGGCCCAAACTTGCCTACATTGGTGTCCTCCTTGCCAGTTCGGAGCAGGGTGAAAAAACTCCAAATACAATTAGTGACGATGTTTACGAGAAGATACCGGATAAGTTTAAAGTAGAATCCGGCCCGCAGTCTTCCGGAGAGGAGCTGGCGGACTCACGAGAACCAGCGACGTCGGAAGAGGATAAGTCGGAAGAGGATAAAGAGACGACATCAAAGGACGATAAGGGTTCTCCATCTTCCGAGTCCACGAAAGCTTCGGAGAAAGACGAGTTTGACAAGGAGTCTGCGATTCCAACGATCTCGCCTCGCAGTCCTTTTTCGCCACTGCTCGTCTTGCTCATTCTCGGGCTTCTCCTCTTCCTGTTCATGCGATCAGGCGTCGGAAGCGACGAAACGAAGATTTCCTGGAATGGGTTTAACCAGCTTTTGGATTCTGGCGAGGTGGTCGGCGGTAATATCCACGGGAACCAGATGAGCGGTCTGCTCCGGACGTTGCCGACCCTGGAGCAGTTGCCGGCGCTACTCCCGATGGGCGAGAAGTTCTACGAGGGTCTGATTCGTCGTTTTGACAAGAAGAACTATACCGCGGCCAAGGCGGACCCAACGGACCCGAGCTTTAAACAGTATTGGCAAACGATCCAGATATCCGCGGATAAGAGTCCTTTTGGTGTCGATTGCTACGAGATTGTTTATGTGCCAGACAAGACGAACGCGAAGAAGAATAAACCGAGACGCACCGGCGTTTATATAACGAAGCGATTTACCTGTGAGGTCCCGCCGACTGCCTTTGCCGACGGCCAGCTCGACGCAAAGATACGCGAAAAAATGGGTTCGTACACCTCGACAACGCCGTCTGATAATACGGGCTGGTTCATGTTAATTTCGATTGGAGCGACGTTTGTCCTGTTTTGGATTATCTTTCGCTCGATGCGTCGCACGAACGAACAGATGATGCAGGGCGGATTTGGGAATTTCAATCGTTCCCCGGCTCGCCGTTACGACCCGGCCAATAAACCTATTATGTTTAAGGACGTAGCCGGTCTGGACAATGTGAAGAAGGAACTGGAGGAGATAGTCGATTTTCTCAAGGAGCCGGAGAAATATGAGCGTATGGGCGCTATGGTCCCGAAAGGCACGTTGCTCTTCGGCCCTCCGGGTACGGGCAAGACGATGCTCGGTCGAGCGGTGGCAGGAGAAGCGGGAGTCCCGTTTTTTTCGATTAGCGGCTCCGAATTCATTCAAATGTTTGTCGGTGTTGGCGCAAGTCGTGTTCGTGACTTGTTTACGCAAGCGAAAGAAAATGCGCCTTCTATTCTCTTTATAGACGAAATAGACGCCGTTGGACGCCAGCGTGGAACCGGAGTTGGCGGGGGCCAGGATGAACGTGAGCAGACGCTGAACCAGATTTTGAGCGAGATGGACGGCTTTACGCCGACGGAGTCGGTTATGGTCATGGCGGCCACGAACCGCCCGGATGTACTCGACCCGGCCCTCATGCGGCCAGGACGGTTCGACCGGCATATCACGGTCGATCGACCTACGCTCAAGGGACGTCGCGAGATTTTTGAGGTTTATATTAAAAAGATACCCGCGGCCGACGATATTGATGTCGATAAGCTCGCCCGCAGTACGGTCGGGTTTACCGGCGCTGATATTCGTAACCTGGTGAACGAAGCGGCGCTTTGGGCCACCCGGAATAATCGCGACAAGGTGGATATGGCCGATATGGAATTTGCCCATGAGAAGGTCGTACTCGGCCTGGCACGGGAGGAAAACATCTCTGACCCGGAGAAACGAAAAACCGCCTATCACGAGGCGGGGCATACGATTCTCGGTTGGTTTAGTGCCATAAAGTCCCATGTGCACAAGGTTACCATTATCCCGCGAGGCCGCTCGCTCGGTGCGACGTACTTCCTGCCCGATGAAGACCAGGTCAATATAAATCAGTCGGAAATTGAGGCCATGCTCGTGCGCTACCTCGGCGGTCGCGCGGCGGAACGGCTCGTCTTTAAAGAAAGCTCGGCCGGTGCGGAAGAAGACCTGAAACAGGCCACGCAGCTGGCACGCCGCATGGTCATCCACTGGGGAATGAGTGAACGACTCGGCCCGGTCGCGTTCCGCACTTCGGAAATTACGCCTTTCCTGGGCCGCGAAATGTCAACGGAGAATAAGGAATACAGCGAGTCGACCGCGCAACTCATTGACGAGGAAATCTTCCGGATACTCCGGGAGGCCGACGACCGGGCGCACCGGATTCTTACGGAAAAGCATGACCTGCTCACCCAGCTGGCCGAAGCCCTCTTTGAGGAGGAGGAACTCGACCAGAAGCGAATTGGGGAAATATTGGGTGAGAAAGGGAGCGATGGCTCTCCCACTCCCGAAACTCCCGCTCCCGATACCTTACAGGCCGAGAAGCAGGAATAACGCAAAGAGTGTGTCAGGCGTCTGGCCCCCAAGCCCGCGAAGTCGGCAAGCGACGTCGCGGGTCGGGGCGTTGCGGGCGTGTTTTCAGTCGCTCGACCATTTGGGATTGGGCGTTGGCAGGATTTTCTGTGCCGCGCCTGCCTGAAGTCTCTTAATATAATGGAGTGACTCGGCAATTTCGCCGGGGTTGTGCAGAATCTCAATTTCAATTTCGAACTCGCGAGCTTCGCCGGGTCCTAACGGAATGACGCGTCCATTAGCTTTTTCAAAGGACCGCTGGTTCGGATAGTTGACCGACGGTTCCAGACCGGTAACGTACGTGTCGCCATTGGGCCGTTGCATTTTCCACAAGGTAAAGCAGGGGAACTGCTCCCGGGAAAAGCCGAGGGTAACGGCGCGATTCCCTTTCGCATTGACGAGCATAACCTTCGTGCGATGGGTTCTGTCTTGAGCCAGGTCGAAGTAGTAGCAGGTTTCCGGTTCGCCGGGCTTTTCATCGTGGTACAAAGCCCATTCGGTAAGCTGAGCTGCGGCGTCGGCGTTGCGGGGGGACATTTCTTCGAAGGGAATTTCCACCTTGGCGCCCGGCGTGAGAAAAGGACGGCCGATATTAATGTGGTAGAGGAGCTGGAATTCCGAAGGCACGGAAGAACGGTTCAGAACGCGGTCTTTTACCACCAGCTTGGAGGACCCGGCGACGGTCGTATAGCTGACCTGAATGGCCAGTCGTTTCCCGAGTGCCCGGGTCTCTTCCACAACTCCGGTTACCGTAATTTCGCCTGTTTCCGTATCGAACATGACTTTAACGCGTCGCGCGGGGATATTGGCAATATAGCCGTGGAGCGGATAGCGAAGTGTCCCGTTTTCGTTGAACTCGGGCGACCCGTTACACTCCAGTCCGCAGCGAACGAACCATTCAGAGAATCCGTCAAGCCAGCCGAGTCCGCTCGGGTCAGACAAGGGCACGTATCGCGGATGCACCGGGCCCTGGACTCCGGAATCCCACTTCAGCTCAACGTCCCGGCATCGCCCCTTGAGCAGACTCATACCGCGAGTCGTTACGATGGTAAAGCAAAAGCAACCGTTGTCGACCTCAATAATATCGGTGCCATCGCGCCGCCCGCCCCGCAGACGACGCTTTGTGACACGAAAGGAAATCGCTCCGTTGTGACTGTGGTAGATTTCGTTAATGTCGAGAGATTCCGTGTAGACTCCCATTGCCGTGTCCAGGACCGTTCTCGTTTTTAAAGCCATTAGTACTCCTTTCAAGAGGTAAACTCGTTGCCGTCAATCGACCGCGAGGGGCAAATCTTGCGACTTCCCTCGACAGACCAGCCCGCCTTTGGGTTATCCGTGGCTCCGTTTTGAGCGCACGAACAAGCCGAAGACTAACCGGAATACGGACCGATTATGATAGTGTTCTGTGTTTAAAAACGAATTTTACGACTTTTCGAGGAGAAAGTCAAGTTTTTTTTGGGAAAAATCGAAAAAAAGGGTTTCTTTTCGGGCTCAAAGGGATTATCATAATAGAATGAGAGGATATGATAAAAGGGGTAAGCCTGCACCAGTCCGCTCGTCGGGTCGTGCCAAACAATTTCATTCGTTCCCAAGGACATTGAGTATGAAACGAATCGCCAATACAGGATTGATAGTATTAACGATAATTATATTGTCGCTCGAATTACCTTTATCTGCTGTGGAGAGTACAGGCAGTCGTCTGTTCACGGAATCGCAGGTTAATACGGTTGGGCTGACGCGTCCGTGGTTCAATCAGGTAACGCTGGACACGCAGTTCAGCGGTGTCTCGGGCGTAACACTTCAGGATGATGTCCTGTTCATCGTGACGAAGTCGGGCTACCTTCAGGCGATCGACGCGGAACGCGGAACAACGCTGTGGGGACGTCAGGTGGGTTCTGGTGACTTCATGACCTGGCCGGCGGCGGCGAATAGTCGCGTCGTGATTGTTATGAACGGGACGACGATCTACGGGTTTGACCGGACCAACGGCAAGGCCGTGCTGGAATGCCCCGTCTATGGGCAGCCGCTGGCAGGGCCGCAGGTGAGTGAACGCCATATCTATGTACCGCTTATGACTCAAAAGATCTATTGCTATCCGCTTGTCCCGATCAAGCCGGAGCAGGAATATCTGGTAGCCAGCCTTAAACAGATGAACGAAGTGCGCAAGAGCGTGCCCTTTTCGACGGAAGTGGAGCAGCGAATCGCAGAAGCGATAAGTCAGGGAGATAATACGCAGTATCTACTGGCTCCGATTCAAGATATTGATGTCCGGTTCTGCACCACACTTGGCCTCTCGTTAACGCGGCCGACTCTGCTAAGTCAATCGTTGAACGAAGATTACGTTGCCTGGGTTACGGACGCCGGCTGGCTTATGGTGTCTCGTCGTGACATGAAGAAGACGAATGAACTTGAGCTTCTTTATAAAATTGCGGTTATGCCGGAGACGACCTGGATGGATTCACGTCGGTTGAGTATCCGCCGGAATAGTCCGACGAACCCGATTGAATCGAGTCCGACTTTCGTGGCGAAAGACGTGAGCTGGCAGAACATGAAGATTCCGGAAGAGAAGCGTAAGGGCGGACTTATTCTCGTTGGGACGCTGGACGGCCATGTCATTGCCGTCAACGACGAGACAGGGGACGTTCGCTGGAAATATCTCTCAAGCAGTCCGATAACGGATCGCATATCGGCGGTGGATTCGTTCTGCTATGTTCCGACCGAAAGTGGCAATCTCTTTTGCTTGAGTCTGGAGACGGGGGAAGAAGTCTGGCACACAGGACTCATTGACAGAATCGTATCGCTCTCGAAGAATTGTATTTATGCGATTGACCATAAAGGGGACCTGGCCGTTTTACGGCGTGAGGATGGAACCCGCATGGCGACGTTACCCATGCCGAAGTGTGAGTTTACGCTCTTTAATGACTTGAATGACCGAATCTTTCTTGTGACGGAGGACGGTTTGGTTCAGTGTCTGCGAGAGCTACAGCAGGAGAGTCCGCAAGTCTGGCGACCTTCCAGTTACGACAACGCGGCCGCGTTGGCCAAGGCGGAAGCCGATTACTATGAGGCCATCGGGCGTACCCCGAAAGCGGATCCTCTTTCCGTAATTCAGCCGGCTGGTCAGCCTGCGATTGCACCTGCCGCGGCGAAGCCGGTTGTGCCTGAGGCCGCTCCGGATTCCGGAGAGGAGGAAGAGGACGCGGTTTCTCCTGTAGACGACATTTTTGGCGAAATGACCGGTGAGAAACCGGACGCCCCCGAAGAAGAACCGGCCGAAGAAGAAAGTGACCCGTTCGGCAGCGACGACGATATTTTCAATTAGTCGACCCTGGCGGGTCAGACCACGCTGTCGGGGCTGTACTTGCTCCGAGCGGCCGGACCCGCACCCCATTTTACCGCGGAAGTTTACTGAAAAGTTATGTATATTAAAGCGTTAGAAAATGAAGTTCCTCATTGGGACTATCCGGAATACAATAAGGGCGAGGAAGTTGCCCTGTTCATACCCTGTTTTATGGACCAGTTTTTCCCGTCGGCGGGGATAGCGACGACCCGTCTGCTGGAAGAGCAGGGCGTACCGCTGGTTTTTCCGGATGAGCAAACGTGCTGCGGCCAGCCGGCGTTCAATTCGGGCTATTGGGAAGAGGCGAGGAAAGTCATGGACAAGTTTGCCAAGGTTTTCTGGCCGTATAAATGGATTGTAACGCCGTCGAGTGCCTGTGCGGCCATGTGCCGTGTTTTCTTTAACGAAGCGGCGCCGGATTCCCTGGCCGCTTCAGTGGGTCAGCGTGTGTATGAGATTTCGGAATTCCTTGTCAACGTCTTGCATGTGACAGATGTGGGGGCCTATTTTCCTGCCCGGGTCGGGATGCACATAGGCTGCCACGGGCGTCGTGAGCTTGGAATGGCAGATGCGGCCATGACCCTGCTGAAAAATATTCGCGGCGTTCGCTATGCCCCGATTCCGAACGTTGAGGAATGCTGTGGTTTTGGAGGTACGTTCAGCGTGAAGATGGCGGGTACCTCCCTGGCCATGGGCAGAAAGAAGATTGAGTGTATCCGTCAAAGCGGGGCGCAGATTATCGTAACGACTGATATGAGTTGCGCTATGCACTTCGGCGGTATGATGCGGCATGACCCCACCTTGAAAAAAATGGCTATTGTCCATCTTACGGAACTCCTGCTCCAGCGTCGCCGCTACTAGGAGCGACGCAAATCTCAATGAGGTTTGATTTTATGACGGAATCAAGAGTCACGGGCGCGGGTCCTCTGTGCCTGATTGATACGCATGCCCATCTCCAGATAGACGACTACGATGGTGACCGTGCGGATGTACTTCTCCGGCAGCGGACAGGGATTTTTCCCGCGGTGAGTGGCCGATCTATTGATGTTGACGCCGGTCAGGTCCAGCTGGCGGCCGCTCTGGTGCCCGGTATTGACTTGGCGACGAGTGAACTGGGACTTGCCTTGGCCCGCGGCAATCCCGGAATCTTTGCCGCCGTTGGTGTCCATCCGAACCATGCGGGGCAAGCGGAAGAGGGCGATTGGGAACGCATTGTGGCTTTGGCCGGTGAGCCTGACGTCGTTGCGGTAGGCGAAACGGGTCTGGACCGGCATTGGGACACGGTTCCCTTCGAGGTTCAGGTGGACTGGTTTCGTCGGCATTTGGCGTTGGCACGTCGTTTGCGGCTGCCGGTCATTATCCACTGCCGCGAGGCGGAAGGCGACCTCATGCCGATTTTGCGTGCGGAAGTGGCGCTGGGTAAGTCGTCAGGAGAAGCTCTTTTTGGTGTAATTCACTCCTTCAGTGGGGACCGGGACATGGCAGAGGAAGCCGTGGCGTTAGGATTTTATCTTGGTTTTTCAGGGCCGGTAACGTACACAAATCGGAAGTTTTCCGGGGTGTGGGACGCGGCCAGAAGCGTTGCGGAGGACCGGATTCTCCTTGAGACGGACGCGCCGTTTCTTATTCCGCACCCGTTCCGCGGCCGGCTTGAGCGTAATGAACCGCTCATGGCGATCTTTACGGCGCGGCGTCTGGCGGAACTGCGCGGGGTGACGACCCGGGAACTTCTGATGCAAACGAGTCAGAATGCGTTACGTCTTTTCAGTCGCATGCGAACCTCATAGACGTATTGGCCCGGGCGTTCTTTATCGAATCAGCCCAAAGGCCCAGAGTCCAAAAGCGACCGGCGCGGCCAGGAGGAGCGAGTCGAAAATATCGAGAAAGCCGCCGAACCCTGGCACGATTCGCCCGGAATCTTTACAACCGACGTCTCGCTTTATGAGCGACTCGGCCAGGTCGCCCAGGCCGCCGGTCAGCCCGACAGCTACGCCAAAGACGATCAGGCCCAGAAAGCTTGTATCGGTTTTTCGCTCAAGGACATAGGGAAGAATGACATCAATGGTGAGCCAGGCCCCCAGAATGGCAAAAGCGATACCGCCAACGGCGCCTTCGATGGTTTTCCCCGGACTCAGGCCGGGAACGAGCTTATGCCGCCCGAAGAGTCGACCAATGATGTAAGCGCCTACGTCGCATAGTTTTGTGACAATAACGAGTGAGAGTACAGCTCCGATTCCATAGGCAATGCGAAGCATAATCATAAAGCAGCTTAGCAGGCCGACGTAGGTCACGGCGAAAACGGCACCGGCCAGATTGATGGTATTGCCGCCGGGCGATTTAAACCGTGCCATTTCGCCCAAAAAGGCAATAATCACGCCGGCTGCCATGGCAATAAGAGTGAGGAGACAGGCTTTGGCCGCGACATCCCAGCCTTCCTCCTGGATGTGTGGCATGGTCTTATAGCAGGAGAGCCAGCACATAATCATGACCCAGAAGGTCCCTATATAGACGGTCGAATGCCGCGGATGCAGCCCGGCGCCGTTAAGCAATTCGAGAATCTCGGAGCACAAGAAATAGGTCGCCACAAGGTAAAAGGGCATAAGCCATGTACCTGGTATGGTGCAGGACGCGTCGAGCCAGCAAAGCAGGGAGACGGCCGCAATAATCGGTATACCAATAAGGATTCGCCACAACAACATGTTCATATTCCTTAATGTGTCACGAAGGTGTGTTAGCAACACGACAAAGTCATTTTTAATATTATAGCAAAGCAGTAAAGTAAACGCCAGCCCCCCCTTTTTTTTGTGATTTTAGCAATTATGAGGCGTGTACGGTGGTTAATTTGGGAATTTTGGGTTAATTTGGTTGGCCTTGGCTTGTAAAAAGGAAAGTCGTGTTATAATATAGGGTGTATAATTGGACCGGAATTGTGTCGTTATCACAAGCAAAAGAGGGAGTAATCCATGAAAAAGCTACCATCTCTGGACGGCAAAACCCTTAAAGAGTTGCAATCGGTGGCCAAAACCGCCAAAGTACCGGGCTGGCACGAAATGCGCAAAGCAGATTTGCTACTTGCACTTGCCAAATTGTCGGAGGACAATCTTGTGTCGTCCGCAGGGAGCAAGAGTAATGCTTCCGCAGCGGACTCGCCGGCAGGTTTGTCGAAAGTGGCGAAGAAAACGGGCAAACAGGGAGCATCGGTGGTGCAGGCGGCCTCGTCCGACCGGCTTTCTGGCGGTAAGACGGTCCGTAAATCGCCGGTCGAGCCGGTTCCGATGGCGGCGGCGACAGTTGCTCCGGGTCGAAAAAAGGTGGCTACCGTGGTGTCGGGCAAATCCGCCGCGAAGCCCGATACGTCGAAGGGGTCTGCGACGGCTCCGGTCTCGTCGTCAGAGGTGGCAGCCAGGTCGGCATCTGCCTTGCCTGCGCCGGCTGTGCCAGAAGAGTCGGTTGCGACTGGTTTGAGTTCGGGTTTAAGTTCGGGGGTTCCGGAGGTGTCGCCAGTCATGCAAGCACCCCTATCCGAGGCGCAGCAGAAGATATCCGTTTTAAAGCAGAAACTCATGGAGCATAAGACGTTGGGTACGAGTTCTCTGGCCTCTAAGCGAGAGGCGGCCGACCAACTTCTCCTCATGGTTCGCGACCCGTTTTGGCTCCATGCCTATTGGGAGATCAGTGCGCAACTGGTCGAGCGAGTGCGTGCGGCGATGGGGCATCTTTGGCACACCGCGGACCCTGTCCTGCGATTGTACAAATTCAATTCGGACCACGCGGGTACACTGCGACAACAGTATATGACGGACATTCATATTCATGGAGGTATCAATAATTGGTACATTGATGTGGATGATCCACCGAGTTCTTTTAAGGTCGATATTGGCTATCTTGCCCGGGACGGTCAGTTCTTTGCGTTGCTTTCGAGTAATATTGTCGAGACGCCGCAGCGGTATGTTCATGAGGCCTTTGGCCATCCGGACGTGAGCTGGAATGGGGTTCCGGCAGATATGGGCGATTCGGGACTTGTACGGGATTCACTTCTTGGTACGCAGGGTAAGCCTGGTGCCAGACTGCCGGCGGATTACGAGTTCGACGATGAGGATGAGATCCCATCGTTCCGATCGGTGGACCAGCGGTTTTCGCTTGAGGTGGACGCGGAACTGGTGATTAAGGGGAAGACGGACCCGGGCGTACAGTTGGCTATAAAAGGAGGCACAATTCGTTTGAAGGAAGATGGCACGTTTTCGATACGGTACCATTTGCCGGAACGGCGACATGTGTTTCCTGTGGTGGCCTCGAGTCGGGATGGTCTTGAGACGCAAACGGTCATACTGGCCGTTGAGCGTAATACGAAAGTGCTGGAAACCGTAATTAGTGATGAGGGCGAGGATTAAGTGCGGATTATTCGTGATCTGGAAACCGTTCCGTCAGAGTATCGTGGTGGTATCCTGTCGATCGGGAAATTCGACGGGGTGCATCGCGGTCATGGATCCATCCTGGAGCGTCTGAAAGTATGTTCCGCGGATCGGCGTCGTCCGTCGTTGGTTTTTACCTTTACGCCGTCGCCGGCCGAGATACTGCGTCCCCATCTGGCGCCGCCTCTACTGTGTACGACACAGCGGAAAATTGAACTCATTTCACAATATGAGCCGGACGCCTTGATTCTCTTTCCGACGACGCGTGAGTTTCTGAAATTAACGGCGCGTGAGTTCTTCGAGAAGATTATTGTAGATTTGTTGGACGCACACATGCTGGTCGAAGGCGACAGCTTTAATTTCGGCTGTAACCGTGGAGGCAATACGGAAGTATTACGGTCTTTGTGTGAGGAGTACGGGCGCTTGCTGCGGGTCGTGCCTCCGGTTCATGTTTTGGGGCGTGGCGTCTCGAGTAGTCGCATACGTTCCCTGATACGCGAGGGGCAGGTTGAGGTTGCCCGGGGAATGTTGGGGCGTCCTTACGGGCTTTCCGGATTCGTGATTCAGGGAGAGCATCGTGGGCGTCGGCTTGGTTTTCCGACGGCGAATCTGGGAGGGGTAGCGACGATTGTGCCGAAGCCGGGCCTGTACGCGGCTCTGGCCCGACACGGAGACCAGACTTGGGGCGCGGCGGTCCACTTGGGGGGTAATCCGACTTTTGGCGTGGCCGGTATGAAGATAGAGGCCCACCTTCTGGACTTTCAGGGGGATTTGTATGGCGAGTTCCTGAACCTGGAGTTCATTGCGAGGATACGGGACGTTATTCCATTTTCGGACGAAGCGTCTCTTTTGAAGCAGATTCAGAAGGATATAACGAATATACGCAGAGTACTCCTGATGAATAAGTTAGAGGGGTTATATAAGGTGTAGCGGGATGAGAAAAACGATTCTGTTATATTGGGTAAAGGAGAAAAACCAAGCAAATATTAAGAAGGCAGAAAAAAGAGTAAGATTTCGTTTTTTTTGACATAATTTGGATTAGTTGGAACCAATAAGGTAGTAAAAACATCGAAAGAAACAGGGAGCAGATGTGTCTGACGAGAGACTGATACAACAAACACTTGCCGGCGATGCGGATGCTTTTGGCCACTTGGTCGAGAAGTATCAGGATCGGCTCTACAATACGGTGTACCGAATAGTAGGGACGGCGGAAGATGCGCAAGATGTTGTCCAGGAATCGTTTTTACAGGCGTATGCGAACCTGTCGCGTTTTCGAATGTCGAGTCGTTTTTACACGTGGTTGTATCGGATAGCGTATAATCTTTCCGTAGCCAATTTGGCACAGCGTAAGAGAACGGTCTCCGTGGAAGAGGTTTTTGACGGGAAGCCGGAGCAACTGGTGGACCGGGGCGAAATGCCGGAAGAGCATACGAAGCGGGAAGAAGACGCGGCGATTTTATGGAAGGCCATCAACCGACTGCCGGAGGAATATCGCAGTCCGCTGGTCCTTCGTGAAATCGATAATTGGTCGTACGAAGAGATCGCGGAGATCTTGCACATTCCGGTGGGTACGGTTCGAAGCCGCCTCCACAGGGCACGCAATGCCTTGAAGGAAATCATCTTGCGACAAAGAGACGACCTATCGTAGCCGGGCCGAGCAGGGGCTAACTGTCGGTTCGGAGAGATTTTCCGTAATGAATACCCAGAATGAACTACCGACAGGTGTACCATGAAAAAGACGGATTTGGAACGACTGATCAGCCTCTATATAGACGGGGAACTGGACCCGCGTCAGAGTGTGGCCGTTTCGAATTTGATCCAGTCCAATTCGGAAGCGGCGCGTGTCTATCGCGAGTATAATGAGATGCGTGATATGTTCGGCGCTCTGCGTCCGATGCGTGCACCAGACGGATTTCGCGAGCGTGTCGTAACGGCCGTGAAGAGGCGTTTTCCCGGCGGGCGTCCGGTCGTTGTTCCTGCCGAAGGCTACGCGTTGCGTGGGCGCCGCCTGATTATCGCCATAATATCGGGGGCAACGGCTGTCTGTCTGATCGCTTTTGCCTGTGCCTGGATGGTCATGTCGGGTCAGCCGGATTCGGTGACACGAGTTGTGGCTCGCGTTGTTGTGCCGGAGAGGCCTTCTGCGGCGCGTTCGGTTGAAGGACCGGCCCCTGTTGCCGCTCCCGACCCGGTCGAGGAACCTTTTATTCGAACTCCGCCTGTCCCTCTTTCTCTGACTCCGAATAAAGTCGATGAGCCTGTTCTCAGTCCGGCGATACAGCCGCTTCGCGTCCGTCTCGTTTTGAAGGAGGAGAAGAAGGATCGTTTTTCCGGTCGTTTGCTTAAAGTGTGCAGCGAGCGGGAACTTTCCTTTCAGAAAGGTCATAATCAGGGGCAGCTGGAGTATGTTTTTCGCCTGAGCCCGGCCGAATATGAACAGTTGGTTCGATGGCTCGAGAAGCAAACGGACTTGGTAACTTCACTCACCTTGCCCGAGGGCACGGTTTCGAACCTGTCTGAGTCCGAGATGATGACCGTGACATTTGAAGTAGCACCCTAACCGCAAGCGTGCTGCTTTTATAAGAAACCTGCGAATTTTCACTCGCAGGTTTTTTTTTGTGACTTGAGGGTAAGTCGGCGCATAAAAAATCCCGTTGCAAAGGGGTTTTGGTGGGTTGGTCCGTGACTGAAAAGTTTGACGACTTGCATTTCCCATTTGGGCGACGACCCTATAGGGTTAGGCGGACCACAAAACCTGTTCTTTGCAACGGGGTGTTCGGTTTTCGTGCCGGACTTCGATTCGCCTGTCAACGCGTGTCGGTCGCCTGATTCAGGGAACGCAGCGTGAGAAATCGAGTCACGACAACATAAATAATACGGTTAGTTGGAGAGTTTTGTTAACAGTTTACGGAACCTGGGCATCTTGCCCTCTATGTAGGAAATCCACTTTTCCGGGTTCCAAATTTCAATACAAACGGCGGCACCAATAATCATCAATTCACTACCGGGTTCTACTTTCAGGAATTCCCGAAAGCCTTCCGGGAGGACGATACGCCCTTTGGCGGCCATTTGTACCGGACGATGTCGCGTCGAAAGGAGCCGTCCGAGCAATTGCAATTGCGGTACCTTCTGCTCCAGATTGCCCGCTCGCAGCTTCGATTGGATCACATCGATTTGGGCGTCAAGCTTTTCTTTCCAAGCTGTCTGGTCCCACAGACTGACACAACCGGGTCGCTCCTTGGCAATAACGCAGTCACCGTCTTTCGGTTGAAAGACATCCAGCATTTCACCCGGCAGTGAAAATCGGAATCGGTCGTCCAATCTTCTACTGAACTCTCCCAGGATGAGTTGCTTGGCTGCTGACATAATCGTTTAAAATGGCAGGGATGAAAATCCCCCAAAAAAATTTTGCAAAATTTTGTAATGCAGGGCACGTTTCCCACATCACAGAATCCAGTCTATCAGATTTATCCAACCTGACAACGGGGAAATGGGACAATTTTCCCAAATTTTCTCAAGTTTTCGCGAAAAAATGGGACGGTTTCCCCGGCAGTGCTAAAATTTGCATAAAGATAGAAAAGATAGATAAAATGCGTATTTTTAAAGAAGAAGTGTGAAGGGCGGCGGGGACTTGGGCCGGCGTCTGGAGCGAAAAAAAGCGGCCGGGGCGGTCACGGCATTCCCGTGCACGCCTGTCATTTCGGATGGATGAGAGGAGCGTCATGTCCCATTTTCTTTCTATACTGTAGGGGAGTGCAGCCGAAATGCTCCTGGAAGAAGGAGAAGAAGTATTTATTGGGTTGAAATCCGACACGCCAGGCAATCTGAGCGGCGGTCAGATTTGTCTCTGAAAGGAGTTCAGCAATTTTACGAACCCGGCAGCGAACGATTTCATCGTGGGGCGATTCGTTGAGTTCCTCCCTGAAGAGTCGTTCTACGGTGCGACGGGAGAGACATACTTCCTCGCAAACATCGTTCACGGTAATCGGAGATTCATAATTATTACGGATGAACCGAATGGCTTGAACCAGTTCCGAATTGTGAACCGCAATGGTATCGGTCGAGGTGCGGACGACCATACCGGACGAGGGAATCCAGCGGGTTCCCGCAAGCGGATGTCCCGTGTGCAGGGCGAGGTCAAGATTTCGCGCGGCCTCATAACCGATGAGAAAAGACGCGCCTTGTATTGCCGATAGTGGCGGAGAGGAGAGATTGCAAATGCAATCGTCATCATCGTCAGTCAGTACAGCGACCTCGTCGGGAACGGCAATGGCATAGTCGCGGCATAATTTCAGAATGAGCAAAGCGGCGTCGACCGGGGCGGCGAAAATGCCAACTGGTTTGGGAAGTGATCGCAACCAGGCAACCACTTTTCGCTCGTGAACCGGATTCCACAAGGGACGCAATCGAGTGGATCGAGGCGAGCAGATCAAAGACGAGGTTGTGCAATGAGCAGGCACACTCTGTAGAAAGCCGTCCCGCAACAGGGAGACCCACCATGGTGCCCCAAAGGCAAAGAATCCGAAATGATGAAAACCAGAGTTCAGATAGTGTTCCGCGGCGATTTTACCATCGTTGAGATTATCACAGTGGACTTTTAAGGTTTTCGATTCCAGTTCTGTCCCGAGCAGCTCCACGAATGGAATGTCAGACTTGAGGAATGTCTCTTCCATTTCACGGGTCGTACTGCGGGCCAGAATGCCGTCACAGGGATTCTTTTTGAGCCAGTGCGGGGAAACGCCGGAGAATTTTCGCAACTCGGAAAAGATGGACCAGGGCCCGTGCTCCCGTTCATACTGCTTAATGCCGCGCAAAAGACCACGCCCATAGCTCGAAAAGGCTTCTATAACCACAAGGACTCTCGGCTGCGGACGCCGTAATGGTTGCCGGTTGCGGATGTCTCTCATGATTTTACTCTCCTTAGGATGACGCAAAACATGACTTTTTTTGCGTAATATGAAACTTGACAGAACATGAGTACTATTATAGAATCTCGAGTGTGGAAAGTCAAGAGAGGACAGACGGTATTTTGAATAAAGACGAAAAATTTAAAAAGTTTTTATTTTGAGCTTAGTACACACGGTTGTATTCCTCCCGTGACAGCAATGTATTTTGTTTTCCGCAATCCATTGAGCAGGGTGGCGAACCCATAATGCTCCGAGGTACGCCTTCACACGGTGTTGTCCTGTGACTGTATACAAATAATGCGACAAGGAGAAAGAGATGAAAACAACAATCAGAAAAAATGAGCATGTTAACTTTGTGATGAATGGCTGGGTTTTTCGTCACACGATGTTACGAAAACAGGGGTTCACGCTTGTCGAACTGCTGGTGGTGATTGCAATTATCGGAGTCTTAATTGCATTACTACTTCCGGCAGTACAGGCAGCGCGGGAAGCAGCACGCCGCATGACGTGCAGTAATCACTTGAAGCAGGTAGGCATTGCCTTGCACAATTATGTCGATTCCTATCGTGTATTGCCAGCTTTGACCTATGACGGTAATATAGGAGGACACAGTATCTGGATTAGCCTCGGTAATTACATGGAGATGGGCAATGTTGTGTCTCAATACAATTTTTCTGAAAATTATTATGAAGAGGCCAATATAAAAGTTGCCCGGGAAGCCCGGTTGCCGGAGTTGCTCTGTCCGAGCAGCAGTGCCAAAGAATCTCTTATGTCGACCGATTTTGAACCGGCCACCGAAGGGAATACCGATACCATTCAGACTTCACACTATTTCGGGATAACCGGACCGGTTGGCAAGAATCCCACGAGTAATAAGGACTATCCGATTAGTTTTGATGTGACGAAGAAATGGGGGTGCTTTTCCGATGCCGGACTGTTCATTGCGCGTGTGAATTATGGATTCGAGGGAGTTGAGGACGGTACGAGTAATACATTTGCCTTTGGTGAACTTTCCTGGAACGACTTTGAGCATTATTCGTCGTGGACTTACGGCTATTTGAATCAGTTGCCCACCGATTCTGTCAAGCATCCTTTGTTAGGCACCTATAAGAGTCTCCATGCCGATTATCCTCTGAATAGTGACCAACAGGAAAAATGCAATTACGGAAGTCTGGGAAGCGAACATTCCGGCGGGGCGAATTTTTGTCTCGTCGATGGCAGTGTCCGATTTATTTCCGATACGATTGACAAAAAGATTTATCTTTCGGCAGCGAGTATAAGTGGAGAAGAGAATTACGCGTTGCCGTAGAGTTCAATGAAAATTTTATTGAATCTGTACCGGCGTCGACTATTTTCTTCGTTTTACGTTTGCAGTGCATGTATACGGTTACACAATACACGTGCGTAAAAGCGGAAAAAGGACCGAGCCGGCAATATAACCTGTTTCATAAATACTGAATCAACCGACACCAGGGAGAATAACATGAAAGACTACAAGAGAGAAAGTACAAAAAATCAACGTAAAACGGACCGCAAGCACGGGACAGGCTTTACACTGGTTGAACTGCTGGTTGTCATTGCGATAATCGGTGTTCTTATTGCGTTGCTCTTGCCAGCAGTCCAGGCGGCACGCGAGGCTGCCCGACGCATGGAGTGTACCAATCGCATGAAGCAATTGGCGCTGGCCATGCACAATTATCACGATACGCACGGCCAGTTCCCGCCGAGCGGAGTCAAGCCCGCCGTTGTTAAAGGCGATATTGGCGATAATGGAATTTGGATTCGTATTTGCCCGTTCATAGAGCAACAGAACATTTATGATGGTTGGGATTTCAATATAGAGACGGGAACCTCTGATTTTGTTACCTCAAAGAAAGATATCTTGTGGAAAGATGTCAACGGGCGTAAAACTCCCATTTATTTGGAAGCTCTATGTTGCCCCAGTTCCAGAAAATATGAACTTAACAACTATACTTATACTCATTGGCCCATATCGCATTATTATGGTATAGCGGGCCCGATAGGAACGAAACTGGATGGTACTGCGTATAGTGAAGTGGCATCAACGACAAGTTGGGGCAACGCGGCTGCAGAAGGAATTTTTAAACTTAATGGTGGCCGAAGTTTTTCCTATATTATTGATGGGACCTCGAACACGGTAATTATTAGTGAAATTGCGTATGCGAAATATCCGACCATGAACAAGATTCGTGGCTGGTGGCAAGGGCAGCGGCACGCGACGTCCATTCTTTTAAGTGGAACGAAAAATCTGCATGAGCAGTATCCACTGAATCCGCAGAAGGACAAGACCATTACCATGCCACCGTCCCAAGGCAACACGGGAGTCTGGAGCAGTAACCACGCCAATGGTGTCAATATGGCCCTGGCCGACGGGAGTGTGCGTTTCGTAAGTGAAACATTTCCGATAAAAAATTTGCTCTCTCTGGCCAGTGCAATCGATGGAGAGACCGTTACACTACCGTAAATTTCACTTAAACAAAAAGGATAACATCGTGTTAAAACAAGTAGTAATTTTGCTGACAATTCAAATATGTTTGTCCTGTACAATCGCGAAAACAGAGGCAGCGGATGCTTCTTGCCTTACGGCGATATCCGACGGTACAGTGAATAAGTACGAAGCCTTTCCAGATGTCGTTCGCATGACCAGCGGTGAGTTACTCCTCGTTTATTATGCGGGCCCGACTCATGGCGGTCCGGGCGGTGATGTTGTGCTCATTCGTTCCTCTGACAATGGCCTGACCTGGTCGCCGCCGCAAGTTATTTATGCCGGCCCAGCGGACGATCGTGACCCGTCTCTCTTTTGTACACGGGATGGAACGCTGTTATGCAGCATGATGACAGATTACGACCGGCGTGATATTCCGGCTATGAAGGTTCAGATTATACGCAGCAACGACAACGGGCAGACTTGGTCCGAACCCATTGAAATTAATTCGCCTTTTCGCAAATTGACCGCATGCAGCAGTCCGATGATTCAATTGGCAAACGGCGATTTATTACTGCCAGTATATGGTCGTGAAACGCAAGATGGTTATGAATCGGATGAGGCCGGCAAGAGGGACCGCGTGGCCGTCGTACGAAGTACAGATAATGGCAAGACGTGGAACAGTTTTGTTATTATTGATGAGAGTCCTGAATACAAAAATCAGGAGCCGTCGTTGTGTCTTTTGCCTTCGGGACGCATTCTCTGTATGATGCGAGACCGTGGTGGCGTTTCCTGGTCTGATGACGATGGGAAGACATGGTCCCCTGTTAAATATTTGAATTGGGATCTCGATTGTCCCTATTTGTATGCCGTTACTGAGCAGGTTATCGTATGTGGTATGAGGCATAGAAATCATGGCCCGTCTATTACGATAACGGTGTCTGCTGATGGCGGAATGACGTGGAGTGATCCGCAATTAATGAGTGACGGAAATGGTGCGTATCCGAGTATACAGCGAGTTACGGATGATACGTATATCTATGTCTATTATCGGGACGAAACGGGACCGGCCCGTATACACCGGATTTATTTTCAGGTCGCCGACGATGGCGTGATAACACGGATAAGTCCTGACGAATTTACAAAAATTAAGGATTAAGAACTTTGGGGTATTGTAAAAAATGTTAAAAAACGGAACTTTGTTGACTGTGTTGTGCTTCACGATGTTATTGTCGTGTTACGAATCTCGAACTTATAGCGAAGAGAAGGTTATTCCGGAAGAGAGTACGGCAATTTCCGATGGCTCGGTTAATAAGTATGAGGCGTTTCCGGATGTTGTTCGTCTGGCAAATGGCGAACTTATCGCGGTTTATTACGCGGCCAAAGAGCATGTAAGTCGCGACAGCGTTATTGTTATGATACGGTCAAAGGATAATGGGATAAGCTGGACGTCACCGAAGGTCATATTTTCAAGTCCGCTCGACGATCGCGATCCGTGCATTATGCAGACGCGTGAAGGCACTCTGCTTTTAAGCACAATGTCGGCCGATATCAATATGGAGAAATGGCCCGAGGTTGACCAAACGATGCGAGTCCGAATTCTCCGCAGTGAAGATAATGGCGAAACCTGGCAAGATCCGATTGAAATCGAATCCCCTTTTGTCAAATTAACCGCGTGCAGCAGCCCGATTGTACAACTTGCCGACGGCGATTTACTAATGCCGATTTATGGACGTGAAACTCATAATGGGTTGAAGTGGGATGCTCCTGGTCATCGGGACAGAACGGCGATCGTTCGCAGTAAAGATAATGGTAAGACCTGGACTGATCCGATCGTAATTGATGAATCACCAGAACGTATGAATCAGGAGCCGTCGTTGTGTGTTTTGCCGTCCGGACGCGTTTATTGCATGATTCGCAATCGTGGCGGTATGACCTGGTCTGACGATAATGGAAAGACGTGGACGCCAATTAAATATCTCGATTGGCCACTCGATTGCCCTTATCTTTATCCGATAACCGAAAAGTTAATTGTCTGCGGTATGCGTCATCGTGACCTTAGTCCGTCCATTACCATAACGGTCACAACCGATGGTGGTATGACCTGGAGTAAGCCGCAGTTTATGAGTGAAGGCGAAGGTGCATATCCGAGTATACAGCGAGTTACGGACGATACGTACATCTACGTCTATTACAGAGACGAAACGGGAGTTGCCCGTATACACCGGATTTATTTTCAGGTCGCCGATGATGGGGCGATAACGCGGATAAGTCCTGATGAATTTAGAGAAATGAACAAGTAGAACGGCAGAAAAATTGATGAGAAAAGCAGTAACAGGCGGCGTCTTTGCGGTTTCGGTAACCCCCTATTTCGAAAACGGGGAAGTTGACCTGAAAGCGGCGGCAGAAATTGCACAGTTCTGTATTTCTGCCGGGTGTCGCGGCTTGTTCATTGCCGGGTCAACTGGCGATATGATGCTGCTTGACAGGCGTGAGCGGTCGACGCTTGTTCAGGCGGCGCGGCGTGTTGTCCCCTCGGACATTGTTCTTCTGGCAGGGGCAAATGAAACATCAGTACGAGCAACGCTGGAAATGGTCAATTCTCTGGCGGATGCCGGTGCTGATTATGCAGTGCTGACCCCGCCGCAGGGCATGAAGTTTTCCCAGAATGAACTGGAAGTCTGGTACTTGACGCTTGCCGACAAGAGCAGACTGCCTCTTTTTTTGTATCATCATGTTCACGCGGTGACGCCGATTGCTGTTGAAACCGTTGTTCGCCTGGCACAACACAATAACATAGTCGGACTCAAAGAGACTGGCACCGATCACGATCGATTTCTTGCCTTGAAAGAGTCGACCCGAGATGAAAATTTCATGATTTTGCAAGGGTGCGAACGTTTCGTTCCGCAGTCACTGGCGGCCGGGTGTCGTGGAACGATTACTGCTTTGGCTGCCGTTTGGCCGGAGCAGGCCATGGCAATCTGGAATGCGAATCAATTGCACAAGGAAGAAGAGATATTGCGACAACGAGTTCTTCAGTTAAAAATATGCGAAATTTTTGATTTCATGCCGTGTGATTTCTCTTCGTCGTATTTTGGCTATACACTCAAGCAAATGCTGGTTTGGCGTGGAGTTCTGAAAAATGCATACTGTCGCATGCCAGGTTTTATACCGGATAGTAACTATACGAGCCAATTAAAAGAGTTTCTGAAAGGAATTGGGTTTCCATTTTCCTGATTTCAGATGAGTGAAAATTATGCATTTTTACGAAGAATGCTGCGATTTAGTGGTTTGTGGGGGAGGCATGGCAGGCGTGTGCTGTGCCCTGGCGGCGGCAAGAAACGGGATGCGGGTTTTCTTATGTCACGACCGTCCTGTTCTTGGTGGTAATGCGTCGAGTGAAATACGGATGAGTATTTCCGGAGCTAATGCATTTGGCCAGTTTGAGCGGAGTACCCCTCTGGCGACAGAAGCTCGCGAAGGCGGAATTATCGAAGAAATACGTTTGCGGAACGCCATGGAAAACCCACAACGTTCGCCTTCCGTTTTTGATCTTATCCTCTACGATTTATGCCGCCGCGAACCGAATTTGAAACTGTTTCTTAATACGTCTGTGACCGGGGCCGAATGTGACGATGATGTCATAATAAGTGCGTTATGTGATCGGCAGAGCAGTCAGGAGAGTTTTCGACTTACAGCTCCGCTTTTTGCAGACTGTACAGGCGATGGCCGTCTGGCATATGAAGCAGGTGCACTTTTTCGGGAAGGTCGGGAAGATAAAGATCAGTTTAAGGAATCGCTTGCCCGAAACGTTGCCGATTCTGGCCGCTTGTGCTCAACCTTGTTAATACAAGCGAAATGGGTGCCGTGGGTCGCGAAGTTTACAGCACCGCCTTGGGCTGTTCCATTCACGAAACAGGATTTGCGGTTGCGGTTGTACTCCGTGCCTGGGGAAGAGCAGCAGAGTTTGGAATACGGCTATTGGTGGGTTGAGTATGGCGGTCTGCTTGATACGGTTGAGAAGAATGAGCAGATACGAGACCAGCTTTTGGCACTTGTACTTGGTGTTTGGGATCATATAAAAAACAGTGAAGAATTTTGTGGAGACGAAGTGGCACACTGGGCACTTTCCTGGATTGGCTTCCTACCGGGCAAACGTGAAAGTCGCCGATTTATCGGGTGCAAAACGATAACTCAAAATGATGTTTTGGAGAGCCGTTATCATTCGGACGCCATAGCCTACGGAGGCTGGCCGATTGACATACATCCGTCAGAGGGCCTGGCGGGAACGAACGAGGAACCGTGCCGCCAGATTATGGTGCCTCACGTTTATGATATTCCACTAGGCGCGACTGTATCGCGAAATATACAAAATTTGTTTTTTGCCGGACGTAATATATCCGCGACACATGTGGGTTTTTCGTCGACACGTGTTATGGCAACGTGTGCTGTTATTGGTCAGGGCGTTGGTACCGCGGCGGCCGTAGCCCATGAGAATCATATGACGCCCCACGAATTGCTTTTTTCGCAAAGAACCATTAATACTGTTCAGCAGCGGTTACTGCGTGATGATGCGTACTTAATAGGTGTAAAAAATGAAGATGAAACGGACTTGGTGCGAACGGCACACATAAGGGCGTCGAGTGAATTGCCAGGCGGCGAGGCGGAAAATATTCGTACAGGGCAGACTCGCAGTTTGCACGGTCCGCTTGGGGCGCCGGTGGGTCGCTCGCCTGTCGGAACGCATCGCTGGATGTCTAACCCGGAGGAAGGGTTTCCCTGTCGTTTGTGGCTTTCGTGGGACACGCCCATTATTCCTCGTTATATCAGGATTGTCTTTGATACAGGAATGGATCGACCGCTAACCTTGTCCTTACAGGAGACCTATACGCAACAAATGCATTGGGGGCGACCGCAGGAAGAAACGGTGGCTGATTTTTACATTGTCGGTCGTGCGGGTAACAAAGAATGGCTGGCGGTAGACGTTAAAAATAACGGAATGCGGTTGTGTTCATGGTCGCTTAATCCTCCTTTTCCGGTCAACGTACTGGAATTTTGTATAACGCGAACCAATGGTATGGATCATGCCAGAATTTTTGAAATACGGGTATGGGAGCACGAACTTTGAAACATTGTATCAACAAAATGAATTCTGTATGCACTTTTTTATCATTATTGCTGTTGGCGATGTGTTCGCAACTGCGAGGAAACGACGATGCACGTATTGAATCTGTTACAATGTTTTCAACGGCATTAGGTCGTGAAATGCGGTATACTGTAGTGCTCCCCAAAGATTGCAAAAAAAGGGAAATGCACGAGGAGCCGTTTCTTCTGTTTCTTCATGGTCGCGGCCGCGATGACCGGTCTCTCGTGGATGATCCGGCCGCAAGAGCGACCTTGCTTTGCACAGACCGCATTATCCTCTTTCCGCAAGGTGACAAGAGCTGGTGGGTGGATTCACCGCTGCGTGCGAATGACCGTTATGCGCTGTGGCTTGAAGAGGTCCTTAAAGATGCAAGTGAACATTTTCACTTAAGCCAACGAGCGGAAGACGCCGCTTTGTGTGGCTGGTCTATGGGCGGATATGGTGCCGCTCGTCTTTTAGAAGCGTGCCCTGACCGATTCGATACGATTGTCCTGCTTATCGCCCTGTTGGATTACCCGCGTAATCCGCAGGAATTTCCACCGGGCCAGAGTTACCCGGTTCACCCGACGGAACTGGGCACGGACGAATCGCGCTGGCCGGATCTGAATCCCATGAATCGCATTGAGAATTTTCGCAATAAGCACATTCGGCTCGTTACCGGTGCCGATGCCTTTGACCGTACCATGAATGAACGATTTTCCAAAAAGTTAACAGAGCTTTTCATTCCGCATGAATTTGTGATCGTGCCTGGCACTCATTCGTTCGAGCTGGTTATTGATCAGCTTGACGATGTACTCCTTTTTGTCCGGGAACATTAAGAAGACCCGTTACGGGAATCCACTCTGTAACCCTAAAGACTCGATTTTTTATTCTTTTGAGGTGCGTAAGCCACTTGACAAAAGGCGTCCGAGCCATTATATTCGAAGGGAGTGACATAGTGCGTTCGGGCTTGAAAAGGGCGATTTGGAAGAACTTGAATTGAGTACGAGGCGGAATATGGATGAGACACCTGTCAAGCGGAAGAGAGTTACCCGTTTTTTTATTTGGTTTTGTACGCACTGGTACGCGTCGTCCCTCGTTTTTCTTGCAGTCGCTCTCCTGGGGATTCTTATTCATTTACTTCTCTTCCACGTTCCGATTTTAACGTTTAATTTTGCGACCGGAAAGCGAGCGTTGAATCGGATTGTTACGATTGACTTTATATTTTTCATTTTTTTCACACTGGTCGGGCTTATACCGGCAGTTGTGCTCTTGTGCAAGAGACGAGTCGCGTCTGGTCTGTTAGCTCTGCTGACTCATTTGCAGATGGCGTTTCTTCTTTTTTTAATTTGCACAAGTTTAGTGCGTTATTACGTCACATACTCTTATGAAAATTGTGATCCTTGTGAGAATGAAGAGGCGTGGGTATGGGGCGCACGATGGCAGGACATGCCGGATTATCCGAACCGAGGTACGAACGGAGACCGTTATGAAAGCAGGTCTGTTTCAAATACGCGTTCGCTGGTTTTTCCTGAACTCCAGGCAGGCGAGACGGCGATGAACGCGTTTGCTTACGACTGCTATCGCGTCTTGGCCGGGTCGTTGCCAGAGGAGAATATCATCTGCTGTCCAACGGGACAGTTCGGTCTGCTGGGTATTTTATACCTTGGCTCGCAGGGTGAGGCGAAATCGGAACTCGCCACGGCTCTGCACTGGAGGCAGGACGATGTGGCCATGACGAATTTACTGCAACGATATTATACTTCCGACGGGCCGAAACTCGCGAAAAGTAAAGTGGGGTTCTTTAATGGGATGGGGATATGGTGGCGTAGCGACGAAGTCGCGGATACAACTTTTTTTGAGGATATTGGCAACGAGGTCGGACTGAATTTTTCGAAGATCGATAAGAAGGAATTATGTTCGCACGTGAATCATTGGGCAAAAGAGCAAACCGGTAACCGGATAACGGAGCTTGTAAAAAGACTTGACCCCGCGGCCAGCGGCGTTGCGGCCTGTGTTGCCTGTTTTAGCGGCAGATGGGCGCACCTTTTTGAAGCCCATAAAACGGAACGGGAACTCTTTCGCGGCTTTAACGGGGAACAGTTTCCCGTATTCATGATGAAAGAAGAGGAAGTACAACATTATTACGCTGAAGACGAAACGGTTGAATGGGTCTGTCTACGCTACCGTGGCTATTATGTTATGGAACTGATCCTTCCGAAAGAGGAGACGCCGGAAGCGTTCCGGAATCTGGAGGCAAACCTGTCGGACGACTATCTGTCGACCTTACAAAAAAATGCAAATTTAAAAACGATCGACCTTTGGTTGCCCCGGTTTCGTATCTCCAACGACAGGGAGTGTAAGAATCTCTATTACGAGCTTGGCATTCGGCGCGTATTCGAACCCGGAGAGGCGAGCGGCGGACCAGGCGGCGTTCCGGACCTGACCGCCCTGCAATTCCATACCAAAGAGAACATCTTTGTCTACGAAGCCGGGACCGAGGCAACCAGTGGCTCGGCGGTTGTTATGTATCTGTCCCTGACCCGCCCCAGTCTGTCCGTTCGCCTGAACCATCCGTTTATCTTCCTCATTCGAGAGATGGCAAGCGGACGTGTCCTGTTTCTCGGGCGCTATGGGGCACGCGAATAACAAAAGCCGCGCCGTCATATGTACTGGCCTTACAAGGTGATAGGTGATTTTATCCCTAATTCGGGACGCCGGTTGCGGCGCTCCATTGCCCCGGGCTATGTTATGCTGCCCTTACAGGGTGAGGGAGCATCCCAAGATGTTTACTGGTCTTTCAGTGCGTGCTCCCGGACAGAAGACCGATCTTCGAAAATTTGGCACGCACCCTGGATACGTGAATTTTATCCGACGTTCTTGAAAGAATCCGGGGTTTGGTATATAATAGGACCAGGTGGTTGATTTTTTGTATTTATAGGCAAAAAACAAGGTGAGTAAAATAGATGATTGCTTTAGAGCGAAGAGGTCGGTGTAAACGGTTTGTCTCCCTGTTGATTTTGGTCAGTGGGCTGGTATTTCTGCTGTTGCAGTGCGGCGTTGGACAGGGGAAGGAGGACTCCACCGGTGCGCGGGTTTTGGATACGGTCGCGGAGCCGTCGGCGGAACTTGTGGCGCAGCGTCAGGCCCAGATGATCTCGACGGCGTTTCGAGAGACGTCGCAAAAAGTCATACCGTCTGTGGTGAAAATTGTCATAAAGGGTGCGGAGAAGGAGCAATCGGGCAAGCAGTCGTCACTTCCGTTCGGCGATATACTGCCGGAATTTCCGGGTGAAGAGGATATAGAAGGGGTCGGTTCCGGTGTTATTGTCTCGCCGGAAGGGGTGGTTCTGACGAATCATCATGTGGTTTCGGAGGGGAATAATATTCTCGTAGAGCTATACGATGGGCGACAGGTGGCGGTCACGTCGGTCAAGAAGGACGAGAAGTCTGATTTGGCCGTTTTGACTCTGGAGCAGGAAGGGGAGTATCCGAGTCTTGTTTTTGCCGATAGTGAACGGTTGGAAATTGGCGACTGGGTTCTGGCGATTGGTAATCCGTTTATGCTGGAATCGTCGGTAAGTGCCGGTATTGTGAGTGCGAAGAAGCGTCTTTTGCAAAAGAATGAGCATGGTATTTTCATACAGACGGACGCGGCGGTGAACCCGGGCAATAGTGGCGGGCCGTTGGTCAATCTGAAGGGTGAAATTGTGGGGATTAATACGGCGATCGCGTCGCTGACCGGCGGTTATCAGGGGATCGGATTTGCAATTCCGTCGAATCGCGCGGTTTGGATTATGAACCAGTTGATTGAGAAAGGTCGAGTGGACCGGGCGTTTTTGGGTGCCCCGGTTGAGCGATTGAGCTATAAAGAGAGTCGGGCATTTGGCATACCGCCCCGCCATGGCGTCAAGCTTGGCACGCCGTGGCAGGAGTCGCCGGCGGCATTGGCCGGACTGCGCCGTAATGATATCATTGTCACGTTCGACGAGATTCCTATCGATTCGCTTGAGACGCTGGAAATGCTGGTCGAGACGGCTGATACGGCACAGGAGCATCATTTGGGGATCATACGCAACGCGGAGAAGCCGAAAGTGGTTGCGGTTCAGTTACAGATTTTGCCGGAAAATTATGTGGGCGTGCCTGTTGTTGAGCGGTTGGTGGATCGCGGGCGGCATTATAACGACCGAGCGTTAGGTCTTATGCTGATTCCACTTACGGACGATTCTGCCAAGCGTCAGGGTTACGTTGGCAAAGAGGGTCTTTTGGTTCTCAATGTTATGCCGGGCTCGCTTGCATGGCGGGCTGGTGTGCGAGAAGGGATGCTGCTGACCGCGGTTGCCGGTTCGCCTGTGGTTGGAACGCAGGAGTATGAGCAGTTGCGAGGCAAGACGGATTTGGCCGCCGGGCTCCTTCTGAATCTGGAGACGCCGGACGGCCCCAAAGAGTTCACGGTGAAGAAGCCGTAACGTTGGTTCTGTTTGCAGCGTAACGGGTTAGAATTGTTTGGCCAGTTCGTCGAGCGAGGGGTTATTGACCAGGGCAATGACGTTATCGCCTTCGCGGGCCACGAAAGCGGCGTCGGGAATGAGAATCGTATTGTCGCGAATAACGGCGGCGA
Organism: Planctomycetia bacterium; assembly: GCA_030539295.1. Taxonomy (GTDB): domain Bacteria; phylum Planctomycetota; class Planctomycetia; order Pirellulales; family Thermoguttaceae; genus JAUNBG01. Next base: position 61,796 of record JAUNSJ010000007.1, on the reverse strand, counting down.
GAATGGCCTGTTTCGGCAGATTCGCCTCTTTGAGTGGCACTTGGGTTATGGCCGCGTCTTTTTGAACTTCGAGTTCAACGACGTCGATATTGCCTGCCAGGAGGTGCGGATTGCGGAAGAGGACCGGTCCGGTATGGAGCAGGCCTTCCACTTGCCGGCAGAAGAGGGCTTGGGGACTTACGGCCTCGGAGATCCCGAATCGTCCGACGATTTCCGCGTAGTCGGGGCGTGATATAACGGCCAGTAGGGTTTTCGTGCCGAGTTCGCCGGCCTCGACACAGGCCATAATATTATTCTCATCGTCGCCGAGACATCCGACGAAAATATCGGATTCGCCGATGTGCTCTTCCGCGAGGAGGTTTTTTTCACTGGCATCGCCGCAGAGGACGCTGGCACCGGTCAGCCGGCGAGACAGGAACTCACATCGGTCGCGGTCTTCTTCAATAATGCGAACGTTATAGTTTCGTGTGATAAGGATTTGCGCTAAATGTAGGGCAATTTCACCGCCGCCGCCGATAACGACGTTTCTTTTGATTCTCGATTGGGTCTGAAAGGTTTTTTTGACGTCTTCCACGGCTTTTCGGTCGCCCAGAATGGTAATGCGGTCGCCGGGTTCGATTTTATCGGCGGCCGTGGCTATGGTGGTTTTATCGTCGCGAGCGATGGTTCCAATGCGAACGGCAGAGGGGAGATGAAGTTCGGAAAGCGCCACGCCTGTGGCGGGACCAGGACGCGTAATAACGACTTCCTGCATTTCCAGTTCACCACAGGCAAAATGCTCAATGAGCATAGCGCCCGGCTCGCGAATGCGTCGCGCAAGTTCCATGGCGGTCAGATGCTCAATGCTAAGCATGCGATCGATGCCGAAATGGTCTTGATAATCGAAGGTGGACAGGTCGCGAAAGACTTTGGCATAGATTCGTGCGGCGGTGCGACGTGTGCCCATGGCGTGGGCCATACTGGCCCCGACTATATTGACTTCGTCGTTTCCTGTCAGGGCCAGACAGATATCCGCTGTTGTCGCGCCGGCCTGAAACAGAACGCTCGACTGCGAGGCACTGCCACAGAGAATTCGGGCGTCAATGTCCTCATCCAGTCGGTCGGTCAATTCTTTATTGATGTCGACAATGGTCACGTCGTGGTCGCCTGACAGAGCTTTGGCCACGCTGGAGCCGACGGTACCCCCTCCGAGTATTAGTATTCTCACGAAAGTCTCAAATTCCAAATAAAGTTTGACGAAAACCGGACACGGCGCCTTCACGAAGGGGCCAATTAAAGTTATAATGAGTAGAGCAGGGCAAGGAAAACCTTTGCGAGAAAGGCGTGCCGTACCCAACGTCCTCAAAATTCTATCTGTTAGTATAGGGCAAGAGGACCCGCATGTCAAGAGACGGTAATCGGGTAATAATCAAGACGGCAATAGAGTTTATGTAACCATAATTTGTCAAGATCAGGCATGAGCCTGGAGCAGGACAGACGCATAATCGAATGAAACGACGGACATTTTTAGCGACCGGAGCGATGAGTCTCCTGGGTTTGACGCCGTGGCCAAGCACTCTTTGGGGCGTGGAGAGCGGGCGGGACGCGGAGCGTATGCGTGTTGTGGTTCGTGGTTTGGATTGGCTGGTGCGTCGTCAGGGTTCGCATGGAGGTTGGGAGACCTCCGAGGGATATCCGACCGCGCTGACCGCCTTGGCCGGTATGGCGATTGCGGCGGAAGGTTCAACGTTGTATCAGGGTCGATATCGTTCGGAGCTTCAGGGTGCGGTGGACTACTTACTGTCGCGGAGTCGGCCGAACGGTCTGATCGGAACGCCGGAGCAGGATGACCGTTACACGTATGGCCACGGTTTTGCCATGCTGTTTTTGTCGCAGATGAGCGGCGAGGAGTCGGACGAAGTAACGCGTCGGGCGATTCGTGAGGCGTTAAAGCGAGCGGTGGCCTTTACGGGCAACGCGCAGACGAAATACGGGGGGTGGGGCTATGTAAGTGCGAAGGATGGGAGCGACTTCGACGAAGGATCGACGACGATAACACAGGTTCAGGGACTTCGCGGATGCCAGCTCGCGGGGCTTGCGGTTCCGAAGTCGATTATCGATCGTGCGGTCATGTATATCCATCGCTGTTCCATACGCGAGGGCGCCGGGGGCATACAGTATAATATATATGGGGGTGGTGACCGTGCCCCGATTTCTGCGGCGGCCTTGGCCTCGCTCTATGAAGCGGGCGGGTACGATGACCCGTTTGCCCAGAAGCTGCTCGGCTATTGCGACCGGAAACTGTCCTCGCTGGAGACGGAAGTTACGGTTGGATACTGGCATTATGCCCATTATTATTATTCCCAGGTGCGCTATCGTCAGGGGGGCGTGGTCTGGGAGGATTATCGCAATCGCCTGTTTGCCCGACTCATTTCGGAGGTTGGGCCGGACGGTTCCTGGTCGAACGGCTATTTGGGGCCGGTCCTGACAAGTGCAATGAATTTGAGCATGCTCCAGTTGGAGAATGCGACGTTACCGATCTATCAAAGATAACCAGTATAGAGGAAAGCAGAGCCATGGCGCGGTTCGCAACGGACGGAAAGAGACTTATTGAGCAGGTCACGACGGTACGGGAGTCCCTGGTTCGGGAAGTCAGTAAGGTGATCGTGGGGCAGGAAGATGTGGTGGAATTACTTCTGATCGCCTTATTGTCGCGAGGGCACGTCTTATTGGAAGGCGTCCCGGGCCTGGCGAAGACGCTTCTGGTCGCGACCCTGGCGCGGACAATGAATCTCTCCTTTCGCCGCATACAGTTCACGCCAGACCTCATGCCGGCGGACATAACAGGGATCGACGTTATGGAGGAATCGCGAGAGACGGGACATCGCCAGTGGCGTTTTCTTGAAGGGCCTGTCTTTGCGAATCTTGTCCTGGCTGACGAGATCAACCGGACAGCACCGCGAACGCAGTCGGCACTGCTGGAAGCGATGCAGGAGCAGAGTGTGACGGCAGGCCGCGTGAGTCACGCGTTACCGGACCCTTTTTTCGTTCTTGCGACGCAGAATCCGATTGAGCAAGAGGGGACCTATCCCCTGCCCGAGGCGCAGCAGGACCGTTTCCTCTTTAAAGTTCTTGTGCCGTATCCCCGCTATGAGGACGAGCGGGAAATAGCGAAGCGTTCGTCGCGGCCTGATTTGAACAGGGTCGAGTCGATTTTGACCGCGGACGACCTGATCGAATTGACGCAACTTGTGGAGCAGGTGCCTTGTGCCGACCATATTGTTGATTATGCGGTGCGTCTGGTACGAGCGACGCGGGAGGGGAGTGAACGTCCGGACGCCTTGGCCGAACTGATCCAGTGGGGGGCCGGTCCGCGTGCGGTTCAGAGTCTTATCCGAGCCGGGCGTGCCCATGCCCTGCTGACCGGCAAGACGTGTGTCCACGCTTCGGACATTACGGCCATGGCGCATCCGGTTCTGCGTCATCGTCTGGTCCCGAGTTTTTTGGCACAGAGTGACAATATAAGTCCGGACCGGATTATCGACAAACTTCTCCAGACCGTAGCGCCCCAGGCGACGGATTCTGGTCATAAAACTCCGCGGAAATAAATTATGTCGTCTTTGGATTCCGTATTTCAGCCGGAGACACTCCGGAAGATTGCCCGATGTGAGCTTCGGGCCCGTCAGGTGGTGGAAGGACTCAGGGCCGGCCGTCACGCGGGCAACCGATATGGCCACGCGGCGCTCTTTCGGGAGCATCGTCCATATGCGACGGGGGACGACCCACGCCATATCGACTGGAAAGTGTGGGCACGCAGCGACCGCCTGTGCGTCAAGCAGTACGATACGGAGACGAATGTAAACTGCCTGTTGCTGGTAGACCGCAGTCGGAGCATGGCCTATGGCGGGCAGGGAGGCTGGACGAAATATGACTGTGCGGCGACGTTAGCGGCGTCGCTGGCTTGGCTTGCGGTTCGTCATCAGGACACAGCTGGCTGTCTTTTTTTCGATAAGCGAGCGGAGCGAATCGTTCCGATGAAATCGCAGACAGGTCACGCGTTGGCCCTGGCCAATGCGTTGGACCGAGAGGCCCCGCTTGCGGACGCGGCAGACGGTGTGCATGAGGAGGTTAACCCGGAGGAAGCGCTGGAGACGGCTCTTTTGCGATTCCCGCGTAAAGGACTGGTGCTCCTGTTTTCCGATTGCTTTATGGACCGAGAGGCTTTGGCGTCGAGTCTTCGTTCGTTGCGGGGGCATGGTCGTCAGGTGGTGCTGTTTCAAATAGTGGATAAAGACGAATTGGAGTTGCCGTTTCAGGGTTCGTTTCGATTTTGCGACTTGGAGTCGTCGTCGTCTTTGGTCTGCAATTCCCGACTGATTCGCAAGGAGTATCAGCGAATCGTGCGAGAGTCGCTTTCTGACTTGCGGCATACATGCGCCAAGAGCGGTATCGATTATTTTCTCGTGCGAACGTGTGACCCGGTTGATGTGCCGTTGTGCCAGTATTTGTATGAAATGCCAGTGCAGGGAGCGCCTTTGCCATGACGTTGATTCATACCGGACTGCTCCTGTTTCTGCCGCTGGTCGGCGTTGTTGTCCTGATTCATCTGATACGGGTCAGGCGGCGACCGGTCGCGTGGGGAGCGTGGTATTTTCTGGCCCAAGCGGCGCGGAAGACACGCACGAAAACGCGATTTCATTCCCTGTTGCTTTTGATTTTGCGATGTCTGATTCTCACGGCGGTCGTTTTCCTGCTGGCCGGTCCGACGTTCATTGGCCAGAAGGCACTTCCTGAACAGGCAGCCACGGACCCGGAGTCGGCGGACCGTCCGATTGAAATTGCCCTTATTTCAGCAGAGGGAATGGAACTTGTGGGAGACGGTTCGGGCGACGGGCACGATCGTTTTGTGCTCTTTGCCCTGGAGGCGGCCCTGGCGCCGGACGTTCAAGAGCACTTGCGTATTCGGACCGTATCGGCGTCGGAATTGACCGCGACATCCCTGGGGGGCGTTGATCTGGCGTTTATGGTGGCGACGACCCTGCGTGTGCCGGAGGACGGGCCGCTGGCGGCGTTTCTGGCGTCGGGGCATACGCTATGTCTGGTCCCGGGCGAAGCCTGTTCCGAACCCCTTGTGACCGCTGACCCCGTGCAGACCTGTCGTGAGGGGGACGGTCTTGCGTTTCCTGTTTTTCAGACCATTCCGGAACTGGGCGCGGAGATTGCGGTTTTCCAATGGGTGGATTTATCGGAAGAGGAAGCGAACGCGGGCGAGCCGGAGGGTGCGGGGGAACAGAAAGCTGGCTGGACTGCGTTGGGAACGCTGGCCGGCGGTCAAGCGTTTTTGGACTATCGGCCGGCCGGTTCGGGTCACGTTGTACGGTTCCACACGTCGTGGTCAGAGAACTGGTCGAACCTTGCCTCGACGCTGGCGTTTCCGATTCTGATACAGGAACTGGTCGCGCGATTTGGTCGGGCAGCGGTGCAGGAGGCAGAACGCGAGGCGGATTCTGCTCCGCTTTTTGAGGAAGAGATGAGCACTCCGTTTTTGCCGAATCCGGTCGTCCTGTTTGCCGGAGTTGCCTTGATTCTGGCCTTGATGCTTGGCGAGACATATTTGGCCAATCGTCCGTTTGCGGCCGGGGTGTTGCCGGGGAGGAAGTCGCCATGACCGGACTAAACGCGTCTCTTATTTTTGCGGAAGTGAACCAGGGATTGCGGTTCCTGTATCTGTCGAACGCGTGGGGACTGTTCCTGGCCGCCTTGCTGCTGGTCGTGTGTCTGCTGCTGGCGCGGTGGTCGCGAGGTCTGGCGCGGGAACTTTCCGGCGGGAGGCGTGCGACGCTACTGGCGCTGCGATCGGTAGTTGTGCTCCTCTTGCTCCTGCTGGCCGCGGGTCCGGCTCGTATGCACCTGGTGAACAAGAGTCATGTGGTTGTTCTGGTTGATACGAGTCGGAGCATGACGCTTTCGGGGGACGTTCCAGGGGACGGGCCGGCGGGTCCGTCGCGACTGGAACAGGCGAAGAATTTTCTGCGGAGTGACCCCCTTCTGGCGGAGCTGTCGAAGGAGCACCAGATAACGTTAGCCACGTTTGACCGGTCCGTGCGTCGTCTGGGTAGTACGTCGTCGGCGGGAGAACCGGTGGGGGATGTGCTTTCCCTGCTGGAGGAGAGCCGGGCCGAGGGAGAGGAAACGCGCTTGCGTGACGCGATCCAGGAGGTTCAAAAGCGGGAGCGGAATCTGGCCGGAATTGTTCTCGTGACCGATGGCGTAGAGCGTGTGACCGGATTGAGGGAACCGTCTGCGCAGGGCGTGCCTGTGGTGCCGGTGATATGTCTGGCCTGTGGTCCGCGGAAGGAGGATATGCCGGCGTCGCTTGAGGTGAATAAGGTGACCGCTCCCCGCTGGGTACCTCGTTTGGATTCTCTGTCGGCAGAGATTGAGGTCCGACGTCTGGGTCGGGAAGCGGAAGGGGAGACGCGCGAGGGTGACGAGGCGCCGACGGTGCGACTCTGGTTGGTTGACGCTCCGGATGTCGGGCAGGAGGGGAACGTCGCCTGGCAGAGTCTCGTTGAGGGCAAGACACCTCTGGCGGAAGTGGTCGCGACGGCGCTGGACGAGGATTCAGACGGGGATTCGGGTCGATATCGGGTCACGATTCCGATCGCCAGTGATCGTGCGGGTCATTATCTTTTAGTCGTTGCGGCGACGTCGCCAGGCACGGTATCAGACGCGAAGGTCAGTCCCTTGGATATTCTGGACCGGCGTGAGAAGGTCCTGCTGATTTCCAGTGGGGGAAGCCGCGATTTTCAGTTTTTGCAGACGGCGTCGCGTTATCGTCCTGTTTTGGATCTGGAGTTTGTCTTTCTGGGCGAGGAGCCGGACGGTTCGGGCGAAGGTGTCCGCGGGGTTCCTTTGCCGGACGCGGCAGCTCTTGCGGAAACCGATATTGTTGTCGCTTTTGACCCGGACTGGCGTCAGGTACCGGAGGCGTGGCTTTCCCTTCTGGAGACCTGGGTTGCGAAGGAGGGGGGCGGCTTAATTACGGTCACCGGTCCGATCGCCAGTGGCGGGCGAGGCGGCTGGCTCGACGATGCGGGACTTGAGCTTGTGCGTCGTTTGTACCCGGTGGTCTTTGGCGAGTTGCAGACGAGTTCGCAAGGACGGCTGATACGGGCGGGGGAGCGTATGCCGATTGTCGCGGAAGGAGCGTGGTCAGAGGAACTGCCGCCGCACGAAGAGCAGGGACAGGGTGGAGAGCAACCTCCTTTCTGGACACGGTTTAAGGGCGTGCATACCTGTCTGGCCGTTGAGAAGGTCAAGCCTGGCGCGACGCTCTTGGCGCAATGTCGGGCGGCGGAGGGTGCAGGTCCGGGACTTGCCGTGGCGTTCGCGCGTCAGCGATATGGTCGCGGGTCTGTTTTTTATATTGGCACGTCGGAACTGTGGCGCATGCGGGAAGTTGAGGAACAGGCGTTCTATCGGTTTTACTTTGACGTTTTTCGTCAGGCCATGGCCGGGCGGATCGACCCGGAGGGGGCCGGAGACGCGGGGCTGTCGGCAGGCGAGTATGACGACCTGGTACAGAATACGGACTTTCTGACGCACGTTGCGCAGGCCAGCGGTGGCGTGTGTCTTCAGCTGAATGATCGTGAGGACGTGGAAGCGTTGCGTTCGTCGGCCTTGGGCGCGATTACGGTCCTGGCGCAGGAAGTGGAATGTGATCGCCGAGGGCAGCGGAGCGTTATGACCCTGCTGCTCCTGGGCATGATTCTTCCTCTGCTGGCCGAGTGGACTTTACGCCGCTACTGGCAGCTACCGTAGTATTAAAGATGAGTGGCCCCTAGAATTTTATGGAATAAGTAAATCGGGTAAAGATGAGTACAAGTAAAGACAACGAGCAATTGATGTGGCGACTGACGCGGGCTGCCCGACGGCATAACCGGCGAAGGGCGCTGGCGGGGATGCTGCGCGGTCTGCTCCTGATGCTCGTCGTCTGCTGGCTGTGGTTCGTTTTTGACCGTATCTTTCGGCCGGGAATAACGGTTCGATTTCTCTTACTCTTGGCCGTGGCGGGAGTGGCGCTGCAGATTGTAGTGCGGCAATTGCGTCGGGTTCTGCGTCGCCCGAATCCTGTCGCGGCTGCCCGAGAGTACGAAAAGCAGTGTCCGGAACTCCAGGATCTGCTCCTGACCGCGGTTACGGTTAGGGATGCCGATGTCGAAACGCCGGTTGCCCAGTCTCTTTTGCACGTGACGCAAGAGGAGGCTCTAAAGAAACTTGCGCCGTTACCGCCCGCGATACTTGACCGCAAATTTTATCTCAGACGCTGGCTGGTATTACTGCTCGTACCGGCACTTCTCACAGGGGTCCTGATCGTGCGTCATGGGCCGGTCGCCCGACTTTGGACGGTTCGCTGTCTTCTCATGGCGAATGCCCCGATTCCGACACTATCGCGACTGTACGCGCCGGACTTTAATCAGGATGGGATTTTGCGCGTTGCCCGAGGTGAATCGCAAACGGTCACGATTTGGGCGGATCAGACGGCCAAACGAGTTCCGGACCGCATTCTTCTGACGCCGGAAGCCGCACATCGCCGGGCCGTTGTTCGGACCTTTAAGCCGCGACTGGAGACGGTCCAAGGGTGTGCGGTTCCCGTTCGGGTCTTTAGTCATACGTTTGAAAATGTGCAAGAGTCGTTTGGCTTGGTTGTTGAAGGGAGCGATTCGCGAATTGAATCGCTGCTTGTTCTCTGCTGCGAACGTCCGGAGTTGGGGCCGGTTACTGCGGAAATCACCTTGCCGGAGTACCTTAAGCGAGCGGCGGTGAGTCAGCCGGTTCTCTCGGAACTGGCGGTTTTGGCCGGTTCGTCTCTGCGTCTGACCATTGGCTGTGAGCCGGGGCTGACCTTGTGCGCGGATAGTGGACGTGTGACCGGGTCGGTTATTGACTTCGGAGACCAACTGCCGGGCGAAGTCGAATTTTATCTTGCGGACGAATATGGCATAACGTCGCACCGGCGTCATGTCAAGATAAAGCAGTTAGCGGACAAAGAGCCGGAAATTACGGCGGAAATATTGGGGCTTGGCTCTTTTATAACGAGGCGGGCAAAGGGGTTATGCCGCGGGCGTGTCACGGACGATTTTGGCTTGGGGCCTGTTGCGTTCCGCGTTCGGGTCAAGGAAGATGTCCTTCCGGAGAGTTTCACGCTCACCCGGGGCAAGGGTCAGATTACGGAATATGAGTTCAAGTCGGAGTTCGACTTCTCGTCTGTGCCGTTGGAAAATGGAGACCGCATTGAGTTGATTCTTGATGCAAGTGACTTGCGTCAGGAGCGTGACCTGGCGGCTATGCCGACCGGAGTGCCCTATGACGAGCAGCCCCAGTCGCGACGGACGGTGGGAATTTATGAGGTGGTGACGCCGGTGGAGTTGGCGAAAATTCTGGCGCAGCGTGAGAGCGCGCTACGTGAGCGACTTCTCGCACAGACCTCGGAAGTACGTCTTTCGTCCCGGAATTTCACTGGTGAGCAACGTTCGTCGGCGTTGCGTCAGGTGGAAAAAGAAGCCTTTGAAATCAAACACATTGCCGATTCTGTGCGTCAGATTCTTCTGGAAGCGGAAAATAATCTGCTGTTTGTACCGGAATCTGTTTCTCTTGAAGCACTTATGTCGAAGGAGTCTGGTCTGGCGGACGATTGGTTCCTGTCGGGTGAGTATAAGTCGCGCTTGACGGATAACGTTTTAACGCCGCTAGAGTCGCTTGTGACTGGGCAGTTTCCCCTGCTCCTTGCGTCGCTTGATACAGCCGGTGCGGCTGAGACAGATAGCGACGTCCGTGGGAGGGCACCAGCGCTTTTTAACGAGATTATCATGACCCTGGAGCAGGTTGCCACGGCCATGAATCAGGTCAATACCTATCAAGGTCTTCTTAACGACTTCCAGTCTCTGCGGGAAGAATTGCACGGATTGAGCGAAACCCTTCGCAAGGAGCGTCAGCAAAAGCTGCGTAATCTGGCGGAGTGAAGTTTATCCATTTTATCTAATTATTACTCTTAATACAATCATTTCAGGCAGACCGTAGCCTCCCGATTTTTCGGTATAAACGGTGTAAAAGTGACAGTGCAACTGTAGTTGTTACCGATGGAAGGAAAGGAGATACCGGTTCCTTGTGCGACCGTATTGTAGCCAATCGGGGCCTTGTGTCCTGCGAACTTGTTGATGTTGCTGCGGTGACGTCAGGCATGGCACAAGGACGAATCGGTTTTAAAAAGGATTGCAGAAACGAGAGAGGGATAGCGATGAAAAGAATTTGGACTGTAATGATGTTGCTGACGGCGTGCTTTTATGGCAGTGCCGTTTTTGGAGGTGAATGTGCAACCTGTGGCGGGGAAACGGACGTGGACTTGGGGTGCACGACTTGCGGGGCTCCTGCCTTGGCCAGTTGCGGGGAAGCCAGTTGCGGCGAGGTAAGCTGCTGTGAGGCGTCGACGACGCCATGGCGGCAGAAGCATTTTTGCCTCTTCGACGTTAATGGTTACGTCAATGCCGGTGGTATTTTCAATACACACGGAGCCCAGTACAATTTGAATCATGTGAATTCGGATAATGAAATGGGTCTGGACGGCGCGTATATTTCGATGGTGCGTCAAGCGAAGACCGGCTGCGGAACCGTCGACTGGGGGTTTGGCAGTGATTTCATGTTCGGTCGCGATGCCCGATTTCTTTCGGGGTACGCCGGATGGGACAGCGACTGGACGACCGGCCATCGCAGTTCGAATTTTAATAATTATGAAACTTTGGATGAAGCGAATCGTGCCGGATACGGATTTGCCATGCCGCAGTTGTACGGTGAAGTTTCGGCGAACTACCTGACCTTAAAGGTTGGCCATTTCTATACGCCGATGGGTTACGAGAGTGCCCGAGCGGACGAACGATTCTTCTATACGCTCGGTCGTGACTTTGAAGTGACCCCAATTACTCATTCCGGAGCTTTGGTGACTTGGGACCGCATCAATAATGTTGAGGTGAGCGGCGGTTATGTCATAGGCGAAAACAATACGTTCGACGAAGAATATAATGAACACCTGTTCCTGGGTATGATACGAGCGAAATTGAACCCGCTGGCCGACGCGAAGTACAGCGTTTTAATGGGCGACGGTGCGGTTCAGGGCTACCGTGGTCATCAGTTCCGCCAGTCGTTTGTGCTCAAATCGCAACTGACCGACCGTTTGGAAACGGCGTTCGTGTTCAGCAATGGCTCCTTTGACGCGACGGAAGAGCAGGCCGGACCCGTCAGTCTTGACGGTAACGCGAGCAGTGGCTACAGCATTGGTGGTAACATAGCCGATCTCATGTCGCTCTGTAGGAGTGACAATCTCAAGTATATGACCTTTGGCGGACATGCTTATTACAAGCTTAACGAATGCTGGAAGACCGGTTTCCGTATGGAATGGCAGAAGGGAACAACCGAGACTGCTAACTACATCGACGAGAGCCTGGAAGCCATTGATATTGCTGTTGGTGCCAACTGGAATCCCTGCGGCAACGACAATCTCGTCCTGCGTCCGGAACTTCGTTATGATCGGGTGACCACGCTTGTGTTCGGTAAGACATTTGCAGACAGCAAGGATCAACTCTCCCTCGGAGGCGATATTATGTATCGCTTCTAAGTTTTGTCCTGTCGGCAAGGACTCCGGCGCGTAACGCGTGATGACCTGCTCATCGCAAGAAGCGTGCCGGACTGGTATCAGTGGCAAGAGCCTGTTCTCACAACGAGTGCAGGCTCTTGTTTTTTCTTGAAATGAGGTCGGAGCTGGCAATATGACGCAAAAACAATAAAACTGTGACGCAAAAAAGAGGAAAAAAGACAGGTTCAACTGTTGACAAAAAGGATGTAATAGAGCATAATTAAAAAAGTAATGGTTTTGGGGCGATTTTTATTTAAGTCGCATAAAGAAACTTTGAAACGAGAAAGGACGTGTACTGTGGAAAGAAGCAAGAGAAGAATCGAAGTCGAGGCTCCCGATATAGAAACGAGGGTAGGTATGGTTTTGGTGAGTTCAAAGAAGCATTGCACAAGTTCGAGCAAGCCTGCCGATTTAAGAAGCAAGACGAGCGGAATCAGAAAAATTCTTGCCTTTACCCTTGTTGAACTACTGGTTGTCATTGCGATTATAGGGATATTAATTGCGCTTCTTCTGCCGGCAGTTCAGGCAGCGCGAGAAGCGGCCCGACGCATGCAGTGTACGAATAATCTTAAGCAGATGGGCTTGGCGGTTCACAATTTTCACGATACGACATCAACACTTCCGCCACTCCAAATAAGCGTATATCGTCTTTCTGTTATGGGTCTTTTGCTTCCTTACATGGAGCAGACCAATATATATGAGCTATGCATTAATCCACCTTCCACACCATCTTGGTACACCTTTAAAGGAGTGAATGCAATTCAATTGGGGGATACGTGGTGGCCATTATTGAGTGAGGATCAAAAGAAGGGAGTCTCTTCCTGTTCGACTTATTTGTGTCCGACTCGTGCCCGAACAACACCAGCCATGATCGACCATTCGGAGCTGAATAAATCAACGGCGCTGTTTGGTCCTACTGCGGATTACGCCGCCGTTGCAACCATCAGCGCGGAATATCGGGACATGTCGAAGATGTCAGACTATCAGGACAGCAATCCCTATAGTTGGTATGCCTTTGCTTTTGACAATACAAGTAATAATTTCGACTCATTAAAAAACAGCAGTCCATTTCGCCGCGCGGAATGTGACATAAGTACAAATTTTCCCAATATTACTAACTGGAAGAGCAAGGATACAATGGCCCGGTGGCAGGATGGCACCAGTAATCAAATCCTTTTTGGAGAAAAACATTTTTCGGATCGATTTCCGACTGGCAAGTATGCCTACGATGGTTCAGATGCGTTTGGCAGTGATGGAAGCTACCTCATGCAAGGGGGGTCGCACTATGGATATTATGGTGCGGTGAACTTTGTTCGAACGGTTTACGATGTTCGGTTTGGCCCCTATTTGGCGCGAGACATACGAGACAACTTTAGCGGCTCTCCCTACTTCTGGTTTGGGACGCCGCATTCCGGAGTTGGGAATTTCCTGCTGGGCGATGGTTCGGTGCGTGGAATATCGGTTACCATTTCACCCGAAGTTCTGGTGAGTTTAGCAGACGTGCAGGATGGGCAGTCTATCACCCTTCCGTAAAACACATTTATAGGAACCGCGGCTCGGGCACAGCAGAGGCGGTCGAATCTGCTGTGACGCGCTGCCATATCTCCAGGAGAAATTATGCAAAAGGCCGTTTTATTTATAGTTGTGTCGGTGCTGATAATCTTTGCGTCTGGCTGCAACAGCAATGTAAGAGTACACGGTCAAATTCAATTTGACGATGGTACGCCCCTTACCTGTGGCACCGTTGTATTCGACGACGGTATGCAAGCGGCGCGGGGAGACCTTGACAGTGAAGGCAATTACCGACTGGGCGGTGAGTACAAAAACGATGGTGTGCCGCCGGGGAATTACAAGGTTTACATAATAGGAGCGTGTCAAACAGTCACGACGGGTGAGTCGGCCCCGTCCCCCGATGCAGGAAGTACCAAAAAACCTGTTTCTCTTAAAGGGAAAGGCGCGCCTCGGATGCGGGTAACACCATTAATCCATTCAAGATTTACCAGTCGAGACAAAACGGACCTCTCATGTGAAGTTACGGGTTCTACACGAGAAGTGAATTTTACAGTTGAGCGTGCGGAGCCGTAGCCGCTTGTTGCCGACTCCGTTGTAGTATGTGGTGGCAACATGATAAAAGTCGGGGGCTGGTTAAGAAAGAGAATAGAATAGAAATGCTGCGCGTTATCGATCATTACTGTGGCTGTCGCCGCGCTATGCAGGTACTCCTCTGCATGGTTTGTTTGACATTGGGACGAACTTTTGCCGGTGGTGCGGAAATTGTATTTGATTTTGAATCTGGCAGTCTGGCTGGTTCGAACTGGATTGTCGCTGAAGGCTGTAATGATCAACCTGTCGGGTGCCGCGAGACGCTCTTTTATAAGAGCGAAATCTACCCGAAACAAGGTAAATATTATCTGACGACCCTGGAATCATCTGAAAATGATTGGACGAATGAACCTAACGAATCGGTCCTGGAATCACCAGTTTTTGTTCCGACTGAAGGTCGGTTTCAGTTTCTCCTTGGCGGAGGCAATAGAGCCGAAGTATGTCTTTCGTTGTGTACGGTGTGCGCCGATGGTGCCATTACAGAGGTGGAACAATACCGCGGCAAGAATACACAAGATATGGAAAAAAGAGATATTGACCTGACTCCTTATATAGGACAGCGTCTTCTTTTTCGCCTTATAGATCGCGGTAGAGCTGCCTGGGGTTATCTCCATGCCGATGATTTTCGGGGGCAAGGTTTTGTAGACGAAGGTGCAACAGAAACACGCCGGGAATTTCTGAAGAAGACGAAGTTGTTGGCTGTTCTGGATGCCATAACACAGCGGATCGATCGTCTGGCGACAATAGAGAATGCAGAAGAGAATGGCGTAGATACGCAATTTACTGCGAAAGTCAATAGTATTCACGAGAGTACAAGATTGCTTAAGAAGCAAGATTTATCATCAGAGGAACTTAAGGATGCGGTGCAATCGCTGTCCCGTGAGATGTTTGCCCTGGAACATGATATTTTGCGTACCAGTGCGAGATTTGGCGGCAGTACAATATTGTATGTCAGTCGCCCGCAGTTTCCTTATGAGCATCATAATACGGAGACGACGTACCAGACGGACGACATATGTACGCACATGATGCCGGTGACGGGGAGTGCTCTGAAATTGTGGCGGCCTGCGACCGATGAGGTTCATGTTCTGCTCAATGTGCCGGAAGGTATTGTTCGAGACCCGTGTGTGCATTTTGATGGGCAGCGTATTCTGGTTTCACTTCGCTGGAATCTCCAGGATGATTTTCACATTTATGAAATGGATTTACGGGGTCGTGATCCATGGACGACAACTGTTAATCGCGACGATTTGCGGCAGTTGACCTACGGTTCCGGTCTGTCTGATATTGACCCGCAGTATTTGCCGAACGGGCGTATTGTGTTTTCCTCGTCCCGGGAACCGAAGTACTGCATGTGCAATCGACATATTATGATGAATCTTCACACAATGGAAGCGGACGGTTCCAATATTTTGCAAATTGGCCACTCGACGCTGTATGAAGGACATTCGTCTCTTCTTCCGGACGGACGCATTCTGTATTATCGTTGGGAATACGTGGACCGGAATTTCAGCGATGCGGAAGGGGCCTGGACGGTCAATCCGGACGGAACGAATCATGCTCTCTTTTGGGGTAATAATACGGAATCGCCGGCAACGACGATTGACCCACGGATTATGCCTGGTTCCAGTAGTGAATATGTTTGCACAATGACGGCTTGTCACATTTCGCCTTGGGGGGCCATTGGCGTTATTGATCGCCGAAAAGGGTTAGACGGGAAAGCGCCGGTCGTCCAGGTCTGGCCGCAGGAAGCGTGGGACCTGATTGGTACGTATACGGGTCAGTCGTATGATAATTTAATGCATTTACAGCAGTTTTTTGAGGACCCGTGGCCGCTCGACGATGATAATATTCTTGCCGCGGGTACGATTCCGCCAAACGAAATGTATATCAGTGCGGAAGAACAAGGGACAGGAGTTACGGGATTGTGGCTCCTCACTTTTGACGGCGGTATACATTTATTGCACACGGATCCGGTGGGATGTTTTGATCCCATGCCGCTGGCCGCCAGTGAAGCGCCGCCGGAAATTACGGACCGGGTCGATCTTACGAAAGAGACGGGCAGTTTTTACGTGACGGATGTGAATGAGGGGTTCGGCATGTCGGAGGTTCCGCGCGGAATGGCGAAATACCTTCGTATAATCGAAGCGCCGGAGAAACGGTTTTGGACTTATCCGTCCTGGGTGGGTGTGGATGGCAAAGGGAATCAGCAGGCACCCGGCATGAACTGGGATGAATTCGGGAATAAGCGTATTTTGGGAATCGTGCCGATCGAAGAGGATGGCAGTGTCTATTTTACGCTACCGGCGGACCGGTTCGTCTTCTTTCAGCTTTTGGACGAAAATAAGGAGATGATACAATCGATGCGTAGTGGCGTCATTGTGCGTCCGGGCGAAACCAACGGCTGCTATGGTTGTCATGAAGATCGACTTGAGACTCCGGTTTCCAGTCGTGTCACGCAGGCGATGCAGAAGGCCCCGCAAGAGATGCGTCTGGAGTTTGACCGGGAACCGTTCCTGTTCTCGTATACGGCGGAGGTCCAGCCCATTTTGGATCAATATTGTGTGGCATGCCATGATTTTCCGACCGAGTCCAGTTCTCCCCTGGCGCGACAGGCGGCGGAGAAGCTTGTTTTATGTGGCGACCTGAATCCGGCATTCAATAAATCTTATTGGGAACTGCGTGACAAGAAGCTGGTAAACGCCATTGGCAGTGCCTATGCGGAAAAGCTGAAACCACTCGTTTGGGGTTCGCGACATAGTAAACTTATGGACGTTATGAAGCATGGTCATGACCAAGGGGGGCCGATCGACCAGCAGCGTCAGAAGCTTGGCCTGGGCCAGGTGGATGCGCGGAGTATTTCCATGGTTGCCTGTTGGATAGACTTGAACGCGCCTTATTATCCGGATTTCTCGTCAGGATTCCCGAATAATCCGTACGGTCGTTCGCCGCTTACTTTCGAAGAAACGGCCCGCCTGGCGGAATTGACCGGCTACGTTGCGATCACAATACAAATGGCAGGGGGAGGCCGCCCGGAGCGACCGCTGGAACCGGCGATTTCCTTTACGCGTCCGGAAATAAGTCCCTGTCTGAATCAGTGGAATACGCCTGAGCTGCGGGAAAACGCGGAATATCAGGAGAGTCTTGCTCTGATTAAGCTGGGTGCCGACCGTTTGCGTGCGGCCCCGCGGGAGGACATGCCCGGCTGGAAATTGACCAATCCGATCGAAATACGGCGTAATGAGAAATACGAAGTTTTTCGAGAACGCCTGAAACGCATGCAAGAGGCGGCCGCTACAGGTCAAACCCTTCTGGATAAGGACAACCAATTGCCATTCGATATTTGCATACAGTAAGGAGTAAACGACAAGAGCCTGTTCCCGATGAGAGGACAGGCCCTTGTTTTATTGATACGGTGTGCGGGGTGTGCGGGTGAAACGTATCAGTCGCAGAGGTGGAGAATTTCGACGACTTCTTTTTCACCGATATTAGCGCGGTCGCCGAGCGGCTGTCGCGAGCCGATCATTTTGGCCACGGCCTGAATGACCTCTTCTGTAACGCCATATTCTGCGCGACTGGCGCGAATACCAACGGACTCGAAGAATCGCTTGGTCGCGGCGATGGTGTCGTCAATCATCTTGTCGGTTGGTCCGTCGGGAATGCCCCAAACGCGTTTGCCGAACTGGACGATTTTTTCGCCTTTTTCTTTTCTCTGGTGATTCCAGAGAGCGGGCAAAACGAGCGCGAGCGTGCGGCCATGGTCGGTACCGGTCTGTGCGGTGAGTTCGTGACCGATCATGTGCGTGGCCCAGCACTGAAGTGTACCCACATTAAGCCAGCCGTTGAGTGCCCAGGTGGCCATCCAGAAGAGGTTGGCGCGGACATTGTAGTTTTCCGGTTCGGCTATGACCTTGGGTGCCTCGTCGACCAGGGCGAGAATGAGAGCTTCTGCCTGTCGGTCCTGGAGCGGAGCGTCGAATGGGCGCGTCATGTACTGTTCCATAACGTGGACGAAGGTGTCGACGATTCCGTTGGCCACCTGACGTTGCGGGAGGGAAAAGGTGACCGTGGGGTCGATTATGGAGAATTTCGGGAAAACGTCCGGATGGCTGAACGGGAGTTTTTTGTCTTGCTCTTTACGGGAAATAACGGCTAAATTATTCATTTCGGAGCCGGTGGCCGGGAGCGTAATGACGCTGCCCAGGGGAATGGCCTTTTCCGCTTTGGCACCCGCTTCGACGATATCCCAGGGGTCCGCGCCCTCATAGGGAGCGGCGACGGAAATGAATTTTGTGCCGTCGAGTGTGGAGCCGCCACCGACGGCGAGCAGGAAATTGATTCCTTCGCGTCGAACGATTTCGACGGCCTTCATGAGCGTTGAATATTGCGGATTCGGTTCAATACCACCGAATTCGGTCACCTGATGAGCCGCCAAGGCACTTTTGACCTGGTCGTAGACGCCATTGGTGAAAATGGAGCCGCCGCCATAGGTAAGTAAAACCTTAGCGTCTTTGGGGATAAGTTGGCCTAATTTTTCGATTTGGCCTTTTCCGAAAACGATTTCGACCGGATTGCGATAAACGAAGTTGTTCATGGACATCTCTTTTGGGAAGCGGGAACAGGTATTAAAACAGAGCGTAGCGGCAGAGCACAGGTACTGCGGGCGTCACTCAAAACGACGGAACTATTATAACTTGTTCTAATACGTTCGTCAAGCAATAACCCGGAGAATTTTCGTTTCGCGGACCAGATTTTGTTATCAGATAAGAGAACCAGGCGAGTTCAGGGTGTTTTCAGGGGGCTGGCGGGGGCGGCGTGAGCCTAAAGTGTGGTAAAATGGCAGGATAAGGTAAAAAAACACGATTATAGGCAGAAAAGAGGGGTTCTTTTTGAACTATTTCGCGATGCGCGGAACGGGTAAGCTTTTATTTTTTTTACGGGTGATTATAATAGAATGAGGAATGTTTTACAGACAGCCATACCGCGGGGAGTTCCGGGCCGGCCGGCGTAGCGGCGAGCGAGGGTACCGAAGTGGGTTGTTGGCTCTGTAATACTTTTATTGTAAACTATTTCCAGAAGGGGATACAAAAATCATGTTCGCAGCCCATACACTGATGCGTCCTTTCCTTGTTGCCGCAAGAGGTCAAATGAGCGTGGTACGGATTCGACTGAGATCGCTCTTGCCGTTGTCGCTTGTCCTTGCGTGCCTGGTGTTTGCGCCGCTGTCCGTTTCGGGTCAGACGGAAGACATTTTCTCCGACCACGAAGTGACGGACCCCTTTGCCCCGAGTACGTTGCCTCCTCTTAAAGAGAATCCCATGCCGGTTGTGGATCATCAGGAGCAGAGTGTTCTGTTTGAGCGTTTGGAGGATAAAGACCCGTCGACGCTTACGGAAGAGGAATTTTACAAGACGATTACGGCGGCGGAAAGTGCCGTTTTGACGCCGCAGCCGACGAGTGGCCCGGACCTGTTCGTGGCCGGTGCCATGATAGCGAGGGTAGGGCGTCCTCATTTTGCCAAGTTCTTTT
Source organism: Planctomycetia bacterium (assembly GCA_030539295.1). Lineage (GTDB taxonomy): Bacteria > Planctomycetota > Planctomycetia > Pirellulales > Thermoguttaceae > JAUNBG01. The sequence goes on along the minus strand of JAUNSJ010000007.1, from coordinate 42,496 downwards.
TGGAGAAGTCAATGACGGCCGAAGGGACGCCGGTCGATTTCGCCAATGCGGTTAATAAGCTGGGTTCGGAGCGAGTTTTTTTCCTGGTTAATCATCCCGTACTCAAGGAGTTAGGGAGTCAGGCGGCGGACCATGCCCTGGAGCAGGCGAATCTGTACTGGCAGAGTGATGAATTTTTGAGCGATGCATTGCGTCGGTCGGAGATTGGCACGCAGGAGTCACGAGCGGCCGGCCTTCTTGACTTGCGTAAAGGGGGCGTTAAGGCCATAAGTTATCTGCTCCGGGAAATGGCCGGGTCGGACGCGTCGCGTCGGGAGTCCCTGCTGGCGTCCCTTCGTTTTCTCGGTGCCGGCGCGGTGGACTCGCTCCTTCTGCATATTAAGAGTCGTGACGCGAACCAGGTGTCCGCGGCGCTGGACGTTCTGGCGGGAATGTCGGACGTTCGTATTGGCGAGGAACTGCTGGTAAAATATTATGACGGTTCGTGTCCTGAAGCGATTCGCAACGGGGCCTTAAAGCAGGCGCTGGAGCGTCAGTGGCAGACGATTCCGTCGCGAGAGGAAGCGTTTCGGATAGCTCAAGAGAAAGCTCTTGCCTACTATAACCGGAAAGCGGTTTTGCCTGTGGTGCTTGAGGGGCTTTGTTATCTTCCGGTCTGGAACGAGGAGACGCAGGCGGTGGAGCAGATCTCGCTGGGTGCGGGCGCCTGTTATCGTCGCGAGTCGGCTCGCTGGTCGCTGGCCGCGCTGGATATTGCTTTGGGTGACTCGCATCTGGACCGGGGCCTGATTTGCCCACTTGCCATGACGGCTGTGGCGGAGGATTTGTATTTTCAGAATCTGGACAAGCCGCTGGATACGAGTCTGTATACACAGGTATTTCCCGAGGCAACCGTGTCGCAATTACTGGCCGCGTTGCGTTATGCGATGGACACGCGTCATGAGAAGGGTGGGATTTACCCGGTGGTTCTTTTGGGTCGCATGGGGGATGAGACGTTGTGCGTTGGCGACAAGGGGGACTCCTGTTTTGTACAGGCGACGTATTCGCGAGATCGTCGTTTGCGATTTGCGGCACTGTCGGCCCTGGCACGAATTAAGCCGAGCCATTCGTTTAGCGGATCGTCGCGAGCGCAGGCTTCGCTCATGGCCTGTTTGAATTCGCGCGGTGCGAAGAAGGCGATCGTTGCTTCGCCGAAGTTGGACGAGGCGCTCAAGGCGGGTAACTGGCTGGCGGAATTGGGCTATTCGATTGTGCCGGCAACGACGGGAGCGGACGTCATACGCCTGTCGCAGTCCGACGCTGATATTGAACTGGTGGTTATGGCCGACGCGATCCGTCAGCCGGACCCGGCAACGGTCATCCAGACGTTGCAGAACGATTATCGAACGGCGGACATCCCGGTCGTTTTCGGAGCGGGGGACGAGGCGGTTGTTCCGGCCTCACTAGGCGATATCGAGACGGAGCCGAACGCCGTTTGGTCGTTTTTACCGTATGACCGGGCATCGGCGAACTGGACACTTGAGCGACTGTTCGAGAAGACGGACCTGGCACCGGTACCGGCGGAGGTCCGCCTTGCGCAGGCGAAAGGAGCGGCCTTCCTGCTGACATCTTTGCGGAGCGAATGCCCCGGCGTTTTCGAGCCGGAAGATTTGGAGGTCGTGGTTCGTCAGCTCATTGGTTCTCCCTTGTTAGTGGAGCAGGGACTGGCACTTGCCATGACGATTCCGGGGAGCGGAATCCAGAATCATTTGGCGAATCTTGTGGGCGATGTACGTCTGGAGCAGGAGCAGCGGCGACGTTTCTTGACCGCTTTTGGCGAGCATCTTGAAAAATACGGGTCAATGTTGCGTGGGCCAGACATAGTGCGAATCTACGACCGCTATAACTCCAGTGAAAAGGAAGATCAACAGACCCAGCAGATCCTGTCTGATTTATTGGACGCGCTGGAAAAATACACGAAAGAGAAATCGTAAACCGCGTGCCTCGTTCAGGTGCGAACCGTAGTGGAATGAGCGGCAGAAGCCCGGAGCTTTTTTACTTGCGCTCCGGGCGATTCTGCGAACGTGAGTCGTGACGGACGGGCGTCACGCAGAGTGGTTTTAGAAGGACTGCGGCGCCGCGCGACGCATGGCGCGTTCCTCTTCCTGTTCGATTCGTGCCGTTGCGCGAAGTCCGGACGCGAACATAATCCAGTACCAACCGGCAAAGACCATTTCGATTCCGACGAACAGTCCAATGACCCACAGGCCGCTACTGGGCCAGTGCTTGTAGATGAGAACGCCGAGCAGGAAGGTCACAATGCCGTTGAAGAGGGTCCAGCCCCAGCACGGCATGTGAATCGACAGAGCGGCGATCATGCGGAACAGACCGGCCACCATAAGGAACGCGGCCAGCAGGAAGGTTAAAGCAATCGCATTGACCAGCGGGGCATCGAGCAGAATAAATCCGACGACGATGTAGAGCAGGCCGAGCGCGATGTGAAGCAGGAATCCGCTCCAGTGCCCGGCACAGAACGAATTGACCACTTGCATGGTACCACCAATCATGAGCAGAACGCCGAGCACGGCGACTGTCAGAATGGTGACGAAGAAGGAGGCTCCTATGGCCAGGAAGCCAAGGAGCAGAAGTGTTATGCCCAAGAGCATAAAGGGGAACCAGTTCTTGGAGATTTTTTTAAGCTCCGGACTGGCGAAGAAGCCGCATAAGCCGCTCAAGTCGGTTCGGGCCAGGGCAGGCTCCCAGTAGTTGTTACGCATGGTACCCGACTCGTTCCCGGACGAGCTTTCGGTGCTTCGGTATTCCGAACCGCCCCGGTTGGGGGACGTGTTGCCGGAATTCGGAGTGCCGATGGTATCGACGGGTGTTTTGGTCGAAATGTTGTCTGTCGTTTCGCTTGACATGGTTTTTCTCCTCATTATTGGGGTTGGACGAAACGAAGTGAATCGCAGGACGATTTGATTCGTTTCGTATCGAAAACTGATTGTGCCGAAGGATGGGAACGTGTGGGCGTTTTCAGGAGCCCGCAAGCGACGGTTTCGCGTGTGGAAACCGAGAGCCGCCGCTTGGGACTGTACCGATTACTGCTGACGAACAGCAGGGACTTTCCAGTCGCCGGACAGGGCCGTTTCCTTCGGTTGGTAAACTCTCATCATTAACATAAACTCTCCCTGTGGTGCAGGCAGCCAATTGGAAACCTTTTCCCGGGGTTCCTCACGGCTTATGGTCAAATCGAGACTTCCGTCCGGATTATAGACCAGTGGCTGGTTACTTCGTATGCCGTAGCGGTTCAGTCGATTGGGAACCAGGTAGTGATTCCGATCGTACATGGTCAGGGACCAAAGCAAATCGGTCGGCGGCAGTTGATCCTTGTCGAAGTGCAGGAGATAGGTATTCTCTCCCGTAAGGAAGCGTCCGGCATCGTCCAGGTTGGTAAACGGATACAGGATTTCGCGGGCTGTATTGGCGCCGATGAACTCGCTGGCGATGATGGCCCGTTCTAGGTAGTCGGTGCCGTAGTTACCGAAATTATCGAAGACGAGCCAGTTATTATCGGTTCGCTCCTTATAGGCCCCCCCGACGGCAGTCTGGCGTATACGGCTCTGGGCAAAGGGCGCCGCGTACCGCATAAAATAGAGCATAGTCGGGTCAAGTGCTTTAACGTCGAACGGTTTTCCGGGTTCGATTCCGAGGCCGGCCAGTTCCTTGAGCATGGCACCATCGTCCGCGGCCGGCGGGTTGTCGGCCAGGAGCTTGGCAAAGGTCTCAAAGAAGACCTCCCCTTTCATATTGGCAACGCCCCGAACGGCCGATTGCGACCAGCTCTCACGATTAATGAACCGGGACACCATTTGGTCCATGGCAATGAGGTCACGCTTGGCCTTACGGTCGAGGTAACGAGCGACAGCTTTGGCGTCGTTCCAGCCGCGGTCGGTGAGTTCCTCGCCTTCGGTTTCCGCCTTCTTGAGCAGTTTGCCGGAGGAATCCTTAAGTTCATCGAATTTTTCTTTGGTCAGCTGAACGCCCTCTTTAAGGTCTTCAGCAATTTTTTCACGCAAGGTGGGCTCCGGCTGTTCCGTTACGGTTATGGTTGCGGCCTCTTCTGCAACGGCGGGCGCGTTAGCCGGCTGGGCGGCTGGTTTTGCCTGTCGGGGTGCCGGTGCCGCGGCTTGCGGCTGGACCTGTTGCGTATAAGCGACGTACCAGGCGCGATTCCGATAGCACTGAAGGCAATATCGAGTCACGGGCGTGGCGAGTTCCACCTGCTCTTGCGTTTCGATTTCTTCGTCGGGAGGAATCACCAGCTGCAGAGGCAGGCGTGCCTCTGCGTCCGCGTCTTGCTCTACCGCTTCCTCTGTCTGGCGGGCGTCATCGTCCGCGTCATCATTCGCGTCGTCATCAGTATCATCGGCATCGTCATCAGCGTCGTCAGCATCGGAACGATCATCGACGTTTTTTTCCGATTTGGCTTTTCTGGTGTCATTAGTACCGTTTTTTGCGGGGGTGGAATCTTTTTTCCCGTTGTCATTGTTTTCGCGATGATTTGCGGACTTGGCAGTTTTTTTTGCCTTGGGGTCCTTTTGGGCGGCACTGTCGGCTTCGTTATCGTGGACCGATTTCTTCTCGCCATTGCCTTTCTTGACTTGCATGGGTGAGGCCTTGGTGTCTTTTTCTACATTTTTCTTCTGATCACCATTGTCTTTCTTGCCGCCGTTTTTCTCAGGCGTGCCGTTGGCCTTCTTTTCACCGTTGGCCTTCTTCTCGCCGTTGGTTGGTTCGTTCGGTTGCTGCTCCTTATTGGAGGCGAGGGTTTTACCGGCGTCTTCACTGCCATCGCTCAAATACAGGCCGTTTTCACCGGCGCGGAAGAAGAGATTTCCCAAGGCCGTATTGACCGGAATATTGTGGGACGCTTTAAGGAAGGCCTCAAGTGGCATAAGCTCAAACTCGTAGAGGCATCGCGCAGCCGAGGCAATTCCACTGTCGTACTGGTCGCGAGGTGCGCCGAGCAGTACTCTGTTGATGAGCCAGACCAGATTGGTCGGGGCCTTGATAATTTTCATATCATTGGGAATGGCGGCGGCTTTCGCGGGGTCGTAGTTGGGTCCGACGAGGACGAACGAGCGGATCGTTCGGTCGTCGAGTACGCGTTCGGGGAACGCCGCTTCCTCACGATTATTGAAAGCGAGCACGACATGTGTCCAGGCGTCCAGGAGTTCGAGCATAAAGCCATGTTTGGCCTGAGCCGGAATAATAACGACCTGGGGCCCGTCCTTCAAGTCGAGCCAGGCAAGAGAGGTGAGCGAGTCGACGTTGGGGCACTCACCGGTCTGCCAGTACGGGGAGGGCATATTCGGCAGGTAAGCCATCTTGTTAACCGGGGCGAAATAAATACTGCCGGTCATTTCCTCTTTGAGTTTATTCATGAGGACCAGAGGCCATGCGTAGACATAGGCGTCGACCAGTGAGGAAAACGTTTTCTCTTCGTCGGGTTCGTTGAGTGATTCTTCCTGACTGTCGCTCTCGACCGCGGGCAGGTTGGGAGCCGGGGCAGTCGCATTCTGGCCGGCATTCGGAGCGGCGGGGTCGACGGCGGGCGCCTTGACGGGCGCTGCAACGGGCTGCTGCTTCTGCTTAAGGGGAGTGTGCGCCGCGTTCAGGGCCGCCTGGGAAATTTCGTTAGGCTCTGGTACGTCGGGTTCGGCCTTAGCAGGCGTAGCCGCGGCGTTGGTTCCCTTTTCAGGAACCTTATCGGGCGACTTCGGAGCCTCGTTGGCCGGAGGCGGCGATTCCTTGTCGCCTGGGTTGACGACTTCCGCAATGGTTTTTTGCAGAATGGGGTAGTAGCGTTCTGTGAGAGGCCAGGCCGAGGCGGCAACAGCCGCGAACAGAGCGAGGTAGAACCACTTTGAACGAAACAATTTTTTCATAACAGGTCTCCTAATTTCCGGAGTGCTTCGCAGGACGGTCCGCGGCGCCTGCCGCGAGTACGATCCGGCCTGGAATGACTCCGGTCTAAACTTGGTGAAAACAAAGGGTTAAAAAACAAACGACGGCGTCGTATCCTCCGGATGCGGAGTGACCCGCTGCGCCAGGGCCGGCGGGAGGTCCGGTATGGCCAGACCCCCGAGCGTGCGTGACGTTGGCTGCAGGGTATACCTTCCTTCTGTGGATGGGGTATAGATGTAGTTGCAGGTGGACGTCCGCCCATCGGCCAGGATCATGCGGACCGGTACGAGCCATTGATTACCAAACAGTTCCATAACGCCTCCCCCGAAGCCACCGGAGTCGCGAAAGACCCAGGTCTCGAACAGTTCGCTTACAGGGTTATAGGCAATGATGGTTAATTCGCGGTAGAGGATTGTATCGCTGTGGTCGCGTGCGGTGTCCCGAACGAGCATGTAGTTTCCGTTGGGAGAGTACGTAACGGACCGATTCAGCGTGAAGGATTCGAAATGGAATTGCCAGTCGCCGAGGAGCCAGTTCAGTTTGGCCAGCGCGTCGTGGGGAGTGGGCACAGCCGGGGGCGGGGTCGCCGGTCGGTCGTTGGCTGTGACCTGATAGGCCAAAACGGCGGTGGCCAGGCACATGGCACAGGAGAGAACAATGGCAACGAGCCGGTCCCAACGGGGCCGACGTGCGTATGACTTAGTTCCAGGAACGCCAGGTAAAAACAAATCCGCGGTCATTGACAGGAATCTCGCTTGCTTTCTACAGGAAAGGAAAGGGTGGTGTATGGTATGGGGCGCCGCGGACCGACTAGCAGGGAGCATGAGTCGCGGCGTCCGTTTTTGTTTCGTTGTGAAAATATAGAAGATAAAAAGAGATTAATGGGGCAAGTGGAAAGTTTTTCCTGAAAGACGGTAAAGTCTCCCGAGTAAAAAAATTCCGATTCCGGTTTTTTCGTCTTGACAATTTTTATTAAAGTTCGTATCATGTATGTATACGAAAAAACGCCTGTTTTTGGGCCTTTTCGGCCCGGTTAGAAGACTATTTTGCCGTTAATGTTTTGCTGTCTTACCTAAGGTAACACAGACACAAAGGGGAGGTCGGGAGAAGAGGCGTTTTTTCCGGGAAGATTTAAAAAATTTTTGGAAAAAACTGAAAAATTTTTCCAGATTCACCCGCGATCTGCGTCACATCGGGAATGCCAAGATGAAAATGGCTTTTCCGGGTCGTCGGAGAGCCGCACAACCGACACTCCATTTCGCGTTCATGTTCGTCTGATGACTCTTTAACCGGAGCAGTACGAACGTGGCCTGACGGGAAAAGTTGGAGAGTCGGTATAGAAGCCCATCAAACGAAGAGAGGGGAACTCATCATGCTCGTTCAAATGGAAGGCAAACATCCGCTGATACTTTCGTCGGTGATTTCACCGGAAGACTATAAGGGGAAAGAGGAGGTTGTGGTACGATCCTGTTCTCCTGTTGCCACGGAAGATTTTGAGGCCGGCTTGTTCGTCTGCCTTAATGAGGATGCGGCTCGTGCCCGGGAAGAGGTGGCTGTGGCCATGGTGAACGGCGCAGTTGCGGCCGTCCTGACCCGGGGCGTGCTGACGACGGAAGAGATAGCCGCCGATGCCCGGCTCTTTGAAGTAAGCGATCCGCGGGACACATGGGGCCGCGTCTGCGAGGCACTTCTGGACTATCCGTCGAAGAAAATGAAAATGATTGCCGTTACGGGAACAGCCGGTAAAACTTCGCTTTCGTATACGATTGCCGGTATGCTTGCCGAGTCGGGCAGTCACGTGGGTTTGCTCGGCTCACTCGGGACTTACGACGGGCGAATGCTCTGTCCGGAAACGGAACAGGCGACGACGCCGGAATCACTGGCCAAGGCCCTTGCCCGTATGGTCGATAACGGTTGCGATTACGCTATTGTGGAAGTTTCGAGCGTTGCGCTGGACCAGAATCGACTGGCTGGCCTGAAGTTCGACGCCGTCTGTCTGACCAATATTCGGCGCGACCATCTGGATTATCACCACACGGTGGATGCCTATCGTCGGGCAAAACTCCGAATTTTCGACTATACGAGTGAAAAGACGCTTGTGGTGTGCAATACAGACGACCGGGTAACCGACGCCATTTTGCATTTGATTTCCTGTCCGACGATAACGGTGGGTATGCACCCGACAGACAGCCTGGTCAGTGGCATGCTCATCGAGCAAAACGACGGCGGGCAAACGTTTTATATCGTTGCTGGTATAGACGCTGTTCCGGTCCATACACGCATGATTGGCAAGGAACATCTTTATAACTGTCTTCTTGCGGCCGCGCTTGGGATGAGTTTGGGAATCGACCTTAAGACGATTGTGCCGGGTATCGAGCGTGTGGAGCATGTACCGGGGCGGCTGGAGCAGCTGGATTGTGGTCAGCCGTACAACGTTTTCGTCGATAACGCGGCCACGCCGGACTCTCTGGAAGCCTCTCTGGAGGCGGTCAAGGCGGTTACGACCGGACGCCTGTTCTGCCTTTTAGAGACCCATTCTGCGGAAGACAGCAGTAAGGGGATTTCTTTTGCGCGGGTTGCCGACGAATATGCGGACGCCATTGTCCTGACAACCGCCAACCTTCAGCCGGAGGCGACTGATAAGGAGTATGCGGCGATTCGCAAGAGTTTGGGCAGTTCCAGCCGCGAGTTTCAATTCATTGCCAGACGCAAAGACGCCATGAACTGGGTGCTCTCCGAGGCGCGGCCCGACGACAGCGTTCTGATTATCGGTTCGGATTCGCCCGGCCTGTCCGATTCGAACGGAGCCTCCGTTTCTGACCGGCAATATGTGCGAGCCTGGCTGTATGAGAACCAGCCGTGCATGGAACCGTTCTGGTTTTAGAAAATCAAAGAAAATACATTATTGTGATGTGTAAAGAAACAGACACGGTTATTTGAATAAAAACTTTTTAATTATTATGTAACACAAATACATTCATTCGCGGCCGCTCCAGACTTGTGTTCTGGGAGCGGGACCGCGTGGAAGTACTGTTTTTTAAGGCTTTTTTTGCTTTTTTGGAGGATGGAGAGCGGAGGCGGGACCGCGCGATTCCCGGCGGAGACGGGTCTTTTTTTGATTTTGGCGGAAATTTTTGAGGGATATAGCTTTTTTTAAAAAAGAAGCTAAAATAGAGCCATGGAAGAAATGATAGTATCGGTATTAGACTCTCGCGGTCTGCATAATGTCTTTGGAGCCAGTGACGAGCATCTTCGTTCAATACGAAAGGCGTTGGGCATACGGGTCACGGTGGACGGCGAGAAGTTGATCATAAGATCGGGAGACCGGGAGTCCGTTCGCAAAGGAGCCACGTTGCTGGAGCAGTTACAGCGTATGGCCGATCGTGAGAAGGGAGTTTTGAGTCGGGACGATATAGCGCGCGCGATTTCGGAGGTACAGCTGGGCGAGGATGTCACGCATTCGCGTCCGTTAGAGGTCTATGGAGGTAAGCGAATTCGTCCGCGAACGGCGGGTCAGGCGCGTTATGTAGACATGCTGCGGCGGAATGAGATCGTCCTGTGTGCGGGCCCGGCGGGGACGGGCAAGACGTATTTGGCGGTTGCCCGGGCGGTCGAGGCGTTGAAGTCGGGCGAGATACGCAAGATAGTTCTGGCGCGACCTGCGGTGGAAGCGGGCGAAAGTCTGGGGTTTTTGCCAGGCGATTTACAAGAGAAGATTAATCCGTATTTACGTCCCCTCTTTGACTCGTTAGAGGATATGATGGAGGCGGAAATGCTGTCCCGGTATATGTCCGACGACCGCATAGAAGTCGTTGCCCTGGCCTATTTGCGGGGGCGTACCCTGAACAACGCGTGTATCATTCTGGACGAGGCGCAGAATACGACGGCGCTGCAGATGAAAATGTTTTTGACAAGAATGGGAGAGGGTTCACGAATTGTCGTCTGCGGCGATTCGACGCAAATTGATCTTCCGACGCATAAGAAGAGCGGTCTTGTCGATGCGATGGATCGCCTGGGCGAGATAGACGAGATAGGTCAGATTATTCTCGACCAGAGCGATGTTGTCCGACATCTTCTTGTACAGAAGATTGTTGGTGCTTACGAAAACCACACGGAATCGATTTTATGTCAACCACGCAACAGCACCGAACGAGAGCCCAGCGTGTAGCGTCGCGCATAAACTATGTAGGCTTTCTGGACCGGATGGGGCATCTGTACATAGGTGACCATGGGGTTTTGAAGATCGGTGTACTGATACTGTCGACCCTGGTCCTCTGTTTGGCGACCCAGGCATGGAATCCGCCCTTTGCTTTTCGGCAGGAGAGTAAGGTTGAGCGGAACATCTGCTGTCGTACTCCCTTTTCCGTTCCGAGCAACGAGAAGACGGAAGAGGCGCGTCAAAATGCGAGAATGGACGCGTTGCATGTTTATGTGAACGACGGTGCGAAACTTGCCCAGTTCAAGGCCGGTCTGGTTAACACGGTCCAAACGCTCCTGGTCGCGGAGAATTTTCAGAGTATGAAGCCGGAAACGCTTGAGAAGTGGCGGCTCTTTCTACCCCCGAACACGCCGGACGAAACGGCGGCCATTGCTTTTGAAAAGTTTCAGAAGACGTTTGAGACCGATGTTGAACTGGCCGGATTCAAGCAGGTGATCGACAATGCATTTCGTTCTTATGAGAAGAATGGTATTTTAATTCAATTGCACGGCAGTCGAGAGGGGAATCAGGAGCGAATACTGGTCTGCGACGTGGGAACGCTGCCGGAATCCGGACGTGAAGTGCCGGTCCTGGACGTCCTTATTGGTAATGCGTATCTTATTAAAGACCGATTGAATCAGAACTACAGTTGGGACATATCTGAATTGTTGTTTCAGTGGATAAGGCCGGCGATTCCGGAGACGTTGTCGGAGAATCAGGAGGCGTCGGAGAATGCGCAAGAGGTAGCGGCGGCGAAAGTGGATACGGTCTACACGAAATACGAAGTGGGGCAGCCGATAGCGAAGTCGGGAACCGTTCTTGACCCGATTACATTTCATCTTCTCAAAGAGGAATACAAGAGCATGATTGCCGGGCGGACCATGGACATTAAGATGGTTCGCGGTTTTGGTGTTGGGGTTTTGATCTTCTTTCTTTTGTTCCTTTCGTACATATTCATCATGAGTCGCAATGCGTCGCCTGCGGGTGTGGCGCGGTCGCTGGTCGGGAGTAAGCGGTCGCTGGGCGATATGGTCGTACTCTACGGTCTGATTGTCCTGACGATTTTGGTGGGTCGTCTTCTTCAGGTTCTACTGGAGAATCAGGGAGCGAATCCGGAGCTGATTCCCTTGCTTATTTTTGCCCAGATTGCGACGTTAATTTTCTCTTGGGAAGAAGCGATATTCACGTCGTTTATCGCGGCATTTATTTTGGCAGTTTCGGGCTATTTCGACCTGGGGGTCTTTCTGATTATTGTGGGAACGGTTTCCGTTGTCATTGTACTATCGCGTGATATAAGAACGCGGAGCAAGATAATCTTTGTTACGTTGAGTGGCGCGATAACGGCATTTCTGCTCTCGACGTCGATTGGCTTATTGATGAATCAGCCGCTGGGCGAACCTCTCTTTCTTGAGGCTGGCTTGAGAACGGCGTGGACGTTTCTGGCAGGGATTCTTTTTGCGGGACTACTTCCTTTTGCCGAACGACTCTTTGGCGTTATGACGCCCATGCGTCTGGTGGAGATAGGGAATCCGTCGCATCCGCTGTTAATTGAGTTGGCGCGTCGTGCACCGGCGACGTATAATCATTCGATTCAGGTAGCGTCCATAGCCGAGGCGGCGGCCGAGTCGATAGGAGCGCGAGCCGCTCTGGTGCGTGTGGGTGCCTATTTTCACGATATTGGTAAGATGATCAATCCGCTCTATTTCACGGAGAATCAGGAGCGAGGGTCCGTTAATATTCACGATTCCCTGGAGCCGCGGGTCAGTACGCTGGTCATTGTTTCACACGTTAAAGATGGGGTTGACCTGGCGCGGCAGTATCATTTGCCGCAAGAGGTTATTGACCTGATAGAACAGCATCACGGGACCATGCTGGTGAGCTATTTTTACGAGAAGGCAAACGGGTTGAACAAGGAGCGTGGAGGAACGACCAGTCTGGAAGACGGACCTTTTCGCTATCCCGGTCCGCGTCCGCGTTCGAAGGAGGCGGGTATTCTCATGCTTGCCGATGCCGTTGAGAGTGCCTGTCGTTCGCTGGGTGAAGTTTCTCCGGGCCGAATTGAGAATCTGGTCCGTGATATTTCGGCCAAGCGAATGGAAGATGGTCAGTTTGACGAAGCCGGTTTGACGCTTGGTGAGATACGAGTTGTGGAGAACAGTATAATTACAAGTATTTTGGCAAGCCGTCACAGCCGGATAAAATATCCTGAAAAAGAGAATAAGAACAGCAATGGAGACAATGGCGGTAACGGCGGTAATGGTGGGGGCAGTACCGCGTCGGCGTCGGGCGCGTCGTCGGCCGGCTCTCTTTCGGGAACGACCTTGGCGGCCAAAATCTCCTGACCTGGGTCGTGCCAACAAAGAATTCCGCCGCGTGGTGCGGGTGCCTGTAAAAGAAGCTTAAGAAAAGAGTAAACAAGTATTATGACAAGTGCAATGAACAGGAAGATCAAGATTGAAATTGTGAATCGGCAGAAGCGTCTGGCGGTACACCCGCGTCGTATTCGAACCGTCCTGCGTAAAATGCTGGCCGACGCCGGAATAGAGGCCGGCTACCTGGAAATTGTCATTATGACCGACGCGGCCATACACCGCTTGAACGTGGAATATCTGGGCCACGATTACGCGACTGATGTCTTGAGTTTTGAAATGGAGGCTGACCCGCAACGGCACTATCTTGAAGGCAATATATTGGTCAGTTCAGATACAGCGGTTAAGCGATGCAAGGAATTTGGCCAGGAGCCGGACTGGGAACTTCTCCTCTACATAATACACGGAACCCTTCATCTTCTGGGCTACGACGACCACAGCGAAGCCGAGGCCCCGCTTATGCGTAAGAAGGAGGAGGAGTACATGACTTTCGCGCGTCATCCCCGAGCGCCGGCGGCCGGTAACAGGTAAGACAATGAGAACTCTCCCCGTGCAACTTGCGCAAGTGATTTTCGGCCTGATCGCGGTGTTGGCGTCGTTCGGCATTGCGTCGTTCGGGACTTGCCAGGAAGCCCAGCCGCCGGTTGCGTCATCCGAGGTCTTATCGTTGTCCGATTCTCCAGCGGGTCAAAAGGAATCCGGGTCGCCTGACATTGCCATGCTCCAACAGCGATATAATGATTTAACGCGGGGATTTCTCATTCTTCTTCAGGAAAAGGCCATTCCCGTGCCGGACCAGGCCCTGGTTCGTGAAATCATGGTTCGATCTCAAAAGATGCGTATTCGTGAGCGTCTGTCGCAACTTCGAGCCGCGTATGAGGGGAATAGGCGTCAGGAATCGCTGGATCTTTTGCTCGGTTTGGAACGCGATTTGCTTGAGCTTGCTGACCTGTTGGCCACATTTCAGCGATCCGTTGCGGAGGATCAGGCACTTTTGGCAAGACTTCTTGACGAAAACCAGTCGTTGGGGGAAAACGGACTCAAGAACGAGGGAGAAAATCCCGATTCCAGTACAGACGACGTGAATTCTTCGTCCGAGGAGGGAATGGAGGAGGATTCACAGCAGAAGGAGACCGGAGAAGATTCTGGTCCTAAGGAGTCTGATCGCAAAGAAACGAATCCTGTTGACCGCTTGGAGAAGATACTGGCCGTACAAAAACGTCTTAATACACGTGTTGCTCTTTACGAGTCCATGAAAGCGGCACCTGGTGCCGACCTGCCTGTTATTGAGAAGGGTCTCGCGGAATTAAGCGAGGTCCAACTTCAGATTATTGACCTGCTACAAAGCACTTTCCGATCCGAAGGTGACCATCCATGAAAAGAAAAGTAAAAGGAATGCGGGCGCTTCTGACAGGGGCGTCGTCCGGAATAGGTCGGGCTCTGGCCCGTGAACTGGCGAAGGAGGGGGCCTGTCTCCTCCTGACAGCGCGCAGGGCTGATCGTTTAGCGGCCCTGGCCGAAGAGTTGCATAATGAATACGGCGTGGACGTTGCGTACCTGCCAGGCGACATAACCGACGACGAGTTTGGCGGTGAGCTGCTGGAGACGGCCGTGCGTGAGTTCGGCGGCTTGGACCTGTTGGTGAATAACGCGGGTGCCGGCGCGACGGAGCGGATCGAAGAGACGTCGCCCGAGGTGGCCGGAGAACTGATCGACCTGAATCTCCTGTCGGTGATTCGGTTGACACAGCGTGCGATTCCCGTACTTCGCGAGTCACTCTCGGAGCGGAGCGGCAATCGTCGGCCCATGATTGTTACGCTTGGCTCCATTGTTGGTCTGCGTGGGACGCCGCACTACGGGATCTACGGCGCGGCGAAGGCGGGAATCATAGCGTTTTCCGACGCGCTGCGTGCCGAACTTTCACGCGAGGGGATTGATGTGCTGTGCGTTTGTCCCGGTACGACGCGAACGGAGTTCTTTGATGTACTCCTGGAGAACAGGTCGCAGCCGCATTTTCCCGCGCATAAGGCCGCGACTCCGGAAGACGTTGCGCGGCAAATGCTCGCGGCCATTAAGCGAGGCAAGCACCGAATCATACCGCACTTTCCGTCGCGGATTCTCTACTTTTTAGCGCGATTCTTCCCGCGATTCACCGACTGGTTCATGGGTAAGTTCGCATAGATAGAAGCCGGTTAGGATACGTGAGGATAAACGGGACGGGGGTGCTACCCCGCCCCGGAAAGAACTCTGAGCACAGAGCCGTGTGCCGCTGCGGGCTTACTCCGATATGCCGGGGATCTTAAAGCTCTTGCAGAAGTCGGCGATTTCCTGACGAATGGCCGGGGCGACGTCGTCGATTTTATCGATATTCTGGCAAACGCGATCGATCCAGGCGGCGACTTTCTCCATATCGGCCTCTTTCATGCCCATACTGGTAAGAGAGGGGGTTCCAAGTCGAACGCCACTGGTAACGAACGGCGAACGATGGTCGCCGGGCACCATGTTGAAGTTTCCAATTATGCCGCATTTTGCCAAGGCTTTCGAGGCGTCTTTGCCGGTAAAATCCTTTTTGCGGAAGTCGAGAATGAGCAGGTGGGTATCGGTCCCGCCGCCGGCCAGGTCGTATCCGCGAGCCATGAGAGCGGCGGCCAGGGCCTTGGCGTTTTTAACGATCTGTTGCCCGTAATCTTTGAATTCGTCGCTCAAGGCGAACTTAAATGCGGCGGCCATACCGGCGATAATGTGGAGGTGCGGGCCGCCTTGGAGGCCGGGAAAAACGGCACGGTCAACGCGCTGGGCCAGATTGAACTTGCTCGTCGCGTGATATTTCTGCTGGTATCGGTCGTCGATTTTCGACAGGAGGAACCCGGCGCGAGGGCCGCGAAGCATTTTGTGCGCTGTGCTGCTGACGATATCGCAGTAGGGGACGGGGTCCGGATGAACGCCGGCGATAATAAGGGCGTTAATATGGGCAATATCGGCAACGAGATAGGCGTCGATTTCCCGGGCAATATCGGCGAACGCGGAGTAGTCGAGCAGATGCGGATAGGCACTTGTGCCTGCCCAGATCATTTTGGGACGCTCGGCCAGGGCAATTTCCCGGACCTTGTTCATGTCGATGTGGCCGGTTTCCGGGTCGGGTCCGTAGGGGACCTGAACGTAATCCTGACCGGAGAAGCTGACTTTCCAGCCGTGGGTGAGATGTCCGCCTTCGGAGACAGGCATGCCCATAATCTTATCGCCTGGCTTGAGCAGGGCGCGGTAGACGGCCTGGTTGGCGGGGGAGCCGGAGTAGGGCTGAACGTTGGCATGTTCGGCGCCGAAGAGCTCTTTGGCCCGGTCGCGAGCAAGATTCTCGATGCCGTCGGCGAACTCATTTCCCTCGTAGTAACGGGCGCCCGGATAGCCTTCGGCGTACTTGTTGGTAAAGATGGAGCCACAAGCTTCCATAACGCGTAGCGAGGCGAAACTTTCGGAAGCGATCATTTTCAGGGTAGTGGACTCGAATTCAGCCTGTTTCTGAATCAGGTCATAAATTTCGGGATCTTCAACTTTGAGATGGGGATAGCGCTCAGTCATTTTTAAATCTCATTCTCCAGGGAACAATAGGGGCAATATCAAACAAGGTGCGGCGCGGCCTCGCATGAGCCGTAAAGGACCTGATTTGATACGCACTGATAAAACGAAGGCACAGAGACAACGGGGAAGTAGGGCCTGGCCGGCCGCGTCCGCTGGGGGCACGGCCGCGCGTACGCGTCCGACTATCCGACCTTGAGTCTGTAAAAACAGCACAACATCGTCTATTGTACCAGAAGCGTAAAAACTTTGGAGAGGGTCAGGAGTTATTTTCTGCCGTAATATTGAGATCGGAGATCGTGCGACCGAGTTTACGGGGTCCGCCTTCCGGGGCCGGAGGCAGGCGTCGCCGGGCATTACTCTTCGGCGCTTCCGTTTGCAGAAAGGATAGAATTTTATCACGACTATCCTCTTCTGTTTGTGGCATACCCATTTGCGTTACGGCGTCGGAGACTCCCAGCAGCACACTGCGGCGCACTCCCTGACGTATCCAGTCAAAGAAATTGAAGTCCATAGTTGATTCCTTTCACGGTAATGGCCATTCTTGGCCGGTTTTTGGGGCATCTTTCGCTTGTGAAAGCCTTTTAAGGTCCATTAACTTTATCGACTTTTGGTCCGCTTGTCCACCCCAAAAGAGCAAAAATGCCGATTTTTTCGGTAAGGAAAAATAATATCCCAATACAGATTGTGTATTCCTAATAAATTACCCTTTTTAAAGAATACGCGTTCGGTAGATATTTTTGGCGCCAAATCGGGTTGCGACAATAGATAAATAACACGCTAATGAGTAAACTAAGTTGATTGTCGAGCGTCAGACCACGCCCTCTTCGCGAGTCCCGTCCCAGCAACAATATTAGCGAAAAAACTTGCTCTGCCAATGTGCAACGGATTTGCCATTTACCCATCATCGCCATGAACCGGCGGCCTGTAAGGCCAGCATAACCTAGCCCGGGGTAAGGAGAAATACAACGTATTTCGACGTTCCCCGGGTCAACGATATCCTAATAAAAACACGCCCTGTAAGGGCAGCACAGGCCCACAACAAAAGACAGCGGCGCTGTATGTGATGCCCTTACAGGGCGATAGGTAATTCTTATCCCTAACCCTTTCAGGACGAGGAAGAATCCTAGGCCGTGTTTTCTGGTTTTTCAGGGCATACCCTCGGATAATCGCCTATAGTCCCGAGAAAATTTGGCGCGACCTCTTATTAACCGTGCCCACTTGACAATACTATTTTTTTGTGTACACTTGTTGAGAGACTGAGGGGGTATATAATGATATTACCGTGTTTATTTTTTGTATTGTTAATCTTACCGCATGAATTGCCGGTGTTATTGGAATTAACATTATTTAAGATTCGTTTGTGTTTTATTGTTTAAGGAGGTTACGTTCCATGTTGTGTTTTAAGGTCAAAAAGAGAAGTATTTTTCTTGGATTCTCGATATGTATTTTATGGGGTGCTTTCTTGGTTGCAAATAACCTCTATGCTGATCCTGTAAACGTCGATAGGTCTTATTGTAATGAGCAGGAAGCAGCAATTGGTAGTTCCAGTGGATGCGAGTCAACTACTTCATGTTTTCGTATTGATCTTGGGTCCGACCATACTTGTTTCAATGAAAGGAGCTATGCGTTTGGTCCGTCCCAAAGCATAAACAACTGTACCTCTACTGAACAAACAACTAGTCGTACAGATACAGTGACGTTGACGATCGGCCATTCTGCTAGCGACTTCTGGCAATTTGAGGGCCAGGCAGGTGTTGGAAATGCTGTGGTGGGCGCGACTATTATTGGAGATATCGGAGGAGAAACAGGAACAAACGTTGCCACCTCGCAAACTATTTCTCATACTTACGAGGTAAAAACGCCAGCAGGAAAAAAAGTGACTATTTGTGTCTATGTAGTGTTAATTGATTTTCAATATAGGCACCACTATCGGTATGAGTATTCCAGGGTAGACGCATCTCAAATGGGAATAGATGGACCATGTATTTGCTCTTCTGGTAGTAGTTATAATTGTAATGGTGTTCCAGGTTCGACGTACACTGCGGTTGCAACCGGTACAAAAATTAAGAGCGGTCCCAACGTAAGCTATACAGAAGCAAAGGCAGAAGGCTGTGGTGGCTAACTAGCAACATTTTTGCCGAGTGATTCAATTATTTTGCAGGCACCGCCAGTTTAAAAACAGAAAAACGCGAAACTACTTCTTTGTTTTCCTTTTTTTGTTCACAAAATTGTCGATAGGCCAAATATTTATAAAGTCGCGAGGGTTGTTGCTTGCGATTATCCTAAAGGGAAAATGATGAAAGAGTCGTATTGTTTGAGATATGCGTTTGCATTTCTTTGTCTGTACTCAACCACAATTTCTGGTTGGCTTTGTGACAGGACTATTGCCCAAGGCGACCCCGTTGAGGTAATCTGGCAGGAGTATGAAGCAGACCCCAACAAATCTCGTTCGTTGCATGACTGGTCCGAACGAATCCTCAAGGTTGTGGAAAAAAATCCAAATTCGTCCCTGTGTGCCAATGTTTTGGTCAATCTTTCAGGGGCTTGTAATTCGCGTGAGGAATACGAACTGTCTCTTATCCTTCTGGAAAAGTCACTCGAATATAAACAGTCTCAATTCTCGCGCATGCAAACCCTTGGCTTTATTGGTGCCGTCGCAAAAGAACAATATCAAAAACTTGTTGACACAAACGACTCGCAACAGCGACGACAATACGCCGAACGCATGCTGAAATCATATGACCAGTTTGAAGAAGAATTTTCCGCATTAAAACTGGATGATGGCAATGAAGCTAATTGGTTTCGTTTATCGCAACTTATGGTCATTTACTATCGTTCTGAATCGGAAATTTACTGTGAAGAATTTGAAAACACGAGAAAAGCACTTGAGAAAATTGAACAAGCGATTCATCTGATTCAAGATAGGCCTAATCTGCTCGGGAGCGGGGTACTGGCCGGAAACTGCAATCTCTATTGGTCGTTTTTGCGGGATAAAGCCACAATTTTGCTTCGCTCTGGTGACGTCGACAAAACTTGTGAAACCTTAATTGAGATAGGGCAACAGCCTCAAATTGAAGAACAACGCTACTCCGATCTTATCTACGGTTTTGTTGGTCGACTTTTCCCCGAAAAAGGTGAAGCCTATCGCAATTTTCTCACACGTTATGTTACTGAAGTACCTGCCGACATTGGTACACCGCGTCTTTTGCTTGATGTTGCCCAAAGCTTTGCCAGAGAAGAAAAGTACGAGGAAGCCATAAAAGTATATACAACAATTCACAATGACTGGAAAAAGGAAGTGGAACAATTGGATAAAGTTGCAAGTGAAAATGGGGCAGGTGGTGTGACTTCTTTTGTACTGGCGGGTCTTATCAATGCTTATCAAAAACTCCAGATGCCCCAAAAAGCGGAGGTGTATATGCAAGAGATGCAATCTTTGCGACCGCAAGATGCAATGATAGAACAATTACAGGTCCAACAACAAAACACGATAAAGAAAATAGAAGAAGCACAGGTAATTGGAAAACTGCCAAGAAGGCGAAGGTTAACTTCGGTCTTGGTTCTGTTGGTGATAAATATTATTGCGTTTGTGTTTTTTTTCCGACGATACATTCGTCTTCACTCCTCATAACAAGCTGATGTTTATGACAAGATTCTCTCGTTTTTTGTGTCTGTTTGGCATGGTTATCTCTGTTGCCTTGAGTGGCTATTGTTTGTTTCTTGTCAGTGAAGATTTTTTTGCTGACAAGGATTCCCCCGATGAGAATATCTATACGGTTCCACAGAAAAATCAAATCAAACCTCCTGCATACAAGAGGTTTCTATCTTCGTCAGACTGTATTTTCAAAGATACTTCCGAAGGTGAGCTTGCAACCGCTTTTATTACCTTCCAAAATATTTCTAACAAGGATATTCTAATAGATAAAATTCAAACTGGGTGTAACTGTGTTCGTGCAGATCTCAATTCTGAAAATAGATTGGTAAAACCATTAAAAGAAATAAGAATTCCTATTACTATTAATACTACTGGAAAAGAGGGACTGTTAATTAATCATTGTGATGTTTTATTTCACGAAGTCGAGACTGACACGAATATGGCTGAAGGTTTTCTCTGTAAAATAAAGGTACTTACACCCGGAAAGATGAAAAGTGAGCTTTCTCACATTGATTTCGGAAAGTTGGCACCTGGTCAAAATTTTGATAAAAAAGTTGTAATATCTTTTTTGAATCTCTACGAAGAAATGAAAATTCCAGTTATTAATAAACTTACATTTCCCGAGTGGCTACATGCCGAATTAGGTCCTGCTAGCACGATTTCTGACTCCTTTTCTTTGCGGCTTTCAGGGACAGTACCAAACTCCACCGGAAAACTTACTGGCGTTATTTCATTGATGTCAGATGCAAAGTCGCACAATTCGCTTGATATTCCCGTAACGCTGACTATAAATGGTCTTTTTAATGTGATGCCGAATAAAATTGTCGAGGTAATTTCCGAAAACGATCTTCCATTTCATCAATCGGTGTTTCTTGAACTTCATACGCCAGGAAAGATTGATAGTGGATCCTTTACCATAACAAACCAGGATGGTATTACGATTTCAACCTCTTACATTGATTCTGACAAATTTTCTGTTACGATAGCAAAGAGTTCTGATTCGCATCCTGACGCAAAGCAGAAGACCTATAAAGGCGACATAGAGTTTGATATTATTTTTGGAGATTCAATTCATCACGCCATACTCCCTGTCGTCATTGTGATTCTATAATCGCCATGACAACTATTTTTCTACGGTCTAATACAACTCCGTCGCGCCGGCTCTCGAGCCAAAATAAAAACAATACCATTGAAACACAAATCGATTGCACGTTTCGATACACAGCTTTATCTGCGTGAGAACTGCGAATTGTGAGGCTGTTGTGTTGCCTAATGTTGTTGCTGGGTCGGCCCCTGCGAGCAGGCCCCTCCGTGCGGGACGAGGAAGAACCACAGACCAATAATCTTAGACCAATAATCATAGCCCCGGTCATTGCTTTTATGATATATCTTGTGTAAGTTATCTATTTTTACAAAATTTTAACTTGGGTGGCAACATGAGATATTTTTAAAATCGATATGGACATAGGCGGCAAAATCGGTATAATAAGTAATGTCAAGGAGAGAACTTTTCGTAAGGAGGGGTTCCTCGCAAGTAACGAATCCACAGAAAAAAGAAGAAGGAGCGTAATCGTGGCAGAAGAAAATGTCAAGAATGAAACGACCGGTTTGGAACCAAGTCAGGAAAAACAGCAGCGACCGCAGATTCAGGTAGACGACTCAGAAGTCAGTGCCTTGTACGCGAATTTCTGTCGCGTTACGGGTACGCCGGAAGAATTGATTATCGATTTCGGGCTGAATCCGCATCCGATGGGCGTTCCGAGTGAACCGATCGCCGTGGATCAGCGTATTGTTACGAATTTCTTTACGGCCAAGCGTCTGCTCCATGCGTTGAGTATGACCATTGCGCGTCATGAAGCGGCGTTCGGTACGCTTGAAATCGACGTTCAGAAACGAATTAAGAAACAAGGCTGATTTTGCCAACGGGTTCCGTGGGGCCAGTGTTTTCGTGTAAAAGGCTGGTCCCCGGCTGTGCGTGCGGGAGTGCGAGTGCGGATTATGGCAGATGGAAGGATTCATTTTTGCCCGTTATGCAGTGGCAGTAGCGGGAACGCGACCTATGTCGCCTCAGGCAAGACGAGTCTTCTGATCGACTGCGGACGAAGTGGTCGGCATTTGTCCCGGTGCCTGGCGGAAATAGGCGTCGAACTGGAGTCCATTTCCGCTGTTCTTCTCACTCATGAGCATACCGACCACATTCAGGCTATTAGTGTTCTTGCCCGTTCGCTGGGGATTCCGATCTATGCGAGCGTGGGCACCTGGTTCGCTATTATGAAAAAGGGGAAAGCGGAGAAGATAGACAAGAGGTGCATTAAGGTCTTCGAGAGTAACGGAGCTTTGTTTCCTCTGGATCTGGGCGACCTGGAAGTCTCGTTTTTTCCGGTTCCGCACGACGCGAAGGATCCAGTCGGCTATCGTGTGTCCAATGGGAGTACGGCCGTGGCCATTGCGACGGATACCGGTCACATTACGTCGGAAATGAGGCGGAGTCTGCGTGGCGTACCGCTGGTCTTGCTGGAGGCGAATCACGACGTTGAAATGCTCAAACGAGGTCCGTACACGGCGGTCCTGAAGAGGCGGGTCTTGAGCGACGTGGGGCATTTATCAAATGATAATGCGGGCCTGCTCGCTACGGAACTGGCGACCACAGGCACGAAGCGGATCTATCTGGGCCATCTTAGTAAAGAGAACAATCGGCCGGAATTGGCGTGGAATACGGTTGCAAGTGTTCTGAAGGCGAACTCGCTGGACCCACGCAGTGATGTTGAAGTACTTATGACGCGTCGTGACGAGCCCAGTCGTCTTTCGCATGTTTCCGCCGCGGCGGTTGAATAAGGTTTTGCCCATGCGCTATCTGCTCAATCTGTGCTATCTCCTGTTCCTTGTTGTGGTTTCCCCGATCCTGATGTATCGCGTTCTTGTCCTTAAGAAATATCGTAACGGATTTAGAGAAAAGTTTTTTGGATTTGTTCCGAAACTGCCCCCTTGTGAGAAGGGACACGTTCGCGTCTGGTTCCATGCGGTCAGTGTCGGCGAGATGAATCTGCTTGTACCCATTGTGAAGCTGGTGGTCGCGGAGCATGCGGATTGGGAGATTGTCATTTCGACCACGAGTAAAACGGGAATGGAGTTGGGGCGTAAGAAATTTCCGCAGTATCCGGTTTTTTATGCCCCAATCGACTTTAGCTGGTCGACGAACACTGCCATGCGACGTATTGCTCCGAATCTGTTGGTGCTGGTGGAACTTGAATTGTGGCCGAACCTGATTCTGGCCGCAAAGCGATTTGGAACGCGCGTGGCGATTGTAAACGGGCGTATAAGCGAGAAGAGTCTTAAACGATATCGACACATTCGGTTTTTGACGCGATTTCTGTTTTCGCGAATCGACTGTATCGCGGCGCAAGACGGCTATGCGTGCGACGCGTTTCGACAGCTTGGCGCGGAACAAACGGTGTTAACCGGTGCGATCAAGTTCGACGGTGTTGAGATGAATCGACGGAATGAGAAGACGTTGCGATTGGCCGCTCTGGCCGGGGTACGGGAAGGTGATCTTGTTTTTTTGGCCGGGAGTACGCAGTCGCCGGAAGAGGCCATGGCGCTAACGACTTTTAAGATTTTGCAAAGCGACTATCCGGAACTCAAGCTGATTCTTGTTCCGCGACATCCGGAGCGATTTGAAGAGGTGGCACGACTTCTGGCCGCGTCGTCTTTTCCGTGGCAGCGTCGTTCGCACCTTAATGAAAATGATACGCCGCGCGCAGAAAACCGTATACTTCTGGTGGATACGGTGGGTGAACTTGGTGCCTGGTGGGGCGTGTGCGAAATTGCGTTTGTGGGTGGTAGTATGACGCGTCGGGGTGGACAGAACATGCTGGAGCCTGCCGCATATGGTGCGGCGGTCAGCTTTGGTCCGAATACGAAGAACTTTCGTGATATTTCCTCCATGATGCTCAAGGCGAACGCGGCACGCGTTGTTATGAATCAGGAAGAGATGACGGCCTTTGTCCGCGAATGTCTGGAGTATCGAGCCAAGGCGGTGGCCATGGGCACGCGAGCGCGAGATCTCGTCCTGACCCAGCAAGGGGCCACGAAAAAAACGCTACACTATTTGGAAAAACTTGTTTAAATTTCCGGGCACCCGCACTGGTCGCAAGGCAACGGGAATAATCTCTACCTGTCGTTGCCGTTCCAGGCGTCAATGTAGGCGTTGATTTTATCGTTGATATTAAAGAGCTTGATCGCGCGGTCCCTGTTGGCGTTGCCGATTTTCGATCGTAGTTCCGGGTCATTCAGCAGGGCGGTAATATTGCGGCAGAAGGCGAGGGAATCGCCGAAAGGGACGATTTGCCGCGGGTCGTTACCGAGGAGTTCGCGTGTTCCTTCCGTATCGGTCACGAGGACAGGAATGCCGACGGTCATGGCTTCCAGGACGACGTTGGGCATACCTTCCCAGCGAGACGGGAGTACGAGCAGAGCGGCGCCGCTAAGGATATCGTAAATGTTGGTGTGTCGTCCGGGGAGATGGATTCGGTCGGCGAACGGAAGTGTCAGCAGTCGAGTTTCAAGTTTTTCGCGGTCAGGTCCGTCGCCAAAGAGCCAGAGATGCCACGACGTTTCCCGAGCGAGCCATTCGGGCAGGGTATCCATAAGCCAGAAGAGCCCTTTTTGGTAATGAAGTCGGCCGAGGTAGACGACGGCTGGCTCTTTGGCGTAGTCGTCTGGCAGGGGAGTCATAACGTCTTCCACGTTAAAGGGGACGTCCGGGTCAATACCGTTGGTAATGACCTGGATTTTTTCTGCGTTAATATGTCCGCGAGTACGGGTAAAATGAGCGACTGATTCACTCACGCAAATATATTTATCGACGAAATGCTGGGTAAGGCAATCGAGTCGGAGGTGCCATTTAGCCTTTTTTTCCGCGACGCGAATCCCGGAGCAGACGAGCGGGACGCCGGCGGCTTTGGCGGCGAAGCGGCCGAGCAGATTGGCGTGGAACAGGAAGGACTGAAAGACGTCCGGCTTCTGTTCACGCAGCATTCTTTTCAGGCGGTGACAGGCCTTGGGAAACGAGAGGACGGAATTCACGTTAAGGAATTTAACCTGAATTCCCCGGCTTGCCAAAATTGACAGGAATGAGTGCTTACTATGCCATTTTTTCGAGCGTAGTGAGTAGATTATGACCTCGAAGAGTTCGGGATTCAAGCCGGAAGCGAGCTGAACAAGGGCTTTTTCCGCACCGCCACGTTCCAGCTCTGTTATGCACAGAGCCACCTTGATTTTCTTGTCCATTGCTCTTTTTCCTGTTGGCAACTGTCGTTTATTCGGGCGTTTTGAGGGTTTCCTGTCTCTTTTGACTCCGCAATTCGAATGGAAGCAGACGCCACGGCGAAAAAAACGGACGGAAACTGCGTAAAACCACAAAATGACCTTTTAATTCCCGGCCAAGACGCTATAATATATACAGACGACAGTCGGGAAGACGGAAACAAATCCAGTCGTGCGTACAAGCCCGATCCGGAATACCCCAAACTCCCCCATAAGGTTAAGTATAAAAACTCTTTAAAGAACGACAAGGCCCCCGGCCCGGTTCGCCTGACTTTAAGAGGGTTACGACTCCAAAATTTACATGATACCAATTACGTATGTTAAAGACTTTGCCAGCATTATCTGATTACGACTATGAACTTCCGCCGGAACTGATCGCCCAGCGTCCGTTGCACGACCGTGCGGATGCCCGGCTGCTTGTTGTGCGACGCGAACGTCAGTCGCTGGAGCACATGAAATTTCGCGATTTGCCCAAACTCCTTAATCCGAATGATTTATTGATCTATAACGACACGAAGGTTGTCAATGCCCGTCTTATGGGCGTTCGGGTCGCGACGGGTGGCCGCTGGGAAGGACTTTTTCTTCGGTTCGATGCCCAGGGATGCTGGGAGGTTATGTCGAAGACGCGTGGCAAGCTGACCTCTGGCGAACTGCTGCAACTGGATTCACCCCAGGGGCCGACCGGGCGGCATTTGGAAGTTGTGGGTCGTACGCCGGAGCGAACACTTCTGGTACGACCGGTGTTGAGCGGGAGAACGGAAACGGCCTTCACTCTGTTGGACGAGGTCGGATTTGTGCCGATTCCACCGTATATCAGGTCGGGCCGGATGGATGAGCAGGACCGTGGTGACTATCAAACGGTGTACGCGGAGAAGCCGGGTGCGGTGGCGGCCCCGACGGCGGGCCTGCATTTTACCGATGAGCTTTTGGCGGAGCTGACGAATCGTGGTATTGAAGTGGCGCGAGTCACGTTGCACGTGGGCGCGGGGACATTCAAGCCCATAACGAGTGAGAACCTTGACGAGCATGTTATGCACACCGAATGGTCGTGTGTCAGTGAGGACGTTGTGCAAGCGGTTCAGGCGTGTCACCGGCGTGGGGGTCGCGTGGTCGCTGTGGGAACGACGACGGTGCGCAGTCTGGAGTCGGCGGCGAACCAACTGGCCGATGGACGTATCGACTCGACGGGGCGAAATGACTCGGTTCTGGCTCCGTTTGCCGGGGTAACGAATCTTTTTATTCGTCCACCGTACAAGTTCAAGACGACCGACGTTGTCATAACGAATTTTCATCTGCCGAAATCGACATTAATTATTCTCGTGCGCACCTTTGGCGGGGATGACTTAATGCGTCGTGCTTATGAAGAAGCGGTGCGACAGCGCTATCGCTTCTACAGTTATGGCGATGCAATGATCATATTATAAAGGAGAAACAGGACTGAAAAGATTTTTTTGCATTTTTTGCAAAGGAAGTTCCAGACTTGGGAGAAGAATATGCGTTGGGAATTTGTGCTGCTGTTACTGCTGTTGGTGTTGCCGGGCGTTTCGTGTGACTCGGAGCATCGATCAGCGGTGGAACCGGTTCGGATCGTAACCCTGTCGGGCGAGACGATGGGCACGTTCTGGAACGCGCGTCTGCTCTGTGCGGAGTCGGATGGGGAAACGGTGGCGCAAATGCGACATGCGATTGAAACGGCCTTGGCCCAGGTGGACGCGGTTATGTCGACGTGGCGTGAGGATTCGGAACTGTCGCGTTTCAATCAGGCGGAATCGACCGAATGGATTTCGGTCTCGCCGGAGCTGGCGTCGGTCGTGGCCTGTGGTCTGACGGTTTCGCAAGCGAGTCGTGGCGCCTTTGACATGACGGTCGGTCCGGTCGTGAATTTATGGAAGTTTGGGCCGGACCGGACGGAACTGGAGCGACTGCCCACGGACGCCGAGCTTTCTGCGGCGAAGGAGCGTGTAGGCTATGAGAAGCTTTCTGTTCGAATGGAACCGCCGGCGTTGCGTAAAGCGATTCCGGACCTCTATGTCGATCTTTCCGCGATTGCCAAGGGCTACGCTGTCGATTGCGTTGCCGCGGTACTGCAGCAGTCGGGAGTGGAAAATTTCATGATTGATGTGGGCGGTGAACTGCGATGTCGCGGGCACAAGAGGACCCCCAGCGGCGAACCTGTCCCCTGGTCGCTTGGTATAGAAGTGCCGGACTTGGCAGCTAATACGAACGGAACTCGTGTGGGACGCATTCTGGAAACATCGGACCTGTCCCTGGCGACCAGCGGCGATTATCGGAATTATCGACGGGTGGGCAAGGTCCAATTTTCGCACTTGATTGACCCGCGTTCCGGTCGCCCTTGCGCTCTGTTTGAAACGGACGAGGATGTGGAAGAGCGGGTAGCCTCGGTTTCGGTAGTCGCGAAGGAGTGTATGGAGGCGGACGCGTGGGCCACGGCTCTGTTCGTCCTGGGGCCGGAGGAAGGCATCGCGGTTGCGGGGGAAGACTTGGCGGTGCTGTTCATTGTGCGGACGGTTGCGGGCGGTAAGACGAGTTATCGTGAAGTGGTTTCGCCGGCGTTTGAGCGAGAGGTGAACTCGCGGAAGGTTGGGCCTTAATGTCCGGATTTAATAATATAGTCATACGAGCGTCTGCGGGGTCGGGCAAGACGTTTCAGTTGAGCAACCGGTACATACAGCTTCTGCTGGCCGGGGTATCTCCTGAGAAGATTTTGGCGTCGACGTTTACGCGTAAGGCGGCGGGCGAGATACGCGACCGAATTTTGCGACGACTCGCTTTGGCCGCACTGAACGATTCCGGATGCCGGAAACTGTCGGGCGAGCTGGGGCTGCCGCGCGAGTTGACCCGGGACGAGGTGCGTCGCTCGCTCACGAAGTTGGTAACGCACCTGCATGAGATGCGGGTCTCGACTCTTGATTCACTTTTTGTGAAACTGGCCAAAAGTTTTGCACTGGAACTAAAACTGCCGATAAGCTGGACGATTGCGGAGAGTACCGAGGATAACCGTCTGCTCCTGAACGCGATTCGAATTGCCATTGGTAATACGTCGACGAATGTTGCCTTGCGACTTATGGATCTGCTGTTTAAGGGGGAATTACAGCGGTCGATAGCCGACCAGATTTTTTCGACGACGAAGAATTTTCTTGACCTGCTCGCGGAGTCGGAACCGGGCGCCTGGTCGTTTCCCGGTCGCTGCAAACTGAAGAGCGAATCGGAAATAGACGACTTGCTGGACGATTTGATCCATGCGGATCTACCGGAAACGAAGACGGGTAAGCCGAACGGATTCTTCGTCAAAGCAGTAGAGGCCGCGATTCGGGATTTTCGTCAGGAGAACTGGCGAGCTTTCGTTTCGAGTAAATTTGTCGAGGCCGCGCTCTATCCGGACGTTCCCTATCGAAAAACGAACATGGCGGATTATCCGGGCTTGCATGGGGCTTTGCTTGCCTTGGTGACAGAGGTGCGGGCACGCATTCTGAACGACCTGACCAATAAGCTTGATGTAACGCATTTGGTAACGCAACTTGTGGCGCAAGAGTTCTATCAACTCAAGCGAGAGCAGGCGGCCTATCTCTTTTCTGACATAACGAAGTTCCTTTCGGAAATTGACTGGACGCATCGCCGTCGTCAGATGATTTCCCGGCTGGGCGCGGACCCGGACCACATTCTGCTTGACGAATTTCAGGATACGTCAACCAGTCAGTGGCATATCCTTCATCCGCTTGCGGAGTCGGTTGCCCGAGAGGGGAAGAAATCCCTTTTTTGTGTAGGTGATACGAAGCAGGCGATTTACGGCTGGCGCGGCGGTAATGTCAGGCTGTTTGATCTGGTAACGAACCTGCCGGACATGAAACAGGCGTCACTTCCGGCCAACCGACGGAGTTCGCGTGCTGTGATTGACGTTGTGAATAAGGTCTTTGCTGATCTTGAGAGTAATCCCGCGTTAGAGCAGAATCCGGCGGATGCGACGGAACTGGTCAAGCAAAAGCGTCGAACCTTTGTTAACGCCGCGAAAGAATGGAGCGCCGCTTTTGACTGGCACACAACGGCAGGACCACGCGGGGAACAGGCGGGTTTGGTGTCCCTGGAGGAGTCACCCCTGTTCGATAAAGAACATTTGGAAAACCTTTATAATGTCCTCGCTGAAATCAATGAACTGGTTCCGGGAGACGGTCGTAGAAGTGCACAGGCAGTATTCGATTCGGGACTGGGGGAAGGCGATTTCGAAAATGAAGACGACGAGGATGAGGCTGACGATTCAGGTTCCGGAGCAATCAAGCCGGACCAGAAAGCGTGTACTCTTGCCTGGACGGTCAAACGTGTGCTGGAGGAGCGAAAGAAGCATCCCGGTTGCGAGATAGGAATTCTGACCCGCACGAATCGTTTTGCCGCGCAGCTGATTGCCTTGTTTAAGCATTACGGCGTGGAAGTCAGCGGCGAAAGTGGTGTCCCTTTGGGCGGTTCGTCACCGGTCGAGGCGGTTCTGGCTCTGCTGCGAATCGCGGATCATCCGGGCGACACCATTGCCTGGTTTCAACTGGTGCACCTGGCCCCGCTGGCCAGAGAACTCAAGCTAACACCCCTTACGCATGACGAAAAAGACGCGGCGAAGTTCCTTATTGACCCGCAACAGGCGAGAGCCATTTCTCATCGGATTCGTGACCGCATTGCATCGCGTTCGCTCGGTGTCGTTGTGGGTGAGTTTGTACAATTGCTTGCCGGTTATTGTAATCCTGGTGACCAGGAACGTCTGTTCAAACTTCGGGAATACGCGTGCTCCTGGACCGGCGAGACGAATCGTTTGAACTCTTTTATCGATAATGCTCGCAACCACCGTGTTTTTCTTCAGAGCGATTCACGAATACGCGTTATGAGTCTGCACGCGTCCAAGGGGCTGGAGTTCGATATTACGGTCCTGCCGGAATTGCATAAACCGCTTTCGGGCTATACGGACAAAAAAATTGTACAGCGTAATACAACGACGCAAAAGATTGAAAAAGTTTTGCTCTGGTCGCCGAAGGAATACTGGAATATTCTGCCGGAGAGCTGTCGTGCGATGTATTGCACTTTTTGGAATGAGCAGTTTAAAGAATCACTTTGCCAGCTTTATGTTGGCATGACGAGAGCTGCCCGAGAGCTGATCGTCGTTGTACCGCCAGGCGTGACCTCACTGTCGCTCGGTGGTATCTTGCGTGGTGCCTTGGCTGCGGGCGTCCGTCCGGGTCTTCCGGAAGGGCAAGTGCTCTTTACGCATGGCGACCCGGACTGGAAAGCGGCGTCTGACGATGCGGTGGTGACGTTACCGGCGCGTGAAGTGGTTACGGTTCCGGCCCGAAAGCAGTTGCGAGTGTCAATGTCGCCGCCGTTGGCTGTGACGGCGCCGCCGAGTTTTCATGAAGAGTACAGTTGGTCGAATCAGAGCCGGTATTTACAGGGGCGTGTCTTACACCGCTGTTTCGAAGAGACGCGCTGGCTCGACCGCGAAGGCGTTCCCACCCGGGAGTACCTGCGTCCGCTCCTGGCAGAAATGGTATACGACAAAAGTCAGTCGGAACGGCTGTTGGATGTTTTTCACAAAATGTGTAGAAAAGAAGTCATAAGAAGAGCACTGTCGTATGCTTCCTATGCGAATCTTGGCACGCTTCCGTTTGTGCCGTTGGGCGGTTCGGGTCCGACTTTTTGTGAGCTTTCTTGCGAACGGCCCTATGCGACATGCGGCGCGGAAGGCTTCATAAGTCGTGGCGTGATTGACCGGCTCGTCCTCCTGCGTGACGAACGACGCGTCAGGGGCGCCGATATAATTGACTATAAATCGGACCACCTTCTCACCGGTCCTGATGGTGAAATTGACCTTAGGGCCAATCGCGACCGAATTGAGCAATATATCAGACAGGTGGAGAATTATCGTTATCTCGTGTGTCGATGGTATCGGCTTCCTCTGGACGCCGTTTCCTGTCGTCTGCTGTTTATTTCCCATGAGACAATTTTAGATGTTTCCCGACAAGAGAGACTGCCGTGGAATCTTGACGCTGTTGTGCAGGAGAATTGACCGTGAATACAACAAGCAAAATATTGTGGATCGTTTGTGGCGTATTGGCCGGCGTGGCTATTACGCTGGCGCTCCTTCTATTGTTGAACGTCCAGGAATCGGACCGAACGTTGCAGGATGTGCCTGTGGTGAACCAGGTGAAGTCGGCCTCATTTGAAACGACGGACAGGCCGGAACTGGCAGACGTTTCAGCGAAAAAACTTGTGCCGGAAGAGGAGCCGGAACGCGTGGCAAGCGAGCCGGTAACGCCGGTTGCACTGCCGCGGGAAGAGCCTGAACCTTCGCAGGAGTTTCTCGCCGCTGCGGCACGCGTGAAAGAGGAAGTCGCGAATTTTGCAAAAATTGAAATTGAATCTGAACTGCCGAAATTTGACCGGTCGCCTGTCGATTTGCTTGCGGACCTGGCGCAGACGGGCGAGGAAAAAGAGACCGCTTCGGCGCTGACCTTACAGTACGAAGAGGCGAAAAAGAACCTGATCGGCAGGCAAGAGGATTATATCGACGAGCAACTTCGACTGGTAAACGACCGACTGACCGCGGCCGTCGATTGTGGCACAGCCGAACATGAGTCCCTTGCGCGTAATTGTGAAGAGCTGACAAAAAATCTTGACTCTTTGCCAAACTCCACGGATCCGGGGCGAGAGGCGGAAGTCCGGGCATTAACCGACCGTGTCCAAGGCCTGTCGCAGCGCATAGAGCGTTCGCGAGCGGTGTACGACGCGGTTCGGGAATACGACGCCCGATTTCGGGACACCGTTGTGGGGAGCGGGATTTTGAAAGAAATCGCAACGGCGTATCCGGAGTCGGAATACGCGGCGGACTTTGCCGCAGTGGCCGCATCGTGCGATGTTATGGAATCGCTGGAAAAGTGGAATGCTTTTGTTACAAATTATGGTGCCCAGCTTGCGAGATTTTCTGTCGATTCCGCGACAGCCAAAGCCGTTCTCGACTTCTATCATGGTAACGCGCATCTTTTGAAATTTTTACCGGAATGGAAAACACTGTCGGAACGAAGTGAGGCGTTAACGGTGGCCATGCGTCGCAAACCGGTTCAGGAGCGTATTCTGCCTCTGATACGTCATGGGGGTGCGCGCGACTTCTGGCTCTATCGTCCGGACGCAAAGCATTGGTACTATCTTCTGGCCGAGCCGAAGCCCGGTGAAAATCGTTGGCTGGCCGACCTCTATGGCGGTGAACAAACGATAGTTTTGCCTCACGACGCCGTTGCGGGCATCAAGCGTGATCCGCAGCCGGCCTTCTTTCGTCAGCTTGCCGAACGCGTTGAGGCCTTGCCCGATACACTCCAGGTGGACGATATTGGCACGTGGTATACAGAGTGGTCGAACGTCGTGGAGTCAGTGCGTCAAAATACGGAGCTTGACCCCATTGTGCGCATGCTGTATCTTAAGGACATATGCACTGCCTTGTCGCAGAGTGATTTGCAGTATCAAAAGCGGCTTGCCTCGTGGCTGCGTGTTCTGAATACGAAGCCGTTTAACGGTCATGTGAACTGGTACGCCGCGGATAAGGAAGAGACGTCGCGATTGCGTGAGAATGCGAAAGGGCTGCTGGCCTTTCTGGAGAAGGACCCGTTACATGTGGTTCGCACGACGCGTGAGCTGGACGAGACGGTAAAATCCATTGCCGCGCGTTACGTGTGTATTGGCTGGCTGGACCGCACCTTTGGCGGCCGCTGGTTCGTCCGCGGGAGTGACGAACCCGGATTCCTCCCGGACGGAGAACTCTTTGTCCTGGCAACGTCGGACAAAGGCGAGCCGCGACTGGTTAAAATTGGCGATTGTGCTCGTGGCGAGATAGCAGTAACCCTGGCCTCGGACGCGTTGCGAGCCGGGTCCCGCGTCTATTGCCGACAGTAGCGCGGCTTGTGGGTGAACTCGCTTGGTGGTATAAGGACCCGCCGGAAAGAAGCCCGGCGAAAGGGAATTCTGACCGTAGATTTTGCCAAAATTCCCTTTTTATTTGAGTCGAGTTCTATTTTTTCAGAATAGGCCGTAAGACTTTCTCGAGCGAATCGGTCATACGATACATTCCCAGATCGTTTGGGTGGGAGGCATCCATAGTGGAATCGTAATCAAGTTGCTCACCAAGCAGGTTTTCTGCCGAAAGGTAATAGATATTTTTATCGCCCAGAGCGATGAAATGCTCGTAGGCTTTTTTGAGTCCTTCACGCCGAGCTTTATGAGTCGCGGCCACATCAGGAAGAAGATAGGAGTTGGAAAAAGAGCGGTCTTCGACCAAAAGAATCGGTGTTTCGGGGTGAGCATCGCGGAGAATCTGAATGAAAGGGATCGGGCGTGTCGCGGTTTCCTGCGGCGACATATTCGGCAGAGCGTCGAGAACGAAGATAGCGGGATCCATTTCGATAATCAGTTTGGCGAGTTCGGGCTCCATACGGGCGGAACCGGCGAAACCGAAATTGATAACCGGCAAATCCAGACGTCGTCCGAGCATGGCCGTAAAGGCGTTTCCCGGGCGTGACACGCATCCGCCATTGGTGATCGAGGTTCCGTAGTAGAAGACAGGCTTTTCTTTTCGCGGTGCCATGGCGAAGAAATGAGCTTCTTCGGGAACACCAATTTCCAGCTGGTCGATTCCGTTATAAAGCGGATAGTAGAGCATATATTCCTTCATTTCGTTTGTCATTCCGGAAACCAGTATTTGCGTTGCCTCTTGGGCATCCGGCTTGGTACAGGCAACCCAACACCATTTGCCGTTATGGAGAACATACAGATCGAGACCACTGACTCCCGTGGCTGGCATGAGCGTTATAGCCAGATTGGGAGAATAGAGTTTGTATTTGACACTAATTGAAGTCGAGTCGGTGCGAAAACGGGTGATCAGACCGGCACTATGTTGAGAATTGGCCCAAACGCCCTCTGGAATAACCCCCTTTGCTCTGGCGGGACATCGGGCGAAATGACGTTCCACGTCTTTCCAGCATTGCCCTTCGACATCCCAGTTCGCGGCATCATACCAAGCCGTCCCTTCCCGAACGACAGGGGCTACGTCCAAGTCCTCGGCTTTTAATGTAGCGCAGGCCATGCACAGCGTAAGAAATGCCAGAATCGTACTTCTTTTTAACATATTACGTTCCTTTCATAAAGTGAATCGTTTTATAAACAAGATCGTAGTGAATTGTCACAACAATGCAAGGCGATCTTGTCCTTACATGCGAAAAACGCGCATGCTCCATAAGTCAATATGAGAGTCACGGCAAAAGAACCTGACCGTCTTGGAGCAATTGTTCTTTTAGGAGCATGTAATCGAGATCTTGAACGTTGCAATGATTTTGCAAGGAAAGAACAGCAGCGGTTGCCGCACTCTGTCCGAGAATCATAAAGACAGGTTCCATTCGAATCGAACCGAACGCAATATGAGAACTGCTCAAGCAGACAGGCACGAGCAGATTGCCACATTCACCTTTTCTCGGCGTAATGGCCCGATAATCAATGCGATACGGTCCGCCGGGAAAAATTTGGACGTCGCCTTCGTTGCGCACGGATGGTTTCCCGTATTCCTGGGTATCGATATATCGTTGAACATGATGAGAGTCCATGGTATAAGTTCCCAGTCCAATCGACTGGTCGCAGGCAATTACCTTTTGCAAATGTTTTTCGGTCATGACAAAATCGCTGACCATGCGTCGCGCCTCGCGAACATAAAGGAAATAGGGCCAGTTGTCATGATCGATAAATTCGTCCCTGGCCAGCCCCCAGGATTGAAATTTTTGGCGAATCTCTTCGGGGACCCGGGTATGATTCGCCAGTGTCCAGAAAAGGCCCTTTTGCCATTGGACATGGGCGTCGTAAATTGCCTGACGCTCCTGGTAACTTCCTTCCGGCCAACCGTAATTTTGACCGATAAAATCGGTGGATACCCCCATCCAGTTATTGGAATCTGTTTTTCGATTGGGCATTTTAGAGAAGTCGGTAAAATTCTGCTGACCCGCTTCGATCGAACGAAACAGAAGTTCGTAATCCTGTTCATTGTAATTGTCCGGCTTGGCGAACGGAACCCGATTGGCCGGGTCGTTTGTCAGGCAGAGCCGAAAACAGTAGGCCTGAATTTTATCGTCCGCCTGACCATCGGATTCTTTGATTTCCGGTTGGATACCGGGCAGAATGCCGCTGGTTTTGTCTCCTTTGATTGTATAGGGGTCGATAAAACCGGTAAACTGATGCGAG
This sequence comes from Planctomycetia bacterium, assembly GCA_030539295.1. Taxonomy (GTDB): domain Bacteria; phylum Planctomycetota; class Planctomycetia; order Pirellulales; family Thermoguttaceae; genus JAUNBG01. Next base: position 7,155 of record JAUNSJ010000007.1, on the reverse strand, counting down.
TCGGCCCGATTCTTTTGAACACCGTTAATGGTTTCATCGTAAAGAGAATTGGCTTCGCGGCCAGCAGTATAGGATACACCCGCTGCGGCCATGAGGTCGCCTTCGTAGGTGGCGTCGATATACACTTTTCCTCTGAACGTCAATCCGGAAACCGTTTTCATCGATTGTATGATTTTGTTTTGAACAGTGACACCATTCGAACGGTCCAACCTTTCGTCGCGAAAGACCGGAACATGGTTTTCCTCGATTAACTGTTCCATAATACTTTCAGCGATATGCGGCTCGAAAACCCACATAACCTCGTTGGTATCATCAATGGGATGAAGACCGGCACCCCAGGTAAAAGAGACAAAATTATTTTGCGGAAACGGTTCACGCGTCCACGACTCCTGCTTTTGATAGTGCTGCCAGACTCGATGATAGAAATCACGGGCAAGTCCGCCTACGGCACGGGCATCGTAGCAGTCCGTCGCGCCCAAGCCGCTAATGGTCATTCCGCCCAAATGTGAATCGGGCGAAACCAGCGCGACCGAGCGTCCCATCTGACGAACTTGAACAGCGGCCATAATGGCACCACTGGTCGATCCGTAAACGATAACATCATATTCGTTTGCAGGGACGTTCGATTGACTGGAATCCTCTTCGGTTGTCCTATCTTTTTGTACCGAATCTGCAAAGCCGCACGGGCAAGTTGCGAAAACGGTCGCTAAAACAGGGACAACAAGCAATATCGCAAGTATTCTTGTACTGCAATACGTTGGCCTTTTTCTCCATTCACACCGGAGAATTTTGTGTTCCGGCTCAATTGATTCAGGAGCCGGGGAGACTTGTACGTGGAAGCGGTTTAACATGTTCTTTTTCTTAAATTACTTTGGGGCCAAAGGGACATTGATATCGAGTGACCGATCTGTTTCCTGAATTTGATACTCCACCTGGTAACCAGGAAAGAGTTTTTTTCCAGCGGGTAAATCTTCCTGGGGAACACCATCATAGGCTTCGACCGTAACTTTATAAGTGCCAGGCAGAAGTCCGAATCGGGCTGGTATTTGAAATTTCCCATTCGTTATGCTCGCAATCGACGGCCGGGAAACATCCTGGTCGACCGGAATAAACGTCACACAACCCATGGGAATAGGCTCGTGATTCCAGGTGGCTGTCCCCTGCATCTCCTGTCGATTTTCACCGCAGGAGGTAAACGAAAGCACAATCAGGCATAATAACACTGTTTGGTAAAACCGCATAATATCCTCATCTCTACAGGAAATAAATTTTAAGGAATGAAACGATCAGGGCAGGTCACGATTTTCGCCCTGGTTCACTGTGGCAACCGCGACAAAAATTTCAAGGTTGATTGTTTCGGAAACGAAACGAACCGAGCCGTCACACATGGCGAAGTTGGCCCCGTTGGCATGTTCACTTCCCCACGCTCCCTGATTGTTAAGTACGGCGAATTTACCTGTTCCGCTTTCAACACTCGTATCGCCCCGAGTTACGGCCTGGGGACCCGCGTTGATCCACCAATTTCGATGAACCGATTTCGTCGACAACGTTACAACTAGGCCGGGACTATAGCCGCGAGTCCACATTCTCGTGGCCGGTTGAAATTCATTCCACGATATTTCACCAAAGCCAAAGGATCGGCTGGTTCCGTCAAGTATGTCCGACATGCTTCGATTGGTATTGACCGTAATCAGTCCGTTATTGCATATCGTTCCACGGAGTGAAGCAGTGGGGAATGTTTTATATTGAATGGCAGGAGAAGTATCGGGGATGTCGCCAAAGGCTCCTGAAATCGCATAATAATGGGTAACATAGGTCTCGTCTTCTTTCCAGCCAGGGGACAGATCAAGAGAACAGGAAGGACAAAACAGGGCGGAAATACGAGCCTTTCCCGCCGCATAATTCTCACTCGCAAGGTAGTCTTTTCGTAAATCCATGGTTTCATAAAGCGGTGCCTGTTCCAGATAGGGCAAAAGGCGAACGAATACGCCGTACCACGCACCATACCCGTCGGTACTTTGAAGAGCGCATGCTGTCTCATACCCATCGACTGGGAACGCGTTATGCGAGTCGTGATAATTGTGAAGGGCGAGACTGATCTGTTTTAAATTGTTCGTGCATTGCATACGCCGAGCGGCTTCGCGAGCGGCCTGGACAGCCGGCAACAGAAGGGCAATCAAAATGCCTATTATGGCTATGACTACCAAGAGTTCGACAAGAGTAAAGGCTTTCTTTAGAAACAGTCTAAAATACCCCCCCCCCGCAGGTTAACATTACTGATGTTTGTCAATTGTTTTTTCATGGTTGTGTCTCCTTGTGGTGAAATTTTGTGTTGGCAAAAGCAGGTGGAAAAAATCTGCCTCTCCCGTTTATGCCAGAAGTGATAGAGAAACGGAATATTGGCGAGTCGGCTCAAAAAAATCGCTCCGCACAGCCTTACTCTTCAAGTATACCACTTGCCAAAAGGATTGTCAAGAATAAAAATAAGTACACTACCTGATTTTGCGGCTTTTCTTCAAAAATATCCTCCTGTTTAGGGACGAGATGTTAAAATAGACAATATAAACACAGTTAAGGGGGCAAAATCGAGATGTCGTCAAGTGGGGGTGACGCTTCTGGCCTTCTTTCGAAAGGCAAAGTACGCAAGCCACCGGGAATGCGTGTGGCGCCGGAATCTGCCTTGCCCAGCTTACCCAAACGGATAAATGAATCACAGCTCCCCGTGAACGGGAGGAAAAATTTCATCTTCTTGATTGTTTTTTCGATATAATGCTTGAAATCGAAATGACTCGTGGTTATAATGCATACAAGAGGACGAAGTTTTTTTACTTTGCGTCTTTTTTACCCGGCGCCCGCTTATATTTTTTTGGTCAGGCGCCCACAGGCAACCCGGTTACTCTGTAATCGCGTGCGAACAGGGGCAAAGTGGGGCGGTAACATTATATTAATGTGTATTTTCGTTCAGAGAATGGAGGATAAGATGACAGAGACCAAGGTTCGGACCAATGCCCTGTTAAGGATTCCGGAAGTCGCGGGTTTGGATGCGAAATCGTCGCTTATACGGATACCGCCTGAGCTGGATGTCCCGCTTACCAGTCGCGTGCGGAAGATCATCGATACGCCGGAATTTCATCGCTTGTGCGACCTGGACCAACTGGGCTTCGTCTCGCTGATCTATCCGGGTGCCAGGAGCAGTCGATTTGAGCATTCGCTAGGGGTCTATCGTCTTTCTCTGCTTATACTGAAGCGATTGGCCCACGATCCGCGTTTCGCCGATATGGTTCGTCCGGAAGACGCGGAACTCTTTATTGCCGCGGCCCTTTTGCACGATATTGGCCATTATCCCTACTGTCATTTGATAGAAGACCTGAAACTGCCGAATATTGTGCCGCATGAGGAATCGGCGCGTGTCTTTCTGGAGTTCGGCGAGCTGTCACGCGTTCTGGTTCAGGAGTGGAATATTCATCCGCGGGAAATTCTCGCTCTGCTCAATGGCCATGCCCCGGTCAAACGAGGCGACGACAGTGAGCAGGAGCATGCGCGCCGGACCAAAGTCTATCGTCTGTTCGCCAGTATAATTTCCGGGCCTATCGATATCGATAAGATGGACTATCTCTTTCGCGACAGTCATGCGGCCGGCGTTCCGTACGGTCGTCATTTCGACCAGGACCGGTTGATTGGCAGTCTCTGTCTTAATGCCGAAGGCGACGGTCTGGCGATTACCGATAAGGGAAAAACGGCGGCCGAGCTTATGGTCTTTGCCCGATACGTCATGTTTAGCGAAGTCTACTGGCATCATGCGGTGCGAAGTGCCACGGTCATGTTCCAGTCTCTGTTCCACATTCTTGCCGGGGCGGAAGATGGTAATACGCTCATTCAGGCTTCTTTCTGGCGCTCGACTCACGCCTGGCAGAAATATCTCCTTGCCAAAGCTCTGGCACGTGGAAATTCCATGCGTGCCCGATATTATCAGGAGCGGCATGGACTGCGTAAGCCCGCCGCGTCCTGGCATGATACGCTCGCCGACGCCGACGAGAATGAATTCGACGCCGCGGCTCATTTGGCTCGCGCTCTGTTCGGGCGTAAACGTCAGCTCTATAAGCGGGTATGTCAGTTCAGCATTCTGGAGGAACCGGAACTCTATGAGGCCCTTTCCGGACTTCCGTACCAGAAAAGGCGGGCACTCGTTGCCCGGCTCGTCGACCGCATCAACCGGAGCCTCGACGAAAACGGGGGGGCCAACGCGACGCCCGACTGCGGACAAGTTTCGGTAATGCAGGCGGCCACGGAACAGGCGGGGTGCGTGCGATTGTGTCAAAACGATATCCTGATCGATTCTCCCCCTGCGGAAAAAGAAGTGGAATTCAAAATTGACGTCTATTATCCGCGTGAAGACCGGTATCGACCGCTTGCGGACGTCTCGCCGGTCGTGCGGTCTCTGGCGCAGGAGCAGTTCGACGATTATGTCAAGCGAGTGCGGATTTTTGCCCGTGGTCCCGTGGCGAAACATCTTCGACAGGCAGGCAATCTGTCCGCCCTCATTCGCGAAATCTTGCAATAAGGAGTTGCCGGGGCGCTACGGGTTGTCGTTGGCCTGTTCCGCCTCCAGCTTTTCGGCGATCAGCTTGCGAAGTTCTTCCGCGGCTTCCCGCTTGGGGAAGTTCGTGTCCTGATTCAGAGCCAGGTCGAGAAAGTTTACGGCCAGACCAAGATTCCCTTTGGCATAGGCAATTTCTGCCAGATAATAGGCGGTGCCCGGCGAAACCTGATGACTCTCCAGGAGCGGAGCGAAGAGAGCCTCTGATTCCTCTTGGCGACCCATGAGATAGAGAGTCCACGCATAGGGGACCGTGGCCTCGGCGTCGTCCGGGTCGCGCTGCCATTCGGCGTAAGCGAGGTTATAGCCTTCTTTTAGCTTAACCTTATTCCCCTGGTCAATGAGAGCCCAAATCAAGCCGGTCCGGGCGGCCTGGCACTGGGCGTCGGCGAGCAGAGCACTGCGAAACGCCGTTTCCGCGTGTTCGTATTCATGCCGGTACAGCGCGAGTTCGCCGAGAAGAGCCCAGCCGGTCGCACTGTTCATGTGCGCTTTGTGATAGTCGTCGGCGAGGCGGTCTGCCTGCTGCATTTCGCTCCATTTAATATATAAGCGGACCAGCGCGTCGATCTCCTTATCGGAGAAAGAGGTCGTTTCCACCGGGTCAGGGACATATTTCTTCGCGTCCTCCCGCTGTTCCTCATCCTCCAAAAGGAGAGCCATAAGGAGCCACGCGGAAAGATTATTGCCGTCGAGCAGATGGGCCTTGTCGAACGCCGATTGCGCCTCGTCCCGCTTCTGCTGACGCATAAGGACATAGCCCAAACTGAGCCAGGCATCGTCGCGACCGGGTGCCAGGTCGGTCAGTTTCCGCAGCGTGGACTCCGCCTTGGGCAGCTCACCCTGCTTTTCCTCCAGGCCTGCCGAGAGTGCCAAAACTTCACCGGCCAGCCAGGCAATGCGGTAGTCGGTTTCCGGTTTGTAGCCTGCCTCGTGCCAGTTGGTAATCATCTGATTGAGAAGTTCAACGCCGTGCGCCAACAGGAGTTGCGTTTCGACCAGTCGTCCTGCGTTTAAGGAGATTCCTGCCAGCTGAAAGAAAGCTTCCGGGTCGTTCGGGTGCTCCTTGACCGCCTTCTCCAGATACAGTCGCATGGATTCGTATTTGCCACTGTTGGAAAATAACAAAGCGAGCAAAACGCCGCCGGGCGCCAAATGCCGATTGGCCCGGTGCGCCTCTTCGAACAAATCATAGGCCTGGTCTGGCTGACCGTTCATATAGGCGTCGATTCCCTTAAGCAATTCGGGGTCACCAAGAGAAGAAGCGGGCGAGGCGTCGCTTGCATGGGGGCCGGTCGCGTCGGTATGCGGGGCCGGCTGCAGTTTCGAAAGATCAAGAGCAAGGGCAGGGGAGCCCGGTCCGGTCGCCGGCTCCTCCCCTTTTGCCAAGGCATTCTCCAGTATAATGTCCCTCTTCTGCTCCTCGCTTGCTGACGAATCCGCACGCTGTTGTTTGACGGCCGTTCGAAATTGATAATCGCGAACGACCAGTACAACCAGTAACAGGGAGCAGGCCAGTAACAGGAGCAGAAAAGTTTTTCGCATAAGGAGCGTGTCAGTTCCTTTCCTGCTGCGGATAGGCGATCCAGTTAAATCCGGACTCCTGTCGCAGTTCCTTAATCCAGTTCTGATAGAAATGGAAGTTGTTCGTCTGCTGCGTCTGCATAACGGCCTGAGCGGTAAACTGGTCGGGCGCGGCCGTCTTGATTTGACTCAAGAGGACGTCATCGGAATCCTTTTCCGTCGTCTGAACGACAAAGGCGCGATCTTCCGGCTGATTCATAACGACGCCAACTTCGCTGGTCTTCAAGCCATAAACCGTTTGATAAAAGCCATCGCCTACGGCAACAAGGGTCTTGTTCTGCTTGTCAGCCTTACCGACTTCGACGCCGGTTTCCCGCACTTCGCCATAGGTCAGATTGGCGTCACGGAACGAGCGAGGCATTTCAAGCCAGGAGAATTTTTCCGTCGTAACGACCGGCAAGGGCGGTGTACAGGAGGCGGCATACTCCGCCAGCGATTTCCCGGACGCCTTGACCGCGGCGGCGAATTCGTCGGCCTTCGATTTGGCTATAGCGGACGCTTCTCGCAGTTTCCAGGAGTCGAGCACGACATCGCGAATCTCTTCGTAATCGGGCATGGCTTCCGCCTTAACTCCTGTCACCCAATAGAGATAGATAGCCTCTTCAACGAAGGGACTCTTCTGCGCGGAAAATTCCATGGGAGTTGTCTGATAGACTTCGCTCAAGACGGAATCAGGCAGAATATCGAGCAAGCGCACTTCGGCAAACGAAAGGAGAAGCGGCTTGCCGTCGGTCTCATTAGTGGTCGTTTCCATATAGTCGAAGCCGCCGGTCTGGGCCAGCTCGGCCAGGTTCAGCTCTTGCAGCTCTTCTCGTTTGGCGACTCCCGCACGAACGTTCGACAGCTTGCGGGAATAACCGGACATCTGTTCGTAAACGGTGTCAAGGTCCGCTTGCAACTTCTCGACCGCAAGATAACGACGAAGATCTTCTTTGACCTCATCAAGAGTGTAATATTCAGCCGGGGCAGCCTCT
>JAUNSJ010000068.1 GCA_030539295.1 Planctomycetia bacterium | reverse complement strand
AAGACATATTTCGCCGTCAATCGGGCAAATTTGAATTTTTTAGAACCTCCCTTTTGTTGCGATAATAGACAAATTACGCATAATGAGCGAACTAAGTTGATTGTCGAGCGTCAGACCACGCCCTCTTCGCGGGTCCCGTCCCAGCAACAATGTTAACGAAAAAAGTTGCTCTGCCAAGGCGCAACGGATTCGCCATTTACCCAGCATCGCCATTCACCGGCGGCCTGTAAGGCCAGCACAACCTAGCCCGGGTAAGGGAAATACGACGTATTTCGACGTTCCCCGGGTACACGACCCCCGATTAAACCCCGGCCTGCAAGGGCAGCACAGGCCGGTCACCTCCGAACCCGGGCACGGCCCACCTCCGCGTTCCCCTGCGTTCCCTGCGCGCTAAAAAATAATCCGTCAATATGAGAGGGCATTTGAGGCCGGGTGCTGTGTCCGTAATCCACGCTATATTCAGGATTTATGTAGCACGCGGAGTTCGCTGAGGAGCGCAGAGTTCCGCTTCAAAATCGGTCGCGCTCTACGCGTGGGTGCGACTGGTCGCGCCACGACGAGTTTAATATCATGGTTCAAGTTGCCGTCGCGCTCTACGCGTGGGTGCGACTGGTCGCGGGAGCCTGTTTGTGCTGCCCTTACAGGGCGATGTTCGTTTTCTACCGCAAACCCGGGGCGTTGGTCGCTGCGCTCCCTTGCCCCGGGCTAGGTTGTGCTGGCCTTACAGGCCGCCGGTTCTTGGTTGTGATAGCAGTGGGGCAAATCCAGGGCGGGTGTTTTGTGAGGGTAAAATGACAGTCGTGGCGGGGGGCAGTTCCCGAACGTTGTTGCTGGTTCCCGACCTGCGAGCAGTCGGGAACGCGAGCAGGCCCTCCCTTTTCGTATACTGAAATGGTAGTAAAATAGGTAAAAATGCCTCTGTAGAATTGTGGGGCGCAGTCGGCAGGTAGCTCATTCTGGCCGCGTGGCGGTTGTCCACGGTGCGAAGCCCGTTCCAGTTAAGCTCCTGTCATAAGTAGAGATCAGCAGGCCGGCCTTGGTCTTGGGACGGGCCGCCCGCGTAACGCAAGCGAAAAAGTAGTTATGTGCAGCCAAGAGCAGTTGATAGAGTCGTTACCGAAGCAGTATGAACCGTCCGGGGCGCAGGAGCGATGCGCGGCGCTCTGGGAGCAAAAGGGATATTTTCACAGTGCCCCTAACCCGAAGAAGCCGCCGTTTACCATCGTTATCCCCCCGCCGAATGTCACCGGTGCCCTCCATTTAGGGCATGCCTTAAATGATACCCTGCAAGACATTATGGTCCGTCGTGCCCGTATGCAAGGCTACGAGACGCTCTGGGTGCCAGGCGTCGATCATGCCGGTATTGCCACACAGGCGGTCGTGGAGAAACGTCTCTTCGAGCAGGAGAAAAAGACGCGGCACGATATCGGTCGCGACGCGCTCGTGGCTCGAATTTGGGCCTGGAAAGAGCAATATCAGTCGCGGATTATCTCGCAACTTAAGTCGATTGGCTGTAGTTGCGACTGGGATCGGACCCGGTTTACCCTCGACGCCGTCTGTGCCAAGGCGGTTCGGTACTTCTTCTTTAAGCTCTTTGGCGAGAATCTGATCTATCGTGGCAAGCGGCTGGTCAATTGGGATACCCTGCTGCAGACGGCGGTGAGCGACGATGAAGTCATTCACGAGGCAATTGAGGGGAATTTCTGGTATCTACACTATCCGGTCATTGACCCGCAGCCGGGGGAGCCGGAATTCGTGACCGTTGCGACAACGCGACCGGAGACCATGCTGGGCGATACGGCGGTCGCGGTGCATCCTGACCCTGCTGCTGAATTCGACCGCCTGGAATCAGAACTGCTGACTCGCATCCAAGGCAGTGGCGAGCGGGAATCGGCTGAGGCGTCGGTGGAACTCGACGAATTACGCAAGCGTCGTGCGGAGATGCTGGACTCGCTTATTCTCCTGGCACGAATGGCGGAGCAAGGTCGTAAAGTCTTACTCCCTCTTATGAACCGTGAAATTCCCATTGTACGCGACGAATGGGCCAAGCCGAATCTTGGCACCGGTTGCGTGAAAATTACGCCTGCTCACGACCCGAACGACTACGAAGTTGGCTTGCGGCAGAAGTTGCCTATGATCAATTTGCTCAACGTCGACGGCACCTATAATGAGAATGCGGGAAAATATGCGGGGCTGCCGATTAAGCAGGTTCGTGCCGCGGTTCTGGCCGACCTGACCGCCGGGAATCTCCTGGTCAAGACGGAAGATCGCACAATTGAAATCTCCATTTCCGACCGGTCGAAAACGCCTATTGAGCCGTTCCTGAACGACCAGTGGTTCGTAAAAATGGAGCAGCTGGCGCAGACGGCGATGGACGCGGTCACGTCGGAAGAGGTTAAGATTCATCCTGCCCGATATGCGAAGGGGTATCTCGACTGGCTCGGGGAAAAGCGCGATTGGCCTATTGGACGTCAGCTCTGGTGGGGGCATCGGATTCCCGTCTGGTACTGTAAAGGGGCCAGCGAAGAGGATCTTAAGCGAGCGTTTGCGGGGCGCGACGATGTGCTCTGGCGCTACGATTCGGAGCATGATCAATGGTGGGTCTGCTCGCAGGAGGAGAATCTCGCAGCAGACGCCGTGCCTGGCTTTCCGCTCGTGCAGGAGGAAGACGTCCTCGATACCTGGTTCAGTTCCGCGCTGTGGCCTCATTCGGTACTCGGCTGGCCCGATAAGACGCCTGAACTCGACTATTACTATCCGACCTCAATGCTGCTTACCAGTCGCGATATTATCTCGCTCTGGGTGGCTCGCATGGTCCTGGCCGGCTATTCCAATACAGGCAAGAAGCCATTCCACGACGTCTTTATCCATCCTAAAATTTTGGATAAATACGGGGAAGGCATGTCGAAGTCGAAGGGGAACGGGATTGATCCGGTAGCGGTCATTGAGAAGTTCGGGGCCGACTCCTTGCGCTTTGCCGTAACCTGGCTCACGACGGATAGTCAGGATGTGCGACTGGCACTGGACTTCGAATGCCCGCATTGTGGCGCCATTGTAGAGCAGACGAAAAAGAATCGCACACTGCCGAAAGTCGCATGTCCGAAATGCAAGCAGGAATTTTCCACGCAATGGGCGGAGCGTGAAGAGGACAAGGCGTTGCCGCAGGCGCCGGTTGTGGGTGAGCGATTCGAAGTGGCCCGCAATTTCTGCAATAAGTTGTGGAATGCGTCCCGATTCGTTATGCTCAATCTGGACGGCTTTAAGCCGGAGGCAGTGTCGGACGAGCGACTCCTGCTTGAGGACCGCTGGATTCTCAGTCGACTCGCGTCTGTTACGACGAAGGTTAACGACGCGCTGTGCGGCTTCCATTTCGCCGAGGCAGCCCGAACTCTTTACGACTTCGCCTGGGACGAATTTTGCAGTTTCTATCTGGAAATGGTCAAGACACGCTTGACTCATGTGGCGGACGCTCCTGTTGCCCGAGGCGTTATTCTTCATGTGCTCGATGCCCTGCTCCGACTCCTGCACCCCATGATTCCGTTCGTGACGGAAGAGGTCTGGCAGCGTCTGGCGGATTTCGCGCCTGTACGAGGCCTCACGCCCACCGCAGCGGCCGAGAGTATTACCATTGCTCCCTGGCCCCAGGCGGACACAGCCCGCATACTGCCCCAGGTGGAAGAGCAGTTCGCCGTCTTTCAGGAGCTGTTACGTGCCTTGCGTGAAATTCGTTCGCGCCAGAATGTGCCGCCGAAACAGGTCGTGCACGCCGTTGTTCAGTGTTCCGATGAGCTTGTCGAACTGCTCAAGCCGATGGCCCCTTACTTCCAGTCGATGGCCGCAACAGACGTGACCGCTTGGGGCTCGCAAGCGTCGGCGCCTGCCTTGGCCGCCAATGTGACCACTGGCAAGCTGAATATCTTCGTTGACCTTGCGGAACTGATCGACGTTGAGAAAGAGATTGTTAAGAAGGAGAAAGAACTGGAGAAATTGGCCGGCTTTATTAAAGGTAAAGAGGCCAAGCTGTCGGGCAGTTTCGTCGATAAGGCGCCCGCCGCCGTTGTCGAGAAGGAGCGGCAGTCGCTTGCGGAACTGAAATCGCAATGGACGGCGGCCCATGAGACGTTGACCTCCTTAAAAGATTGTCAGAAATAGCAGACAGCCCCGAGCGCGGTTCGAAGCGTTGCATGAATTTGTATTTTCGGTTCGGACCTTGTGCTGCGGCCGTCGGCAGTAAGACGAGGCAGGATCCCATGAATGATTTTTTTCTGCTGTTCGCGTCGGGTCACGGCGAGACGGGGCTGAGTCTCTTTTGGCTTATTCCTCTCGCCTTGACGCTGCTGTTTGTGCCTGGTGTGTTTAAGGGGATCTATCCCACCGGTCGAACTGTTCTCTTTCTGCTCATTCCGATGTTGTTTTCCTGCTTCTACTTCGTGATCAGCGCGGAAGAGGCCTTGTGGAGTGTTGTGCTCTTTAATGGCGTTCTGGCCGTGTTTTTGCTCTTGGACTTTCTGACGGTACTGAAACTGGACGGGCTTCGTGTAGCGCGTGATACGGAGCGTTTGGCGTCGCTTGGGCAAGAGCAGAAGGTGCGGATCCGAATTGAGAACCGACTGCAATTCGGGCGACTGCTGGAAGTTCGGGATGACGTGCCAGGTGACCTGTCGAGTCAGGCAGGCATTTTTCCGGGCAAGCGATATCTGAAATCGGGTCAGCAGGAGGATCTGGGGTACGCGTTCTGTCCGGAGTCGCGCGGGCGCTACGAAATGCTCTTTGTCTATCTGGCCGTCTATGGTCTGCTCGGACTCTGGAAGCGTATCCTGGCCAAACCGTGCCGTAATGAGCTGTTCGTCTATCCGAATTTGCGGCAGATTAAGGAGTACGAACTGCTCGCCCGAAGTGACCGCTTGCATTTACTGGGCGTTCGCGTCTCACGAAAAATCGGTCAGGACAATGATTTCGAACGGCTCCGCGACTATACAAGCGGCGACTCCTATAAGCTTATGGACTGGAAGGCCACCGCTCGACGTCGGAAACTTACGGTGCGCGATTTTCAAATGAATCGTTCGCAGCGTGTCCTCTTTCTCCTGGATACAGGGCGCATGATGACGAACATGGCGCCGGCAGGACCGCGCGCATTACAGGAGCGAGGCTCGGATCATGAGCGATTTCTGGAAGAGCTTATTGCCGGTCGCGATGGGGACGCGCAGCGCATAACCCTGCTGGACCACAGTCTCAACGCCATGCTCATGCTCGCGTATGTTGCGTTGCGACAGGGAGACGAAGTCGGCTTTCTGGCCTTCTCTCGCGGGATTCGCCAGTACATTCCTGCCCGAGGCGGAATGGACCATATGAATCGGCTCATTCATGGCTCGTTCGATCTGTTTCCCGTCGAAGAGGAATCGCGCTATGACCTCGCTTTTAACTGGCTTGCGAAGCGATGCTCCAAGCGTTCGCTCGTTATTCTCATGACACAAATTTGCGATGAGCGTAATACATTACAAATCGAAAAGCAACTGCTGAATCTGGTCGGGCGTCATTTGCCGTTTGGCGTTTTTCTGCGTGACCATGCGATGTTCGACGCCGTTGCGGAGCCGGAAGAGGCGTTGCGTGCGGACGATGATCATGCGTTCTATCGTGCCGCGGCCGCGTCTGAAATTCTCGCATGGCGGCATCGTGCACTCCGTCGGCTCACGCTGCTCGGCCCTCTTGTCCTCGACGTCTTTCCGGAAGAATTGACCTCGCCTTTGATCAATAGTTACCTGGGTATAAAAGCGCAACATTTATTATAAAAAAAGGGGCGACGCTATGAATGAGCAGAACCGAAGTTCGGAAAAGAGCGTTCCGGTCTATCGACGCATCGTCGACTTTCTGGAAGAAGGCATACGTTGCGGCGACTTTCCGGTCGGCGGAAAACTCCCGACCGACGGAGAACTGACCGCCCGTTTTAAAACGACGCGGTCGACCGTAGCCAAGGCAATGCAGGAGCTTAAACTTCGTAATTTAATTGACCGCCGCATTGGATCCGGGAGTCGTGTGCGTCCCGAGGCACGACTGCTCGTCTCTCCTGTCGCACTCATTATAGCAGGCATGCGCGATATTCGTTTTTTTGAACCGGTCTGCAGTTCCATAGCGAAGCATTGTGACGCGTCCGGTCTGCAGCTGATCCGCGAATATGGAGTAACGCCGTACGTCATGAACGAATGTCACGCGGAAACGCTCGTGCAAAGCTGTCTTGCCCGTGGCGTGATTGGCGTTTTCTATGCACCGTGCGAATTGCCAGACTCGGACGGGCCTGACCTGAACCGTGAAATTACTCAAACGCTAACCCAGGCAGGCGTGACCGTTGTCCTCCTCGATCGCGATATTGTTCACTATCCGCAGCGCAGTCAGTTCGACCTCGTTGGTATCGACAACTACGAAGCCGGCTGGTTACAGGCACGTCATTTAATCGAGCGTGGATGTCGCAAAATTGTTTACGCGGCACGTTCGGGTCAGGTGGTAACCATGAGTGGTCGATTTGCGGGTTATCGGTTTGCACTGGAGGCGGCCGGAATAAAATACCATCCGTCCTGGCTTTTGACCGGCGATTCCGAAGATGTGAATTATGCCAAAATCATACTACGGCTCGGGGCAGACGGAGTCGTCTGTTTTCATGACCCGATTGCAATAGACCTGCTTTGCAGTTTTCAGGATTTGCGGATACCTGTTCCGGAGCAGATTAAGGTTATAGGTTTAGACGATGTGAATTATTCAAGATATTTGAATATCCCGTTAACGACGCTTCGTCAGCCGTGCGAGAAGATAGGAGCTGCGGCCGTTGAGCGTATGATACGTCGCCTTGCCGGTGAGGAGGGACAGGCAAAACAAATCCTCTTTTCCGCCGCGCTCATACCGCGCACCTCCACTTACCAACCCGCCTACACTTCCTGACAATAACGAAAAGAACTGCCAACCGGCTCACCTCTGGAGGGCGAAGCCTACTAAAAAAAATTTGAAGGGGTGTGGGGGGACTTTTCAAAAGTCCGCCCCACGAAAAAAAACCA
>JAUNSJ010000036.1:26742-38338 GCA_030539295.1 Planctomycetia bacterium | reverse complement strand
TCATGTCGAAATTTTTATTTATTTTGACGAAATCTCTATATTCTATATTGACAAAGCTGAATTATCCGTGTATACTTTAATAAGTTAAATAGTTGATTTTGGAGGTGAGGCCTACCGCTCAAAACTGAGAAAAGCTTCCCTCTTGTGTTGGTGAATACTGTTTTTTACCAACGTGAACATTGTGAATCCTACAAACTGAAGGAGAAAGACCATGAGAAAATTTGTTTTTGTGTTCGAATTGTTAAATTGCGGGGGGGGGGGTACTCTAGAGAAGTCTTCCAAAAAAGCCTTTACCCTTGTCGAACTTCTGGTTGTCATTGCGATTATCGGGATATTAATCGCACTTCTTTTGCCGGCGGTCCAGGCGGCCCGGGAAGCGGCCCGACGCATGCAGTGCACGAACAATCTGAAGCAACTTGTCCTGGCCAACCACAACTATCACGACGTCCAAGCGTTTTTCCCGTTCGGCGGGCTACAGGACGGCAGTTGTTCTCAATTAAGCTGGTTGCTTTCGCCCCTTCCTTATATGGAACAGGTCAGTCTTTACGATTCCTGGAATTTCTCGATTCCGTATAGTTCTACCAAGTCGGGGGCAGATGCGGCGACAGTGTACTCTGACAATTTAAAGGTACTGCGCGAAATGAACATCACCCCCTACCACTGCCCGAGCGATGAAATTATTGATTGTTTAGAACTGCAACATTGGGATTTTTACGGCATGACCCAGAAGAAATACAACTATGCGGCCTGCGTGGGGAATACGGGAACGGCTTTGCACACCCTCGTACGAGGTTGGACGCCACAAATAGGAACATCGCCAAACGAGGTCAAGCACAAAGGGGCCATGTTTCGTATCGGACAGGGGAACTCCGGAGTTGTCACGACCGATGGCAAGCCGGGCAACTGGCAGGCGAACATGGCTTATCTTATCGACGGAACCTCGAACACACTTGCCTTTAGCGAATTGATCCTAGGTCATGAAAGTTTGGCAGAAAAAAAATATGATATACGCGGTCTCATGATATCACCGGGAACAGGTGTTTTTAGTACCTATACTGCCCCGAACAGTTCTGTCCCGGATTATTTACTCTTTGGAGACATGTACTGTTGGAATCTGCCGGAGGTCAATCTTCCTTGCGACGCAGGGCAAATGAATGGTGATGAAGGCATGGTTGTAGCGGCGCGGAGTCGTCATTCGGGCGGCGTAAACGCGGCTTTGGCCGATGGTTCGGTTCGCTTTGTTTCGGATACTGTCAATATAAATATCTGGCGTGCGGCGAGCACTGCCCAGGGAGGAGAGTCGGAAACGTTATGAAAAAATCAGCTCTGTTAATCTTTTTGGTTTTTCTGGTACTGTCGGGCTGCGAAAGGGCCACGCCAGGCAGGTACTCCGTTTCGGGAGAAGTCACACTCGCCGGAGCGCCCATGAATACAGGCCGTATTATTTTTGAGCCGCTGGAAACCGGAGGCGAACTCGGGCCAACCCAGGCCGCGGCGTCTATTGCTTCGGGCAAATATCAGGTCGAGCAGAGGACAGGCCTGGCCGCCGGGCAATACCGCGTTAAATTCGAGGCGAAGGAACTTGATGCGAGTAAAACGAAGAAGGCTCGTAATACGCTGGGACAGGAGATTGACGTTCCGGTCGAGCGCAATCTCATCCCCGATGAATTCGGCGCGAAGTCGGAACAGACGGTGACCGTAACCGAAGGGGAGAACGTGTTCAATTTCGAGATCCCTGCCCGACCTTAATGATTTTTATATCGGCGACACTTCATTTTTTCTGGCCTTGCCTGACTGTTCCACGGTCAGGCATACCGCAAGGCCGCATTACGGAAAAAGTGAATTATAACCGGTAGGTTCTCCGTTGCGAAGACAGGAATTTTAACGCCAGACGCGAAAGATTCCTGTCTTCATCTTAAATAATTCTATTTTGTGAAAGGATATTTTTATGTTATTTGGAAAAAAACTGTCGTTGATTTTAATGCTGTGGTTTGCAGGGGGACTAATTTTGGCGCAGGAGCCGCCGGCCGAAATGAGTATTCCCAAAGACCGCGTTTTTTACCTTGAAGATTTCGGAGCCGTGCCTGACGGAACCACGCTCAATACGCTCAAAATACAGAGGGCAATCGACATGTGCAGTCATGCAGGCGGTGGCACAATTCGTATTACGCCCGGCGTCTGGCTGACCGGAACGCTCTTTATGAAGGATAACGTGTGCCTGTACCTTGACGACGGCGCAACCCTTCTGGCCAGTCCCAACCGGGAAGATTATCTGCCCATTGCGAGAAAAAATGTGCGTGGTATGTGTTGCATGCTGGTGAGTCATTTTGGCAATCATGTTGAGGATTCCAGTTGTCTCATTTTCGCCGACGGTGTAAAAAATATTGCCATACAAGGTGGGGGAAAAATCGACGGGAATGGACAGCCTGGCATCTGGTGGGACGCGGAAAAGATGTGCTCGCCGTTTGTGAAAGACCCGAACCGCTGGCGCCCCCGCGCTCTGGTTGCCTTTATCGATTGCCAATACATAACCATTCGGGATACAAAATTTTTTAATGCGTCCTGCTATACGCTCTGGCCCATTGCCTGTAAAGATGTGGTTATCGACGGAATTATTATCGACAATCCGTTCGACGGTCCCAATACAGACGGAATCGATATCGACTGCTGCGACCGTGTTATGGTCAGTAATTGCAATATCAAAGGCGGCGACGATGCCATTGCACTTAAAAGCGATTCCGGAATACTGGGGCAAGAGGAAATTCCCTGTCAGAATATTACCGTTACCAATTGCGTCTTGCAGTCGAGACCGGCGAACGCGATCCGGCTCGGCTTCGAAGGCGATTCCTTTATTCGCGATTGCACTTTTAGCAATATAACCATTTGGGACAGCGCGTGCGGAATCGATATTGGCAGTACGACCTGCGACCGACCGGATTTCACAATTTTAAAAGGTTCTCGCAATGAGAACATAACCTTTGATAATATAACCATGCGAGACACAACGGTCCCCGTTCGACTCTGGCTCAACGGTCCAGCCGATTCCCACGTCGTTCTGCGCAATATACGCATTTCCAACCTGATTGCCGAATGCCGAAGTGGCATGGAATTCCTGGGCCTTGCTGACCACGCCATGGAGAATATTTTCCTGTCGGATATTCTGCTCATACCGGCCGGCGAGCGAACGGAAACCGGGCCTGGTACTGCCTTATTCGCCCGATTCGTCGAGAATTTGCACGTGGAAAATTTTTGCGTCGATTGGAAAAACGCGAAAGGAGCCTGGCAGCACGGAGCGCAAATCCAGAACTCACGAAAAGTCCAATGTGACAATATATCAACAGTGCATGGCGAAAATATCGACCTGAAATCCTTCGTCGATTTTGTGGGAACGACCGGTAGTGTCCGAAACTGCGACAGTGACCCGAATATCCCACTGGTGACCAGTGACCCGGAGTCAAAGGTGTTTCAGTCGGGAAATAACTGAAAATGACCATGACGTTCCCCGGGCTAGGTTACGCTGCCCTACAGGCCGCCGCGGAATGGCCATGACGGGCAAATGGCAAATCCAAGGCAGATTGGCCGAGATGGGTTCCGTTTTCGTTATTGCTGGTTCCTGACTTTTCACTCCGCCTCCACCGATTCATGACGCGGACAAACAGGACAACCCCGCTGCTCGGGGGGCAAAGCACGCTTCCATAATTAAGGAATCGCCCGATTCCTTAATTATGGCTTTCTCTTATTAAAGGAATCGGGCGATTCCTTTAATAAGGCTACCGAAAGAGCTCGATATATCGTTTCATTGTATAGATTTTGTTTCGGCTATATCCAGTGGACTCGACTATTATATTTCTATTCACTAATTCATTTAGTATGCTATTAATCGAGGGTGCAGACAGATTTGTTTGTTTGACCAATTGTGAAGCGCCCAGGATTGGTTGCGAATAAAAGGCTTCAACGACCAGGTAGATATTTTGAGTATTCTTTTTTGGCAGCGAGATAACCATTCTTTTCGTCTCGTCAACGAAAGAAACGACTTTTTTAAATTTCTCCATGGCTGTTTCAGCTGTGACAATGGAAGCTTCGAGAAAAAAACGTATCCATTCAGTCATGTCATTGTTCGTTCGGGCATTTTGCAGTTTGTTATAATATTCCGTTCGATGCTTTTCAAAATAATCGGAAATATAAAAACACGGCTTTGACAAAATATTTTTGCTTAACAGGTAAAGAGGAATCATCAATCGGCCAATACGTCCATTGCCGTCCAAAAAAGGATGAACCGTTTCGAACTGATAGTGCAACAAAGCAATACGAATCAAATGAGGAATGACAATATCTTCATTGTTCATAAACATTTCGATGTCCGTCATCAAATTCGGAAGATAATCTATCGAGGGGGGCACGTAGACGGCGTCACTTATGCAACTTCCACCGATCCAGTTCTGTGAGGTTCTAAATTCGCCCGGCGTTTTATACTCGCCACGAACGCCTTCCATCAATACTCCATGTATTTGTTTCAACAACCGATTGCATAGGGGCAACCCTCCTTCAAATGATAAAACTTCATTGACTCCAAAATTGATCGCTCGAATATAATTGTTTATCTCTTTGTGATCGTTTCTTTTTTCCGGCAAGACGTCTTCCAGTGGAAGTAAATCTTCCTCAATTGTCGTTTGAGTTCCTTCAATTTTGTTGGACTTGTTCGCTTCTGTTCGAAGATGCATTTTGATATAGACATCAATATCCGGAATGAGTTCCGCATAGGATTCAAGACGCCCAAGCGCCAAATTCCCTTTTTCAAGAAGCTTGTTGATTTTTGTATCACTAAAAGACCAGTCGTGATTTATCATTTCCGGTAAGAAGGACTTGTATTCCGACACGGTTCCCGGGTTTTGTTTCATCCAGCGGCCAGAATTATATTCCATTAAATCCATTTGCGAACCTTTGCACTCAGTATCTTGCGTTGTTTTTTGCGTCGTAATACAATAAATCAAGGACCTAACTCTATTATATACCAAACCCCGGGATCTTTCAAGAACGGCGGACAAAATTCACTCGCTATTTCCATGTTCCTGACTTTTCACTCCGCCTCCACCGATTCGTGACACGGACAAACAGGACAACCCCGCTGCTCGGGGGGCAAAGCACGCTTCCATAATTAAGGAATCGCCCGATTCCTTAATTATGGCTTTCTCTTATTAAAGGAATCGCCCGATTCCTTTAATAAGGCTACCGAAAGAGCTCGATATATCGTTTCATTGTATAAAAGTTGTGTTATATAAGAATAACTGTATGCAGTTTTATTTTTCTTGTCATTTTTTCTTATATACAAGCTTTCTGACCTTGCCGGCAGGACCACTGTGTTGTGGTTGCGACGGCGGGTCTTCGGCGGTGTCCCGAACGTTATTGTTGGTTCCCGACCTGCAAGCAGTCGGGAACGTAAAGCCGTCGGGAACGTCTCAAATTCTTATCGCGCCACCCTCTCCCAAGAAGGAAGAATTCGGGTATAATAAGAGAGACGGCCAAGGAAGCCGGCTTAGCGAGCGGTATTTCAGTGGTTTCGAGGCCCCGCATGGTCGTGGGGGCCGGTCTGCTGACGACTCATGACGGACGAGGGAGTCATCAGTAGAAAGATCGGAGTTTGGGGGGATGTAACTTCCTGTAATGGCATTTATCATGAAGGTTTTGTTTTCGCGTATAATTATCGTAGGTCCGGGGCTGCTGGGTGGGTCCGTGGCTCTGGCGGCTGCGCGAGGACATGTCTGCCGCACTCGCGTGGGCGTTGTGCGCAATCGGGGCAACATACCTGTTCTGCTCAATCAGGGCGTGGCCGACCGGGCCGTTAGCCGACTTGAGGATGCCTTTACGACGGAGGATGCCGCCGCGGGGGAAGAGCCGAATCTCGTGCTGCTGGCCACTCCGGTTCGTGCCATACCGCGGCTCATGGCCGACGTTTTAACGATTCTGCACGATTGTGCCCCTGGCGAAAAGAAATGGTTTATAACGGACGTTGGCAGTACGAAGGCGGAGATTACTGCCGCGGCTCGGGAGCTGTCGTTTCCGAAAAACGTCTGTTATCTGGGTTCGCACCCAATTGCCGGGAGTGAGCAGTCGGGTCCGCAGAATGCGACTGCGTCGCTGTTTGACGATCGCGTTACTATTGTAACTCCTGATGGATATTGCGGTTGCGAGTCTTTAGTGAGCGAGGCACTGCCGCTGATTACCGAATTTTGGGAGCGACTTGGGAGTCGGGTCGTTCCTTTGACTGTGTTGGAACATGACTCCTTATTGGCCAAGACGAGTCATCTGCCGCATGTCATGTCGGTAGCTCTGGCCAATTTACTTACCGAAAACGAGCTTTTTGCCGCCGGGTCCGGGTTTCGTGATATGACCCGTCTGGCCGCCGGAAGCGACGAGGTCTGGATCGATATTCTTCAGACCAATCGTGAGCGGCTTGCCCTGGAACTTGGCAAGTTGATCGTTGCTCTTGACTCCTGGAAGTCCCTCCTGGAACGGGACGACCGTGACTCCATGATAACCCTATTACAACAAGCTGGAAAGATTCGTCATGCTTTGGGAAGTTGATATTTTTGCCGCTGTCGGTCAGCCTGACATGATTGGCCGCGATACGCAAGCCGATGCCGTTGACCTTGGATTCTCCCAAGACCTTAAAATTGATTTCGCGCGAGGCTACCTCCTTGAGGGTACGCTGACCCGGGCCGAGGTTCAGCAGTTGGCCGACCGGCTCCTGGCCGACCAGGTCGTTGAGCGTACGGAGATTTTTCAGGTTGCTGACCTGCCTGTTGACCCGGAGATTGTCTATGTCCTGCCCAAGCCGGGCGTTACCGACACGGTTGCCGAAAATGCACGTCGTGCCATTCGTGATTTCGGACTGGAAACCGAGGCGGCCCGCACGTTCAAGAAATACCGCATTCAAGGGCTTGATAAGTCGGAAGTCGACCGGCTGACCCGTAAACTGCTCGCCAACGACGCGATAGAACAGGCGTTTTACGGCCAGTTGGGCTTCGACCGCCTTCAGTTCGGTGCCCCGTACCAGTTTCAGCTGATTACCGTCCCAATTCGCGCTATGAAGGATGACGAGCTGGAGACGCTTAGCCTGAAAGGTCAGCTCTATCTTTCCCTGACCGAAATGCAGACGATTCAGAAACATTTCGTCTCGCTCGACCGCGACCCGACTGATATTGAACTGGAAACCATTGCACAAACCTGGAGTGAGCATTGCAGTCACAAGACCCTGGCCGGACGCATTGATTATGAAGGTCCCGAATGTGAAAACTTTGGCAGTCATCATTTATTTGAGAACATGCTCAAGGAAACGATCTTTGCGGCGACCGTTGCGGTGCGTAAGAATCACGGGCCAGCCGACCGCTGTGTCAGTGTCTTTTCCGATAACGCCGGCGTGGTGAAGTTCGACGAGGAATATAACGTTTGTTTTAAGGTCGAGACGCACAATCATCCCTCGGCCCTGGAGCCTTACGGTGGTGCCAATACAGGCATAGGCGGCGTGATTCGTGACCCGATGGGGACCGGCATGGGTGCCAAGCCGATCTGTAATACGGACGTATTCTGTTTTGCCCCGCCTACGATGGATTTGAATGAACTGCCGGCGGGCGTGCTTCATCCGCGGCGTATCATTAAGGGCGTCGTAGCCGGTGTTCGGGATTACGGGAACCGCATGGGGATTCCCACGGTCAATGGGGCCGTCTATTTCGACCGCCGTTATATGGGAAATCCGCTCGTCTACTGCGGTAACGTTGGCCTCATTCCGGTCGACAAAAGCTTTAAGCAGGCGCAGCCGGGCGACTATATCGTTGCCATGGGCGGGCGGACCGGGCGAGACGGGATTCACGGAGCGACTTTCAGTAGTGCCGAACTAACCAGTGAAAGTGAAACGCTGTCCGGCGGCGCGGTGCAAATCGGGAATGCCATAACGGAAAAAACGACGCTCGATATTCTCCTGGCGGCTCGCGACCGGGGTCTGTATAACGCGGTCACCGACTGCGGGGCAGGTGGGTTCTCCAGTGCCGTGGGCGAGATGGGTGAAAAAATTGGCGCCGACGTTGAGCTGGCGGCCATTCCGGTTAAATATGAAGGACTGTCCTATACGGAGATGTGGATTAGTGAAGCGCAGGAGCGTATGGTCTTTTCCGTTCCGAAGGAGAAATGGCCGGAATTGAAAGCGCTGGCCGACAGTGAAGGTGTGGAGACGGTTATCCTCGGCGAGTTCAAGCCGACAGGTCGCCTTCATTTAAAATATAATGGTGTAACTGTAGCGGATCTTGGCATGAGTTTTCTGCACAATGGTCGGCCTCCGGTTGTCCGTAAGGCGGTCTATAAGGCGGCGCCGCTTGAGCCGCTGACCTTGGCCGCGCCGGGCACACTCCCTTCGCAGACCCGAGTTTCGCGTGGCGTTTCCTTTGCCGATGATCTTGTGGCGATCCTCTCTTCGCTGGACGTGGCGAGTAAACATTGGGTGGTTCGTCAGTACGACCATGAAGTGCAAGGCGGGAGCGTCGTCAAGCCGCTCGTTGGTGTGAAGAACGATGGACCTGGGGACGCCGCAGTTCTTCGGCCCCGTCTTACGTCGCGACGCGGATTGGTCATCTCCTGCGGGATGAATCCACATTACGGCGACCTCGACACCGGGCTTATGGCCGCGTCCGCGATCGACGAAGCGATGAGAAACGCGGTGGCCGTCGGGGCCGACCCCGCAACGTGCGCCATTCTGGATAACTTCTGCTGGGGTAATCCGGACAAGCCGGAAGTGCTCGGCTCGCTCGTACATGCCTCGTGCGTCTGCTATGAGATGGCGGTCGGCTACGGCGTGCCGTTCGTTAGTGGTAAAGATTCGCTGAACAATGAATTTCGCCCTGGGCCGGGCCAAGACCCGATTGCGATTCCTCCTTCGCTCCTTATCAGTGCCATGGCGCAGGTGGACGACGTTGCGACCTGCGTGACCATGGACCTTAAAGAAAGCGGAAACGTCTTATATCAGGTAGGTCAGACGAAGGCGGAATTGGGCGGCTCTCATTTCTCCCTGGTACGAAATCTGACCGGTGGTCAGGTCCCCACCGTTGAGGTTGATCTGGCGCGTCGCACGCTTTATGCGGTGCACGAGGTGATTCAGAAGCGTCTGGTCCGTTCGGTACACGACCTTTCCGAAGGCGGTCTGGCGGCCGCGGCGGCGGAGATGGCCTTTGCCGGTGGCCTCGGCGTTCAGCTTTGGCTCGAGACGCTTAACGTCCTGGTTCCGACGGAGGCCCGCGAAAAACTCCTGGCAATTCCTGGCGTACGCGATGACGTGGTTTACGACCTGTTACGCCTCTTTGCCGAGTCGAACAGCCGGTTCCTGATCGAAGTCGCGCCTGACAGTACGGCCGAATTCGAAGCCGTCTTTGCCGAAGCGAACGTACCCCTGGCCGCCGTGGGTAAAGTAACCGCCGAAACGCGGTTCCTGGCGACCGGTGCGAATCAGGCCACTCTCATTGACATGCCGGTCGACGAATTAAAGACCTCCTGGGTCACGCCGTTCGACCTGGGTGGCGACTACAAATCCTGACGGTGTGCGGCCCTGACTCCCCGTGGGGGCTGGGCCTTGCGACCTGATTTTTTCCCATTTCCGAATTTTAACATCGTTAATATTGCAGAAGAATAGAAAATCCATGAAACCGAATGTATTGATATTAAGAGCGCCGGGCACGAATTGCGACGAAGAGACGGCCTATGCCTTTGAGCTGGCCGGGGCAACGACGGAAAAGATACACATTAACCGGATTTTGGAATCGCCGTCGGAACTCGGTCGATTTCAGATTTTGTGTTTTCCGGGCGGGTTTAGTTACGGCGACGATATAGCCGCGGGGCGTATCCTGGCGAATCAGGTGCGTCATTATTTATCGGACGTCGTTGCCTCGTTTAAGGATGCCGGTAAGCTGATTCTGGGAATCTGCAACGGCTTTCAGATTTTAATCAAGTCCGGTGCGCTCCTGGCGGATGACCAGCAGGGAGCCCAGGCGACCCTGACCTGGAACCGGCAAGGGGTCTATACGGACCGTTGGGTTCATCTCACGGTGGACAAGACGCCATGCGTATTTTTGAACGGGGTGGAGTCGCTCTATTTACCCATAGCGCATGCGGAAGGGAAATTCGTTGCCCGTAATGACACGATTCTCGACAGTCTGGAATCGCAGGGGCAGCTCGCACTGCGTTATGTGCCGGAGGATAATCCGAACGGAGCGGTACGCAACGTTGCGGGCGTTTGCGATGAGTCCGGACGCGTCTTTGGACTCATGCCGCACCCGGAACGTCACCTCGATTTAACGGCGCATCCGCAGTGGACTCGTCTGCGTAAGACTGCCGACGACCCGACCCGGGCCGGCGACGGGTTCGTCCTGTTTAAAAACGCTGTCGAGTATTTCATGTAGCGTCAAGAGTTTCTGGCGAGACTCCCTGTTGAGAAAACGAAGTACCGTTACACATTTTTTTAAAGGAGAAGACCATGTTACGATTTGCATTGTTTGCTTTGGAAGAAGGCGAATTGTCGCTTTCCAGTACGGCTGTTACCGCCGTTGTGGTTGTCGTCCTGCTCATTCTGCTCGTCCTGTTTGTTATCTTTGCCCGATTCTTCGGGCTTTGGATACAATCGGTAACGACCGGGGCTGGAATTGGTATTCTCGACTTGATCGGTATGAAGTTTCGCAAGGTCAACCCGTCGGTTATCGTTCGCAGTAAGATTATGGCGGTTCAGGCGGGCTTCGACAATAAGGAGATATCCTGTAAGGCTTTGGAAGCCCATTATTTGGCCGGCGGTAATGTCCCCCTGGTTGTACGTGCCATGATTGCGGCCCGAAAAGCGCAAATTATCAGCCTGGACTACAAACTTGCCACTGCGATTGACCTGGCCGGACGCAATGTGCTCGAAGCGGTTCAGACGAGTGTCAATCCGAAGGTGATCGACTGCCCCTCGGCCGGTAAGACGAGAATGACCCTCGACGGCGTTGCAAAAGATGGTATTCAGCTTAAAGTCAAAGCGCGTGTGACCGTGCGTGCCAATTTGCATCAGCTCATCGGTGGCGCCACGGAGGAGACGATTATTGCCCGCGTTGGTGAAGGCATTGTCAGTGCCATTGGTTCGGCCGCGACGCACGGCGAAGTCCTCGAAACTCCCGACCGAATCTCCAAGGCCGTGCTCGAACGACGGCTCGACGCGCAGACCGCCTTCGAAATCGTCTCCATCGATATTGCCGATATTGACGTTGGCGATAATATCGGTGCCAAACTTCAGGCGGACCAGGCGGAAGCCGATACCCAGGTCGCCCGTGCCAAAGCGGAAGGACGCCGCGCTCTGGCCGTTGCGCGAGAGCAGGAAAATATCGCCCATATCGAAGAGACACGCGCCGCTCTCGTTGCTGCGGAAGCCGAGATCCCGCTCGCTATTGCCGACGCGATTAACGACGGTCATCTCACCCTGACCGACTATTATAAACTCCGCAATATTCAGGCCGATACGCAAATGCGAGAAAATATCGCCAAGCCGGTGCCCGTCGCCATTGGCCGTTAGAGTTATTGCCGGTAGAGTTAT
>JAUNSJ010000036.1:19399-26732 GCA_030539295.1 Planctomycetia bacterium | reverse complement strand
ACAAGGATCTGTTATGAAAAAATCTCTTGCTGTTACTGTCGTCGTATTCGTTTTCTCCCTGTTGACCGCCGGCCTTGGCAGCCAGTGCTGCTGGGGCCAAAATCTGGACGAGCAGGGCCGTCTGCCGCGTGCCACGCCGGAATCGCAGGGCGTCGACTCCAATAAGATCGTTGCCCTTATCCAGGCTTTTGAGCAAGCGGGCGAGCCGATGAACAGTCTCATGATTTTGCGTCATGGAAACGTGATTGCCGAAGCTTATTGGACCCCTTTTAATGCGGATACGCCGCACGCCATGTATTCCATGAGTAAGAGTTTTACCTCGACGGCAGCAGGGTTCGCCGCCGATGAAGGTCTGCTTGATATTGACACGCCGGTTATGGACTTCTTCCCGGATGACCTTCCGGCGAATCCGTCTGATAACTTTAAGGCCATGAAGGTGCGGCATCTGCTCTCCATGTCCTGCGGGCACAAGACGGAGCCTGAAATTAAGGGTATTGTCGACTTCTGCCGCGACCCGCATGATACTCTGGGTTCCGACGAAAACTGGGTGCAAATCTTTTTGAATCATCCTGTGCCGTTTGAGCCGGGCACGCACTTTACTTACAATACGGCCGGAACTTACATGGTGGCCGCCGTACTCAATAAGGTAACCAATGAGTCGCTTGTGGAATATCTCAAACCGCGCCTGTTCGACCCGCTACGCATAGAAAACTTCTTTTGGGAAGTGAGTCCGCAAGGGATCAATAAAGGAGGGACCGGCCTGTACATTAAGACGGAAGACATGGCGAAGTTCGGACAATTCTATCTTCAGAAGGGGAAATGGAATGGACAGCAGCTCCTTTCCGAAAAATGGATTGCCGAGGCCACGAGTAAACAGGTCGCCAACGGGTCCGACCCGGACAGTGACTGGTCGCAAGGCTACTGCTTTCAGTTCTGGCGATGTCGCAATAATATCTATCGGGGCGACGGCATGTACAGTCAGTTCGTTGTGGTCATCCCGGAGAAGGATATGGTCATAGCCTCAACGGCCAATTCCGGGAATTATCAAGGGATTCTCAATCGCTATTGGGAGTATCTTCTCCCCGCTGCCGGCGACTCGCCATTACCCGAGAACGATGACACGCAGCGAACCCTGGCCCAGACGATCGCGAAGTTAACGCTCATCGAAGGCGTTTCCTCAAACGAAGTTCGACGCGACCTGACGCTCGAAAGCCCGTCGCTTAAGCAGACGCTGCGCTATTCGGTTTATCTCCCACGCGGCTGCCGCACAATTGGACGCGACTATCCCGTACTCGTCCTGCTCCCGACCGGCGGTAAGAGCGCTCCCTATTTCGCGTCCGATCAAGTCAATCTGGGCGAAGTGGCCGACGCCTGGTTTAAGAGTCATCAAGAGGCGAAATGCATAATCGTCGTCCCCGACCTGCCGGATAACCTGGAAGTAACAGCAAGCGGAGCAACGGACCTGCGCTGGCTCTCGGAGGAACTTCTGCCCCACCTGGCGTCCGCTTGGCAGTGTGACCCGAACAAGCTGACCCTCGCGGCACTCCCGGAAGACGCGAATGTGGAACAGTGCTTCCTCGCTCGCGGCTCTGACCTGTCGAAAGTCACCTTGCCCTCATTCCTCTCGCCCGCGGAGCAGACACCCAACTGGGCGACGCACAAGTCGAACCTGCCTCAACTGTTCGAGTTCGTTTTAGGACAATAGTTCCCGACTGCTCACGTTCCCGACTGCTCCCAGGTCGGGAACAAAACAACAACATTCGGGGAACTGACGAACACCCGCCCCGTCTCGTGCCTCAACGACGTACAATCACGCGATCTGCCATTTACCCGTCACCACCAATCCGCGGCGGCCTGTAAGGCCAGCACAGACTCGCTCTCCGCTGCTCACGTTCCCGGCTCATTCGCCCAGCCTTCCGCGTTCCTTCGCGCCCCTCCGCACGCTTAAAAATACCCCCGTCATTAGCGAGGGCATTTGAGACCGGGTGCGGCGTCCGTAACTTATTCTATTTTAAGAAATTATGTAGCACGCAGAGTTCGCTGAGGAGCGCGGAGGTCCGTTTCAAAACGAGTCATGCCGGCGCGGGGGACACGGCTGGTTGTACAGTCGAGCCTGCTTGCCAGGTTGCCTCCCAGACGGCAACGATACGAATGCGACCACCAGATAAATGACCTGGAACGACAAGAAACTTAGACCAACGCCCGCGAAGCTTTCCTTGCGGGCATCGGTACATCATCGGTTAATCCTCGGTCTTAATCACGGTCCACTGGGCGTCGCGGCTCTTAATCTTACCAAGTCGGTGGTCTATAAAGCGGGTAATAAGTTCGTCGATTTTGAAATTTTTCGCGTCGACCAAGGCAATGCCTTGAGCTTCCGTTTTGAACGAGGCGACCATGGCTTTTTTATCGTCCGGGGCAACGTCCGCCTCCTTACCGCCGAACTCCTTCTGTATTTCTTTAGCGGACGTCAGCTTGTCACGACTGATCTCTCCGAGCAGGACGAGCAGTCCGAGCGAGTCGCCTGGTTTTTCCCCTTTGAGCCGTTCCAGAGGCGGCAGGCATTCCTGGGAGTCCGGCGAAAAGAGAATCAATCCCTTGACAAAGCGACCTTTACGCGAACTCGGTGCCGACCAGTCAATAGCGGCCCAAGACGATGCGACGAACCCGCCTGACTGATTCCCGATGAGAATGAGCTTACGCAGATTCAGTCGCTTTTGATTATGCTGATTGACCAGAAACGCGTACCAGAAGGGGCCATCTATACTATTGATCTTGGCCAGTTCGTCCGGATCGAACTTGTCGTAGGTATAGTCGCCTTCCCGGCGGACCGTGGGGCGGTCGCCCGACGAGAAGTCCATAACCGCACGGAATGTACTCTCGCCATGCCCACGAAGGTCCGGAACGAGTACGGCCATGCCGGCGGCCGCCAGCGTTTGAGCCAGGGGCATCATTTCTTCCTTACTGGCGCCGAAATTGTGCAAAAGAATGACCGGAACGGTCTCTTCACTGGCGCCGCCTTTGAAATAATTGGCGACCAGATACATGCGGTCACGCGTTATGCATTCGTCTTGTGAGATGTAGATAGGGTCGCTGGCACCCGCCTTTTCGAACTGTGTTTCGAACGGGACACGCGGTTTTTCCGGCTTCTTCTCGCCCGGCTTTTTCGCGTCCGCTTTGCTTGCATCGCCCTGACCGGGTCGAGCGTGAGGGCGACGGCGGCCCGGACCGGCATTGGGCGTCTCTTCCGGAGGCGCTGCCGGAGCTGCGCCCGCATTACCCTCTGCTGCCTCTTGGGCCGCAAGTACAGGGAGCAAGGGAGTTTCCGTTGATAAAAAAGAAGAGCAGAACAATATCAGTGTACCAAGGCACGAGAGATGCAATAATTTCGTCATGGCGGCTTACGTGAGAAAAAAGGAGGAAAAACCCGACTTCCTCGCTGTGGCGTCTGGAGGTCGGGCGGATGCAGATTTACACGTTTTAAGGACTTTCTTTACTCTTCTTTCGCCTTTTTACTGGCGTCTTCCAGAGCACCGTCCACTTCTTCCGTTATACCGTTAACGCCCTTTTTGAACTCGGTTACGCTACGGCCAAGGGATCGCATGACATGAGGAAGTCGATCTCCGAAGAGGAGTAAGGCAATTCCAGCGACAATTAACAGCTGAATGGGTCCTGGTGAGAACATAATGTTTTCCCTTTATTAAAAATGGTTCCTTGTTGGCTAAACACAAAACGGCGGGCAGGAGTCTTTTTATCGGCTTTCGCCGTTTGCTGGTTCACGTGCGTCGTTGGCGGTTAACCTGAACGCACGGAAGGCAGTAGGCCGCGGGGACGTAAGTCATCACAGCATGAAAACTCTCCTACACTCTATTCTAACAGAGAGAGCGGAACTGTCAAAGGAATTCCCGGGAAATTTTCCGGATTTTTCTTATTATTCCGTCGGAAAAGGCACCGCCGCCGACTTTTTCTTCTCACGCCCTGCCTGCTCTCCCTTTTCGCAGGATGTTTTCGCCTGGCTACCCGTCTTTTTTGCGTCTTTTAGAGGGCAACCCGGGAAGATTTACCTCTTGGGCGATTTTTTCTTTTTTCAAATTGGTGAAAAGTCGACAAATGGTATGGACTCAAACGGGGCTTTTTGCTATATTTCCTGTGTCGAGCGTGTTTTTCCGGGCTCCTGGGGCCCGCCGCGTTCGATGCGTGACCAGTTAACCCTTTATGTGTGTAGCCTTTATGTCAGATAACCATTGTATAAAATGCCTGGATAAACAACGGAATTCATGTCGCTTTGGAGTCGGAAAGATTCTGTTTCTGATTCTCTTTATGCTGTTGTGGTCTGGCTTGGGACTGTTAACGCTCCTGTTTGCCGGGTGTGCGACGCCTTTTTTTGCAACGGACAATCGCTTTCTGCTCTGTCTGCCAGGTGCGGAGCGTAAGAGTGATGAAATAGACGGCGTCTTGCGCCCTTGGGAACGAGCGGCTCTGATTAAAGAAAAAGGGGAGAAGGGACCTGGTGCCAAGCCGGAGGAGCAGGACATCATTATCGAGCAGCTCATTGCGGAATTCGGACGTTCTACGGACCCGAATATGCGACGTGCCACGGTGACAGCACTGGGCAAAATGGGCCAGGTTCGGCCGGAAGATTCGGTGGGGCAAGTCCTTGCGAAAGCACTGTACGACGAGAATCTCGGTGTGCGACTCTCCGCTGCGCACGCGCTGGGGATCTATGACAAGCCGTCCTCATCACAGAGCAGGGCCAGTTCGCCTGCTCGCACCTTTGCCGTCGAACGACTTTGTGCCCGGTATCAGGAGTTGCCCTATTCCATAGAAGCCGGTGCCAAAAAGGAGAACGACGACCGCAAAGATCTTCGATTGGCCATTCTTCGCAATCTGGAATTGTTCCGGTCCGACGACTCCCCGGTGCTCCTGGAGACCCTCGGTGCCGCTCTTGAAGGCGAAAAACTGGACGATGGCGCCCTTCAGACGGCTACCATGAAGACTCTCAAGAAAGTTACCGGAAAGGAATACGGACTCGATGCCCGTAAATGGCATGACTACATTGCCTGGACAAAGGGTGAGCAGACGGCGGAGCCGGAAGAGCTTTCTCTCATGCAGCGCCTTCCTGTGCCGGACATGCCCATGTTCAAATGACCGCGGTTAAAGGAGTCTGGGGTGAATCTGCTGAACGATTATCATCGACTGGTTAGCGGCTCGAGTCACGGGCTTTTCGCCACGGGCGCGCGAACCGGGCTGTCGCTCCTCTCCGGTGGCTACCGTGTAGCCATAGGCACGCGGAATTTTCTTTACGATTCCGGACTTAAATCCACGTATAAACCGCCGCGACCGACGATTAGTATCGGAAATATAACGCTCGGCGGGACCGGCAAGACGCCGCTGGTCGCCTGGCTTGCCGGGCAGCTGCTCACGCTGGGTCATCATCCGGGTTTTATTAGTCGTGGGTACAAATCGGGCAAGCGGTCGCACGGGAGTTCAGCGTGTGATGAGGCCGTGTGTGAGGACGGACCGCTGAACGATGAAGGGCATGAGTTGGCGTTAA
The DNA here is from genome assembly GCA_030539295.1 of Planctomycetia bacterium. Taxonomy (GTDB): domain Bacteria; phylum Planctomycetota; class Planctomycetia; order Pirellulales; family Thermoguttaceae; genus JAUNBG01. The sequence goes on along the minus strand of JAUNSJ010000036.1, from coordinate 21,181 downwards.
AATTCGGCGACGTTCCCCACGTTCAGCATAAGAAACGTCGTCGGGCCATTACGGAGCTACTCTCGCGTCATCCGGCAACGGACGTCCTCTTGCTCGACGACGCATTTCAGCATCGGCAGGTGTCGAGGTCGCTTGATATTGTGCTCATCGACGCGTCCTGTCCCTTTGGCTATATGCGAATTTTTCCCAGAGGCCTCCTGCGCGAGCCTGTCTCCTCACTGCGTCGCGCCGACTTTATTATTGTGACTCATGCCGACCTCGTTACCGCGGAGGAATTGGCCACGCTCCTGAACGACCTCTATAAAGTCACACCGACGACGCCGGTCGCTCTGGCCTGTCATGTTCCGCTGGCCATCTATACCCGCGACGCCGGACGCGTCCCCTTTCACCTTTGGTATAAAGAGAATCGCCACAGCCGTCTTATGGCTTTTAGTGGCATTGGCAATCCGGCCGGGTTTCGTGCCACGCTGAAGTCTTCCGGCCTGGCCGTCGCCGGTGCGCACGTCTTTCCCGACCATTTCGATTACGCCAAAGCGAACGTCGCTTCCATGCTCGACTGGAAAGCCGACCAAACGGACGCCGACTTTCTCGTTACGACCATGAAAGACTGGGTTAAGCTCGACGCGGTTAAAACGCGAACTCCCTTAATTGCCTTGGAGGTTGGCATAAAATTCCTGCTCGGGGAAGAAGAACTTCTCCAAGCGGTGACCGCGATCTTTTAACGCGTCGTGACAACCTTTTTTACCCCGACTCTTGCCCGACTTCTCCCGGTAAATGTCGCTTGGCGACTCTCGCGGCGATGGACAAACGGACTACGGGGTATCCGCCTTATCCCGCGAACCAATAAGACTATTGGCAAAGATTGTCCCGGAGACGTTCGTGTCAGCCGCGTATTCTGTAACGTAACGGGCAATGGACTGATTAAGCGAAATAAAGGTTTCGATACAGATTTTTGCGCTTTCGCGTTTATTTCTTAAAATGCGCAGATAGAGCCAACCGTCGTCGACCTGGGCAATTTGCTCCAGTTCCGGCGTGAGAAGATAGGGAATCGCACCAAGTGCCAGGGCCATCTGCTGCGCCGCTTTGAGCTTCTCCGGAATGAAGATCGCTTCCGTTGCCAGCACGAACGTATTGTGCCGAACGTTTTCCGATTCCAGACGATAGGCAGGTCCGCAATAAGGTAACGAGGTCGGGACCGGCCATCCGTTGTCCGGAGCACGACCCATCTTCTGCATCAGTTCGATTTGCAGATACCGTATGTCAATACGCAAGGCGGCTTCTCGCGACTTGCCCGAGAGCGTTTCCGATTCAAACGAGGCAATGAGCGCCTTGAGTTCCGGTGTGATCGCCGCACCGGAGCGCTGGGCGTCGGTCGAAAGCGTTTGATACATACGCTCGGCCGTTGCCAGCGAGGCGCGTTCCACTTCCAGTAGAGCCATCTTTTCCCGCAATCGCCAATAAGCGTTTACGGCGTCCAGGCGCCGGGCGCTATCGGTCATCGGGCCAATGGCGTCGTGCAACGAGAGCGGGAGCTCAATCATGGCCGCGTCCCCATTGCCGGGCGTACTCACCTCGACGGGAAACAGCGTCTGTACAACGGTACTGATTTGACGCTGCTGCTCCGCCGTAACCGTCGCCTTGGGCTGCTCGCCAGCGATGGGTCGGGCAGGGACTTCCGCCTGGGTTGCGGCCGGCGGCGCTCTGTCGGGCACAGCCGCGGGCGGCGTTTCGGACGCAGCCAGAGGAGCGGCGGGCACCGGAATGACCTCGACATTATTTACC
>JAUNSJ010000036.1:14187-19389 GCA_030539295.1 Planctomycetia bacterium | reverse complement strand
TGTGGCGCGGCGGGCCCCGGATTCACCGCCAATTTTTTTCCGGGGGGGTTTTTTCCGGGGGTATTATTTGCGGGGGGGGTGGCGGTGGGATTCGGGGCGGGGGGGGGACTGGGCGGGATCGCAGTGGGAGCCGCCGCGCTGGGCGCCGGGGCCGCGGACGTTTGTGCCGGCGCGGACGTGTCGGCAGGCGGGTTCAGCTCGGGCAGGTCTGGCATACTGTAAGACGGAAAAGCGTTTTCCGACGCTGGTGCTGGTTCCGGCGTCGCCGCGGCTGGCATTTGACCTCGAATAATCGGGAACTCGGGCGCGGTCGGTACTGGCGACGGATTCCCGCTCGGTATGGCCGGCAGTGGATTGGCCGGGATGAAAGGCGTGCTCGCCGGGGCTGTGCCGGACGTGCTTTCTGGACGTGACGGCACGCCTGCCCTGTTCCAATCGCCGCGGGCACCGGCGGGAGTGGGTCCGACCGGCGCCGTGGTATTAAGAGGCGGAATGGTTGCTGGGCTACCGGGTCCCGAGGAATTCATGCCAGGGGCCGGGGATTTCGCGCCTGTCAATTCGGGATTTGACTTCGGTGCAAAGGTGGTTCGTCCGGCGATTCGCGATCCTCGCCTACCGCGACCGCTATCGGCAAGTGCTGTCTTCGTTGCCAGTTCCGGCTTGGCTGGGATATTGTACGTACCCAGCAGGACGTTGCCTTGCGTACGCACCGCGACGGTTTCCGCAACGTAGGCGGCGATCATCTGATTGTACTTTATAACCGCTTCGACCATGGCGACTTTCGCCTCGGTGGTGCGTTCCAGAGCCTCTTCGAGTTGGTCGTCCGGGGCATTTTGCGAGGTGAACAAGCTGACGAGTCCTTCGTAGGATTTGTTCGCTTCGCTCATGCGTAATTGGACCACTTCCGCCTGTAGGGGCACAGTCAGAGCCAGAGTCCGGGCGGGGCCGGAAAGCGGACGCACTTGATTGATGGCTTCCGCCTTGGTATTATACGGCTTTGTTGTGGGAATTTCCGCGGGTATCCAGAGCAGATTCGCCAGAATGGCCTGTCGCGATTCCGGATCCTTTTGTGCAAAATACTGCGACTGCCCCAGCTGGCCACTGAAATTATAATAGGACTGTAAAAAACGATATTGAGCACTGGTAAACTCAAGCTCGGCCGTCTTGACTCGCTGTACGGCCAGGACTTGCGCCGCATGCCAAAATGCCTGTGACCCCACGCTCATACCGCGATTCTGACGCTGGGCACTGCACATGTCAATATCCTGCGCGTGGGAAAGATACACATTATACAGCGCCAGCTTCTCGACGACCATCCAGTAGGAATAGGCACGCCGATAGCGATCCTGCGGATTCCCGCTCGCCTCAAGGAACTCATTGAGCGGCAAGACCTTACCTTCGATGGAACTCGTTCCGGACTCCGGCACTTTTATCAAGGCGGTAAAAAGTTGTTCTTCGGCCGTGGTTGGTGCTTGACCCGTCGCTTCCGGTATTGACGCGGTGGGTGGCGACGCAGGGGACGCAGCGATGGGGGCCGGCGCGGTCGAAGGTACTGCAGGGGGCTGGCCCTGCGCAGGGGCGACAAAAAATATCGTACCGACCAAGGCCAGGAACAGAATGATGGCCTTTCGCGCCTCGTGTCTACTTCTTTTCTCCGCCATGAGCTTGCCTCCCCTGCCGCTTCCGCTTTCGGTCATTTCTTCTTATCTCGTTATTGTATAATAGTTTAGTGTGGAAAATAATTCTTCCAAACGTCTAGCCGCCATTATACCAGAAAACGTCCCTAAAGGCAATAGCAAATTCCACCCCCACCTGGGGCAGGGGTGCGTGGTCGAGCGTGTAGGCAGGTCAGGTACGCGGAATTTCGATACTGCGGACCAGACGCGAGAGGACAGCGTCGACGCTTTGCCCTTCTATTTCCGCCTCCGGGGTCAAGGTAACTCTATGCCGCAGCGAGGGTAACGCTAATTGTAAGATGTCGTCGGGAATAACGAAAGTTCGGCCATGAAAAGCGGCCATGGTTCGGGCACCTTGCATTAGGGCCAGCCCGGCGCGAGTTGACGCCCCTAACGAAAGCTGCGGGTACGAACGCGTTCGACGCACAATCGAGTTGATATACGCGACAATCGGGTCGGCTACGTAAATCTCGTTGATAACCTCCGACGCTCGAAGGATTTCCTCCGCACTGGTGACCGGCGTTAAGGAGTCGAGCTTCGTTTCCGGGGGCGTTGTGCGACCGTGGCGGCGTAGAATCGCCGCCTCTTGCTCCGCTGTCGGATAGTCGATGACCAGCTTGAACATAAAGCGATCGATTTCCGCTTCCGGTAAATGATAAGTGCCCTCTGATTCAATTGGATTTTGAGTTGCCAGTACAAAGAAAGGGCGCGGCAGGGGATACGTCTGGTTATCGACCGTAACGGCACATTCCTGCATCGACTCCAGAAGGGCCGCGTGCGTCTTTGCCGGCGAGCGATTGATTTCGTCCGCGAGCAAGAACTGCGTAAAAACCGGCCCTCGCCGAAAACGGAACTCCTGCGACTTCATGTCGAAAACAGGCGAACCCGTTATATCGGCCGGCATAAGGTCAGGAGTAAACTGAATACGGCCGCCGTCACAGCCGAGAACCTTACCGAGAGCACGGACAAAGATTGTCTTACCCAGGCCGGGCACGCTTTCAATGAGGACATGCCCCGCAGAATACAAGGCAACCAGGGTCCCGGTCACGAGCTCCTCCTGACCCACGAACAGTTTGGCCACCTCGCCGGTTATCCGACGAAACGTTTGTGACAGGGTCGTTAACGACCTCTGCAGTTCATCGTTCTGCTCCGGCGATTGAAACGGATTAACGGCAACCGACTCCACAGGAATCGGAATGGTCGGCTCGTCCGTTGGTAGCGCGACGGTCGACTCCAACGGGCGTGCCGCCCCGGAGCCAGGCGCGAGCGTTTCTACCGGAATGGCCTTGTCCTCAGGCATGGGCATGCTCCCAGGCCAGAATTTTATCTTCGTGGACAAGAGTCAGGCCAATGTCATCTAATCCGTTGAGCAGACAATGTTTGCGGAATGGGTCGACGTCGAACGAAAGGGCCAGACCGTGGTCGTCGGTCAGAAGCTGACGCTCCAGATCGACCGTTAACTGCCATGGCTTATAGCGTGACTCACGCTGGAACAGGTCTTCAATCTGCTCCTCGGTAAGCCGAATCGGAAGATAGCCGTTTTTAAAGCTGTTATTGAAAAAGATGTCCGCGTAGCTCGATGCGAGTATGACCCGAAAGCCGAAGTCCGCTATGGCCCAAGGCGCATGCTCGCGACTCGACCCGCAGCCGAAATTCCGCCGGGCCAGCAGGACGGTCGCGCCTCGATATTCCGGGCGATTCAGTACGAACTCCGGATTGTCACGGCCATCGTCCAGATAGCGATAGTCGAAAAAGAGGAATTTCCCAAAGCCACTTCGCTCAATCCGTTTGAGAAACTGTTTGGGGACGAGCTGGTCCGTGTCAATATCACTCCGGTCCATCGGAACGACCAGGCCGGTATGCTTGGTAAATGGTTTCATGATTTTTATGCTTTCCTGTTGCGTAAGAGGAAGTTAATGCTGTTAGACAGGTCGTCGTGGGATTACAGGTCAGACGCCGCCGCCAAATGCCCGCAAAGGGCCGAGGCCGCCGCGGACGACGGAGAGACTAAATGCGTACGCCCTCCTTTACCCATACGTCCCTCAAAATTCCGGTTACTCGTTCCGGCACAGCGCTGGCCCGGCTGCAGCTTGTCCGGATTCATCGCCAGACACATACTGCACCCTGGCAGTCGCCATTCGAACCCGGCTTCGCGAAAGATTTCGTGCAAGCCTTCTGCCTCTGCCTGTCGCTTAACCTCGCCGCTACCGGGGACCGCCAAGGCCCGCACGCCCGCGGCCACTTTCCGGCCACGCAGTACGTCGGCCGCCGCGCGAAAATCTTCCAGACGCCCATTCGTACAAGAGCCAATAAAAACGGTATCAATTGGGATATCGGTCATCTTCGTACCCGCTTTTAAGTCCATATATGCCAAGGCATTGCGTGCCATCTTCTGCTCGTCCGGGTTTGTGAAATCGGCGGGGTCAGGAACGTAACCGGCGAGTGAAACGCCCTGTGCCGGGTTCGTACCCCAAGTTGCCATAGGCGTAATATCCGCTGCGTCGAACGCAACTTCCTTATCGAAAACGGCGCCGGGATCGGTGACCAACTTTCGCCAAGCGGCTTTCGTTTGCTCCCACGCGTCGCCGGTCGGGAGGTTAGGGCGGCCGTTAAGCCAATGAAAGGTCGTCTCGTCCGGAGCGACCATGCCGGCCCGGGCACCCATCTCAATGGCCATATTGCAAACGGTCATGCGACCTTCCATCGTAAGAGCGGCAAAGGCGTCCCCGGCGAATTCGACGACGAAGCCTGCCCCGCCGGCCGTGGTCATCTTGCTGATTATATAGAGAATGAGGTCCTTGGCAAAGACGCCGTCGCGGAGCCGGCCCTGACAGGTAATCCGCATGGTTTTACTCTTCTTCTGACGAAGGGTCTGCGTTGCCATAACGTGTTCAACTTCACTGGTACCAATACCGAAAGCCAGTGCACCGAACGCGCCGTGGGTTGCCGTGTGCGAGTCGCCGCAAACGATCGTCATACCCGGACGCGTATACCCCTGCTCCGGACCCACAACGTGAATAACGCCTTGGTTCGGGTCGTCTATATCGAACAGCCGAACGCCAAACTCGCGGCAATTCGCACGCAGTGTTTCGATCTGCTGACGCGAAATGGGATCTTCGATCGGACCGGAACGATCCGTCGTGGGGACGTTATGGTCCTGAACTGCCATGGTCTTCTCCGGCCGCCTTATCTTGCGACCGGCCAAGCGCAGTCCCTCAAAAGCCTGTGGACTGGTGACTTCATGACATAGCTGCTGGTCAATATAGAGAATGGAATCGGAACCTGGTTCCTCAAAGACAAGATGCTCCTGCCATATCTTGTCGTACATGGTCTGGGGTATGGTATTGCTCATAATAGACTTCGGTTAAGGTACGTTAAAAACATTCCGCACGCAGGTTTTTTTCGCCCTTCGCACGGCGCCACAATTAACACGCCTTTATTATATCACGCTGGAAATTTTTTACAATACGGGAGCGACTGCTCGCAGGTCGCGACCCAGCAACAACGAAGATACTCCAGCCCTCAC
>JAUNSJ010000036.1:0-14087 GCA_030539295.1 Planctomycetia bacterium | reverse complement strand
CACTTCCAATCCCCTGATCCCCCTAAAAAAACAAAAATTGCTCTGGCGTCGTGTGTAAAAAACGGCAATTTTTTACACTACTTGAGCGACTGCTCGCAGGTCGCGACCCAGCAACAACGAAGATACTCCAGCCCTCACCACCATTCCACACATGGATTTGCCCCACCGCCCTCACTTCCAATCCCCTGATCCCCCTAAAAAAACAAAAATTGCTCTGGCGTCGTGTGGAAAAAATTGCTATACTTGGAGTCTGGTGGTCAGATTCCGTGTATTATTTCAAAAACCGTGTTGTTTATGTTGTTTTTACTACAATTCAAAAAGAGAAGGGCTTGTTGCGCGATTTTTATGTCGTGGCTGCTGCTGCTCGGGTGCCGCGCGGTTCCGTTTTCTCTGCCTGGGTCGAAATCGACGCGCAGTCTCACCTTAAGTCGGGAAGGCGTGGCTGCGTACGAGCGTAGAAACTACGAGGCGGCTCAGGAGAAGTTGCAGGCGGCTATAGAATTAAACGGGAAAGACACGGAATCGCGGCGGTATTATGCGGAATCGCTCTGGATGCAAGGTGAGCGTGATGAATCGATTACGTCTCTTGAGCAAGCCTTGGAGCACGCGGATACGCTTGACAGTCAAATCCTGATCTACCAGTCGCTGGGCGAAAAGAATCTGGCCCTGGGGCGAACGCACGAGGCTCTCGTTGCGGCCAATCGTCTCATTGCCCTGGCTCCGGAAAAATATGAAGGCTGGGCCATTCGGGGCAATGCCAAATGGCAGTTGGGGCAGCAGTCCGCAGCTATGGCCGACCTGCACAAAGCCTTGTATTATTCGCCGGATAACCGTGACATTCTCTGGCTTCTGGCCAATCTTCAGACGGAAATGGGCAAGACTGACTCCGCGCTGGCCACCTGGCAGCATTTGGGCCGTCTGTATTCCAAAGCGACGGAGCCGGCGGAAGTGCTTTACGGGAAAGCGGTTGCCTTGGCGCAACTTGGCCGCGTGCAGGAATCAGCGGAGTCGCTTGAACTTGCCGTCGCACGCAGTCCGAATCGCGGGGATTATTATCGCATGCTGGCCGAACTTCGTCTGAAATGCGGCGACGCCCGCGCGGCTCTCCTGGCCGCCGGTAAGGCCGTTGAACTCAATCCGAACGACGCGGCTACGCAACAGATATTTCGTCAGGTGCGTGAATTCCGACTCGCCGAGCAGCCGAAAAACCGCTTCTTCTGACCAAACGAGCCGGCGTTCCTACGCAAGTTATGAGACAACAATCGGTTCCACCGTTCCGCACCTGGTGAGAGGCAGGTCACAAAGGATGGGACCGAACGCAGAACATGCCAGCCAGCAGCGCCAAAAAGCCGACCCCATTCTGGAGCATAAAACCAATGACCGCGTGCAGTACGGAACCATGAGTCAGGAGAGAATGGAATTCGTACATGTACGTTGAGAACGTCGTGAACGCCCCGAAAAATCCGGTTAGAATAATGGTACGCGTTGTCAGACTCCAATTTTCGTTTGTGGCGAACAGAGTTGCAATGAGTCCGAAACAGAAACATCCTATTATATTAATGAGGGTCGTGCTGTACGGTACCGCTTGCGGCAGGAGTGCGGAAAAATACTGATGACAGCCGTAGCGAGCCAACGTGCCCAACCCACCGGCGCCAAAAAGGAGGAGAATTTGGGTTGGTGTCAGCATAAAAACCTCATTTATAATGACCTCTTTTTCGAAGCAAGCTTATCGTGTAGAACGACTTATAACTGGGAGGCGATTCCCTTCGGCGGTCAGGGCGAGGAGTTCATCGGCCCGCTCGTCGGTTAGTTGGCCCGGGAGCAGACGCCAGAGCCAATTGCCGTCGCAGCGTCCGGGAAAGTTCGTTCTGGCGCTCGCGTCGAGGCCAAGCAGGTCCTGCATGGGAAACAGGGCAACTTTCCCCGGTGAATTCATGACAATACGAATGACCGCCTGACGCAAAGCGAGCAGGTCCTCGCGAACCGGGCGGTGCTCACCCGGGGCAAGTGGAGCCGAATAGTGCCAGTAGTCGCGAGTTGAGCCGTAACGCTGCGGATACTCTTGAAAATTCATAAGCACTTGCTCCGAGTCACGCTGGTACTGGAGCAGGACGTGCCATATGGCGGCGAAATTCGCGGGGGTCCAGTGCTCCGGACCGGCCAGCTCAAGATCGTTGAGCCAGGCCAGGACCGGAGGCGTGTCGTGCGTACCTGTACAGACAATGGAATTCTCCTTCCACTGCAAAGTCGGATTCGTGCGGCCGCAGTTATCAAAGGAAAATTGCAAGACGTTCATACCTGGCAGGTCGTAGCGGTCGCGAAGTTTGTGAACGCCTTCGTTCATAACGCCCAGATCTTCGGCAATGAAACGAGAGCGATCGAACCGGTCAAAGAGCAGGTCGAGAAACGTCTCTCGCGGGCCAGGCAGCCAGTCGGAAGAATCCCCGGAATGCCCCTGTCCGCCTAAGATGGTGCCGGCCGGGAAACTGTAATAATTATAAAAACCGATAAAGTGGTCCAGACGCACCGCGTCAAAGCGAGACAACGTGTGTTCGATCCGCTTGAGCCACCAGTCGAATCCGGTTCGCGCATGCTCCTGCCAGTCGTAAAGTGGGGAATCCCACCGCTGGCCGTCCGGATTAAAATCGTCTGCGGGGACGCCGGCCACCCGGTCCGGAACGCCGTCTTCATTCATCTGAAACAGTTCCGGATGACTCCAGGTGTCCGCACTTGCCTGACCCACATAGATCGGCACGTCGCCGAGCAGGAGTATGTTCTTTTCCTGACAGTACTGGCGAAACTGCCGCCACTGCACATCGAAGACAAGCTGGAGAAACCGAATGAATTGCACGTCGCGTTCCTCTTGCCCTTGACGCACCTGACGCACCGCCATTTCGTGACGGCGGTATTCTTTCGGCCACTGACTCCAATTCCGCGTGCCAAACCGGTCGGCGCACGCCTGAAACAGGGCGTAATCATCGAGCCAGTACCGATTGCGTTCGTAGAATTCTTCTTCCTGCTCGTGGAACAGGGCATAGCCGCACCCGGACGTAAATCGCTCGAACGCCTCGCGATAGAGCAGCTTACGGCCCCGCTGCGCCGACTCGTAATCGACACGATTGCCCGGCAAGACGCCAAGGGCAACCTCTTTTACCAAGGTCTCCGGCAGGCCCAGCTCGTCTACGTCCAGAAAAAGCGATTCACCAGCAAAGGCACTCACGCCCGAATAGGGAGAATGGAAAACGTCGATCGGATTGATCGGAAGCATCTGCCACCAGGTCTGCCCGGCACGCGATAAAAAATCGACGAAAGTCCGCGCAGCGCCGCCCAAGGCACCCACAGAGCCGTAGCCCGCAAGTGAAAAAAGCGGGAGCAGTATCCCGCTGGTTCGTTCGTTTATACTCATGAGGAAACAGGTTTCCTAATCTTTGTCTGTACCCTGTTCTCCAGAGGCGCCCGTAGCGACACTGTCGGCAGGTGCGCCCGAATCGGCCGTGGCTGGTGCTGTCGCAGCCTTGGTTTTCGCGGAGCTGGCGTTCGACAGCTTCTCTTTCCGGGTCGACTCCTCGGGCGCCGGGGCAACCCGTCCAAAGAGTTGCGCCAGGTCACTAAAGCTCCGCATGGGGACTTTCCCCTGCTTCATATCGTCGGACAGCGCGACCACTTTTTTCTCCTTCGGCGGGGCAATCACAACGCGAGGCGATTTCTCACGCGGGCCGCGATCGTTACGGTCGCGCCGTGGCGCCCGCTCCCGACCCGCAGACGACGCATCACGTGGGGAATATTTCTGCTCACGCGTGCCGTAACCCTGGCCCGAACGGGCACGGGGCGCGTCACTTTCAGTACGTGACTTACCCTGCTCAGCAGACGCATTGCCCGTCGGGGGAACTGTGTGCCGGTCGTTCCGCGTGCCGGATTCCTCGCGACGGCGCGAGTCACGCCGGGGACGCCGACGGGCCTCGTTTTGCCCTTCAGAAGTTCGACCCTTCTCGCCACGGCCACGCGAATCCGAGGCTACAACCAGGGCCAGGGATATTCGACGGCGCTTTTCGTCGACTCCTATCACCTTAACGCGAACCACACTGCCTACGGTGAGCCGGCCGTGCGGATTGTGTATGTAGCGGTCGCCCATCTGACTGACATGAATCAGTCCGGCTTCCGGCGTGCCAATATCGACGAAGGCGCCGAAATCGGTTACGTTCTGGATGGTTCCTTTGTATTCTGTCCCGACAACGAGGTCTTCAAAGTGAATATTACCTTTTTTCAGGATCGGTAGAGGTACGGAATCGCGTAAGTCGCAGCCGGGACATGCCAGCTCTGCGAGAATATGGCGCATTGTTTCCGGGCCGGTGGAAAATTCATTGGCCAGGGCCGTGGCGTCGGCGCACTCGATCGCGGCAGCAAGCCGGTCAGCACGCTCTTTATCTTTAAGGTCTTCTGGCGTAAAGCCCAACTTTTCAAGCAGGGCACGGGTCACCGCGTAGCAGTCCGGATGTATCCAGGTCCGGTCCAGTGGCTCCCAGCCGTTATCGATTCGCAAAAAGCCCGCCGCGTAACGAAACACCGTCTCCGTCACGCCGGGTACTTTTTTGAGGTCTTCCCGACGTCGGAACGGACCGTGCTCCTTGCGATATTCGACAATTCGGCTGGCGGTCAGCAGGTTCAAACCACTCACGTAACGAAGCTGGTGCGTGGTGGCCAAATTCAAATTCACACCCACTTCATTAACACAGCTTACCAGAACGGACGAGAGCGAGTCCCGTATCTGCGACAACTTCAGGTCATATTGCGGCGTGCCAATAACGAGCAGGCCGGGGTCCAGCTTGACCATTTCCGCCAGCGGGTCCTGCAGCCGGCGACCGATCGCGATCGCGGTGCGCGTTTGCGGACTGTAGCGCGGGAATTCATCCTTGCCCGCTTGCGAGACGGCGTAGTCCGCCACGCCGGCATCGTTCACCACAACATACGACAGGTTCGCAGTGCCCTCGGGGCCCATAAGTGATTTGACTATAAAGTCTTCCGCTTCCCGGACGCCCGTTCCGCCTCCGACCGCAATCACTTGAAGTTTATACTTCTCGATCAGATTTTGTACCAGGGTCACCGCCTTGCGTCGGCGCTCGGCGCCCCCGGTTATAAAGATTGTTTCCATGCCCAGAATATTGCCAAACTCGTCCAGAGCCACCAGACGACAACCGTGGCTAAACCCGGGTAAAAACGCCAGAACTTTCGTACCCGTAAGAGGATGCGATAAGAGTAGCTTCTTCAGATTACGACCGAACGTCTCCATGGCCTGTTCCGGCGCCTGTTCCACCATGTCGCGACGCACCTGCCGCTTGAGCATATCGAACAGGAAATCGTGGCACACTTCGGATACGCATTCAACCAGGAGTTCACGACAGGGATGCGTTTCCGGGACGAGAATTTTAACCGCCTCGGCGAGCAGTTTGTCTTCCGGGCAGTCAATTCGCACGGTAACAGCGCCGGCTTTTTCCGCCAGAGTGAGGCCGAGCAGACGATTCCAGGGGCAAAGGCGTAAGTCGGTCGCAAAGTGGAAATAGTCGCCGTAGAGCTTTTGCGACTGCTGCGACTTTTGTTCTCTAACGAGCACCTTTTGCTGTTTTTTGGCCGGCTTGGCCGTGGAACTCTTCGAGTCACTTGCCGCCTGGGAGTCGGCAGCTGTTTCCGCCGGGGTACATACCGTCTCAACTCCGCTGCCGTCAACGGGTTCCGTCGGGGTGGCCTCACCGGACGGGACCGTCTCATCGGATGGAGCCGTCTCATCGGAAGGGGCCGACTCACTAGTCGGGGCGGGGCAGGGGGGCGTCGCTACATCGTCTGTCTGTTCCGCGGTTGCCGTTTCTGACTTCGCCGATTCCAGAGTCTCTGCCGTAACAGGGACGTCAGCTTCTGTGGCGGCTGGCGTCGCGAGCTGCGTCTCGGCCGGCACGGGAGATTCCGCTTGCGCCGGGCGTGATTCCTTTGCACCTTTTTTAGGTGCGTGCGACGTCGCCTCGCCCGAGTCCACAACCGTGGAGATGATGCGACCTTGTTGACGTATCAGCTCGCGCAGGCGCTGCCGCAATTCGACGTTTTCCGAAAAGAGCTCCCGAATCAGCAGTTTTACCTGGTCGAGAACTTTTTCGGCCGTATCAAGTCCTTTTTCCGGCTTAAGAAACTCCGCGGCCTTCTCCAGGAGATTGGCCTGGGGCAGAGTCCCCTCTATGATGTCCAGTGCGAGCAAGTCGAGTCCGTTTTCGTGAGCGGCCGCGCCTTCGGTCGTTCTCCCAGGCTTGTAAGGCAGATAGAGGTCTTCCAGCCGCCGCGCCGTCTTGGCCTGTCGAATACTCTTTTCGAGACGTTCGCCGAGTATCTCGCGGCCGCGAAGATTGTTCAGAATGGTCTCTTTGCGTGTGGTGAGCTTCTTCTGCTTCGCGTGCGATTGCGCCAGAGCCGCGACTTCCGGCTCGCCCAAACCGCCCGTCTCATCTTTAAGATAACAGGCAATGTAGGGGATCGGATACCCCTGCTCAAGAAGAGCAATAACCGTTGTAGCGGCGTTGTGCGATGCGGGATTGCGGGTTACTCCCTTGTCCTGCGGACCGGGAACGTTGTTGGATACGGGCTGTGTTGTCATACCCTTTGTAAAACCTCCAAAAGATGAAATCGTTTTGGGACCATGGGAAACGAGTCCGGGCAACGTCAAGGCAGACGACTCCACACCCTCTTACGCCAAGTCGGCGACAGAGGGGGCAAACGCGTCTTGTCCTGCCTTACGGTACGAAAGCCAATCGGACCGGGATTATCTAACCAGCCCCTATTTTCCTCCAAAATGAAAGAAAAATCAAGAGGGGCGGGCGAAAATACCGCTTAATTTCCTGAAAATAGGAGGAATTTATGAAAATATTACGCCGCATCTCCTCTGTTTTCTTTTATTTTACGCTTTCTTACGGTCCGTTGCTTGACAAGGGATTAAATCCTTATTATAATTATAGACAGAGGCAATTTGTACGAGAATGACATTTCAATACCATTCTTTGAATTTGCCTGTCATAAATCGAATATATCTGGCCCTGGTGCCGGGATATTCTGCCCGGTTCCCCAGGGGCGCGGGTGCCTCCTGTTTTTTTATAATACCATTTTTACTCCGGGAAGGATTGTTACGTGCCAAACTCACTATTTCAGTATGAAATGTTACCAACGACCTGGTTTTACGTTTCGGGTCTTATGTTGTTGGCAACGTTTTTTCGGTTCAATCGATTTTGGAGTGTGCGGAATCTCGATATTCTCGGGCTGATTCTGTTTTCTCCTGGTCTCTTATATATATCGACGAGTGTAACGCGTGACGATCCGATCAATTCGATGGGCTATTTATGGCTCATGGGGGCTGGATGTTACTTCTTTTTGCGACTTATGCTCGATCCGTTTATGGTTCGTCGTCCGCTGCTGGAGCCGAATCTGTCGTCTTCCGGGGTGACGTTTGCGTGTGTGACTCTGCTCGCTTTTCTTGTTGCCAATGTTATTGTGAATCGTGGACCGAACATGGAGACCGCGCGGACTTTGCGTCTGGAGCAGATTCTCACGTTTCAAGAGAATCATCAGGGCCCGGAGCACCGCAAGCAGGGGAACGTGCCGGGCTACCCACCCTTTCTCAAGCTGACGGAGGAAACGAATCAAATTTTTCTTCCGGAAGCGAAGCTGTGGGAAGACGTCCTGATTGCAAAGAAGGTGGCACCGTCGCAAACCCTGAACACGCTGGAACTTTCCTTTTTGCAAGAGGATCAGGAGTCGGCGAATTCCTTGCCGGAAACGAAAGGCCGGCTGTCGGGAGAAGATCTGTTTCTCTTCTTTTTGGTGCTTTTAATTCAAACGTTGATCGTCCTGACACTGGTGCTTATAGGCCATTGTCATTTTGGTAATATAAAGACAGGCGTGGCGGCGGCCATGTTTTATCTGCTGCTCCCTTATGCCTCGCAGATAACGGGCGCTTTGGACCATATAGTGCCGGCTCTACTGCTCTTGTTGGCCGTCTTGCTCTATCGGCGTCCCATGCTCTCCGGTATTATGCTGGGCATGGCCGGCTCGCTGGTGTTCTATCCTTTCTTTTTAATCCCGCTTTGGGCCAGTTTTTACTGGCAGCGAGGCCTGTTCCGTTTCCTCTTGGGTACCTTTTCGGCCATTATGGGTATGATGATCTTCCTCCTGACCTCACCAGAAACCCTGGGCACGTCAGCGGAGCAGGTCTCGCTCATGTTTGGCCATTACTCGATGCGAGTTGTCTCCCCCGACGGCTTTTGGCATTTTTGCCCCACGATTTATCGTATCCCCATCATAACCCTGTTTGGTGTCATATGTTTCGGTCTGCTCATCTGGCCCACGCGTAAGACCTTGGCGACTCTGATTTCCTGCTCCGCACTGCTCATGCTCGGGGTTCAGTTCTGGATGGGGAATCAAGGAGGGTTGTACATGGCGTGGTATTTGCCGCTCTTGATTCTGACCGTTTTTCGGCCGAATTTGGATGACCGGGTTGCCTCGGGAACCGTTGTTCAGTAAAATTGCGTAATGAGGTGAATCATGAGGAAGCTTACCCCTGCGGAATTGGAAACGTATAAGAAGAAGCTGCTCACGCTGCGGAGTCGGATTCGTGGCGTGGTTTCGACCCTGTCGAAGAGCACAATTGCCTCTGACACGGATTTCGAGGCCGGACGTTCGTCCAGTTCCTTCCATTCGGCCGATCTTGGGGCCGATAGCTTCGACCAGGAGTTTTCCATGTCGCTGATGGAGACCGGCAGTGGCCGCGTACAAGAGATAGACGACGCTCTATCCCGAATCGAAGACGGCACCTACGGCGTGTGTGAGAATTGCGGCAGTCGGATTCCGAAGGCGCGACTCGAGGCACTCCCCTACGCCGCCGTCTGTATAAAATGTGCGACCGGGACGAAGGCGTCTGGGACGAGGGCGCGGCGCTCATGACTCATTCCCTCTGGTTGCGATTGACGTTGTTTTCTCTGGTGGCCGCTGCCGGGTGCGCCTTGGATTTGGCGACGAAGCAGTGGATATTTTCGGAATTGGGCGAGCCTGGCCGTCAAGGGGTTTGGTGGCTGATTCCCGACCTCTTCGGCTTCCAGACGAGCTTGAATCAAGGGGCCCTCTTCGGTATGGGGCAAGGTCAAATTGCCTTCTTCGTGGCGACCTCGGTACTGGCCTTGCTTGGTATTGTCGTTTGGATTGTGCTCGACCGTCGCAGAAGTCTCTTCCTGGCTTTACTGCTCGCTCTGATTACGGCGGGCATTTTGGGGAATCTGTGGGACCGTCTGGCCCTGCATGAGATGACCTGGAACGTCTTTCATGTGCTCTCGGGGCAGTGCCCTCCGGAAATGGCGGGCCAGCCGATTCATGCGGTGCGTGACTGGATTCTCGTTATGCTCGGGACCTATCCCTGGCCGAACTTTAACCTTGCCGATTCCATGCTCGTTGTCGGCGCTATCGTTATGGCAATCTACGCGTTTTGCCTGGACGACGAAAATGCCGGCAAGCAGGCCAGCCAAGCGCCGCAACCGGCGGCGTCCGAAGAGTCTAATGACTGACCCAAGGCCCTCTTTCCTCACGTTTAGCCCGCGGGGGCAGAAAACCGTTACCGGGGATTTTTTCGCCTTTTTTTGCTTAAAAAAGGCCTTTTTCCCCGACCGCCGCTTGAATTTGTAACGCCCTTGTGGTAAGATGGCCCTTGGTTAATAAGGTCATGACACCTTGATTTCGAATTCCCGGTTCCCACCACCCCAACCAAGGAGATCCCCACAATGAGATTGTTCTTTGCCTCGCTGGCACTGTTACTCGCGTCCTGCTTCGCGGCGCCGCTCGCCGCTTTTGACCTACCGGACAAGCCCCTCCCCTCGTTTTCTTATGATGGGCACAGCGTTGACGCCTCTTGCTTTACAGCCGCGCCGGGCGCCGAGTCGACCGACGACTATGACGCGGAAGCGACCTCGTACACTGCCCCAGACGGGAAATTTCAGGTACAGATTCTCACGAAAAAATATAAGCAATTTCCCGCTGTTGAATATTCCGTGGTGCTGAACAATCTCTCGGGCACGGAGTCCACAGGCATCGTCGACCGGTTCCTCTCGCTCGACTGGTCCTTTGCCAAGGCGGACGCCCAGAGTCCGGCCACGCTCAATGCTCTTGTCGGGTCTCTTTGCTGCCCCGACGATTTTACGCCCGTCTCCTTTGTGCTGACTCCCGGACAGACGCACCGGTTCGATGAAGTTTCCGGCCGGTCGTCGAATGCGAACATGCCTTTTATCGAATGTGCGCTGGGCGAGAATAGCGGATTTCTGCTCGCTTTGGGCTGGACCGGCTGCTGGGCGGCCGACTTCGAGAACCAGGGGGCTACAATGAAGATTCGTGCCGGAATGAATCGGTCGCACTTTAAACTCTTGCCCGGCGAATCCGTGCGTCAGCCGTCCATTCTCCTTTTCAAGCGGGACGATCAGACGCGCCGCTGCTTCCGCACCATGATTCATCGATTCATGGTCGATTTCAAATCACCACGCGATGCTGATGGTAAGGTCCTACCGCCCATTCTTCCCATCACAGCCGGGGGCGGCAACAAGACGCCGGAAATGATGCTCGATATACTCCAATATGCGAAGAGTAACGAGTTCGCGTTCGATACCTATTGGATCGACGCCGGATGGTATGGTGCGCCGCACGAGGCGGACCCGTATCCGAACTGCGGCGCGGAGTGGGGAATCTACGTTGGCGACTGGCGTGTTAATACGACCACGCACCCGACCGGTAATCTTCTGCCCATCGCCAACGCCGTGCACGACGCCGGAATGAAATTCCTTCTCTGGTTCGAGCCGGAACGAATCGAGAACGGGGCACCCATCCTCAACGACCATCCGGAGTTCCGCAACGCCAACCTGTTCGACTACGGGAATCCGGCTGCCTTGGCCTGGATGCAAAAGACCATTTACGATATAATTGATGTGCACAAAATCGATATCTACCGGCAAGATTTCAATATGGATCCGGGTCCCATCTGGACAAGCGTGGAAGACGAGGACCGAATCGGTATGGCCGAGGCGCGGCACGTGACCGGGCTCTATAAATTCCTGGACGATATGCGTGCAAAATTTCCTGGCATTCTTCAGGAGAATTGCGCCTCGGGCGGGCGGCGTCTCGACTTCGAAATGATTTCTCGTGCCCATTCCTACTGCCGAAGTGACTATTATATCGGTCAGAAGCCAGACGATACCGCGTTCCATCTCGGTCAGAATAATACGCTCAATACGCTGGCCTTTCTTCCGTTTCAGGGGGGCGAAACGAACTGCGTTCCCATGTTCGATGACTATGGCTTTATGAGTGTCGTCTCTTCCTCAAGTGTTTTCACACCGACAGACTTTGACGGTGGTATCGTCCGACGTCCGTTTTCCGCGGAAGAGACCGCCTGGTTTGTAAAAATGTTCGGACTTGCCGACCGTGTTCGGCCCTACTACCTTGGCGATTTCCACCCGCTTACCGACGAAACGACTGCCGCCGATAATCTCTGGTGTGCCTGGCAGTTGCACCGCGAGGACCTGAATTCCGGGTTCGTTATTGTCTTCCGCCGTAAGGGCGCGCCGGAGTCGACCCGCAATTTCACTCCCGGTGCCATCGACGCAAATGCCACGTACAAACTCGAATTCTTCAACGGCGAACAGACGACCGTGCCCGGCTCCGAACTGGCCCGGCTTTCCGTAACACTCGAGCCGCGCGCCTTCCAGTTCTTCTTCTATACGAAGCTGTAGCGGTCCCGGTTAAAAGAGTCCGCACAACGCAGTGCACAATGTCCGCTGAATAAGCAATGGATATTGTGCACTCCTGGACATGCCTACGCGTGGTCGGTCGTCAACGCACTCTGTCAATCTGTTAATATTCCGGGAGCGCGCTGATTTCGTAGCGGCGATAGGCCCAGTCCAGGACAATGGACGCCGTTAAGAGGAAGTGCATGAGAACGTACGTCGGAATGATGAGGTAACCAAAGGCGTCACTCTTCGCGAAAATACGCTGCGAAATTAAGGTGTCCGACAGTAGAACCATGGCCATACCGGTGATCGCGACGATGCGAATCCAGAAGGGAAAACGCAGTCCGACCGATGCGGAGACCGAAACGACCGACGCCACAAGATAGGCCAAAAACGGCAACCCGGCCATGAGCGACGTGACCTCCGGCGACCTGGCCACAACGAAGAAGTAGTACGGCAGGTAAAACGCCAGTAGTGCTATACAGGTAATAATCGACCCCCAGCGAAAACGCCCATTCGACAAGAACGCCAGAATAAAAAAGACGTGCATGGTCAAAAAGGCGCCCAGCGCGCACAGGAACAGAAACCGGTTCTCCCCGCTGAGATTCATAAACAGATCGCCTAAAATGGAAAAGACAAATCCGATCATAACCAGTCCGACAAATTTCTTCTTCGCGTAGTCCGGCTGAAGGCAGAGCAGATTCAGAATAACGATACAACAGAAAGTCGCAAACGTATTCTTCCAGAAGGAATGCGGCGACATCATGGCAACAATGGTATCACGTCCCGGCAGAATGAGCCAGAGCAGTACAGCCAAGACCGCCATGATAAGTTGTGCGTATTTCTTCATGACTCAGGTCGTCCTTTCGCATAGGTATAAATATTGTACCGGGCCAAATTGCTTCTCTCGCAGTAAGGTGAATCCGGTATTTTCGATCAGCTTTTCCATGATCCAATTATAGGTACTGTTCTCTTTCCTGATATGATCATAAAATTTTAACATCATATCGGAATCCATACCGTCGGGAAAGAAGTCGAACAGGTACGAATCGAGTTCACTCGCATTGCAATTAAAGGTAACATCGGTCAGTAGGAAGAGTCCGCCCGGCTTGAGCCAGCGATAGATATTGGCCAAGGCAACGCCCTTCCAGAGGTCGTTCAGATGATGCAATGCCAGGGACGAGACCACCGCGTCGTACGGCTGCTCCGGGTCGGGCCAGGTCAAGAACCCGCCGACGGCAAAGGTTATCGTGTTCAGGCCTGCCTTGCGTGCCTGTTCCCGGGCATAGGTAACCATGGCCGGTGAGGCGTCGATCGCGGTAACCTCGGCCTTGGCATGCAGTGCGGCCGCGCGGGCAAAGGCGCCGGTCCCCGTACCAATTTCCAGAACGCGTGCCCCAGGCCGCAAGGCAAGGTGATCGAGCAGGAAGAGATTCTCCTTTTCACAATCGCGGCACGATCGCATTCGCTCATCATAAGCGGCAACTGCCGCCTGGTCAAAATAATTGACCGCGCCCTCATAATCACCGTCGACCGGTCGCCATGGAATCGTAAGCAAGGCGAGTACCGCGTCCCGAAAAGCGTCGAACGTCTTCTGGTCATAAAGCACGAAACGTATTTGCTTAAGACAACGCTTGGGGTGCGACTGAATGAATTGTTCCAGGGCCTTCATGGCACACTCGGCGCCGAAATCGACCGGCCAGCCATAGGCGCCGGTACCCAGCGACGGAAACGCAACGCTTTCGCACAGATGCTCTTCCGCGAGTTCCAAGGCATGGAGATACGTTTGCCGGAGCAGGTCGACTTCACGTTCGCCCGGCGGCGTGGCCCGTAATCGTGGGGCCACCGCGTGCAAAATGTACTTCGCCGCCAGTCGCCCGGCACGACTGATAACCGCGGTTCCCGTGGGCGTACCTTGGGGATACTTTTGGTCCGTTTCCGCTTTGATTTCCGGCCCGCCTCGCCGATGTATCGCGCCGTCCACGCCGCCTCCCCCTGCCAGGTGCGCATTGGCCGCGTTTACTATGGCGTCCGTCTTCTCGTTCGTTATGTCGTCGAGAACAAGTTCCACCATAATCTCTTTGTAAAGAAGTCGCATAACCTAATTCCCCTTATCCACACGTTTTATAAAACGAACCCCATACCCGGAACGATCACGTGGTCCGTTATTTTTCCGGCCGGCGACGGTCAGACCCCCCAGAAGGACGGCTGTCGTTCCGCTTAAAGCGTGAACCGCCACTGAACCCGCCGCGTCGGTCATCGCGTCGTTCGCCACCGAACCCGCCACGTCGGTCATCACGT
>JAUNSJ010000088.1 GCA_030539295.1 Planctomycetia bacterium | reverse complement strand
AAAGTCCCCCCACACCCCTTCAAACTTTTTTTAATAGGCTTCGCCCTCCAGAGGTAAGCCGTTTGGCAGTTCGTTTTCGTTATTGTTTGGTTCCCGACCTGCGAGCAGTCGGGAACGCGGCGGCGATCGCCTTTTCCGGGCTTTCAGCCACGGCGTCGCAATAGGTGTGCGTGCCAGAATCGCATACAATCTGACAGGAGAATCGCCAGAACTGACGCTGGTCGCCCCAGCGTTGAAGTCGGCATTCGATCGCGCCCAGTCGCTGCAACTCCGCCTGCCACGCGTCCGGAATCGCTTCTGCCGTCTCGCTATAAGGGACCGGCGAGGAGGTGAGTCTGCCCGGCAATCGCGATTCCGTTACGGTAAAATGCCCCGGCTCCACTTCCGGGTCGCCTTCATGACAGACCAGTTCGCCCTGTTCGTCGAGCACGCAAAACCCGCCTGACGCGACCGGATTCGAAATGGACTCGTCTTCCGTTTCGATACTAATATGGTCAATTTTATACGGCGGTTCTTCCAGCCACTGTTCGCCGAACTGCCCTTGAGTTGGCGCCTCAATCCAGTCGCTCTCACGGCCGGCGGAGGCAATACTGAACTCCTCGCTGTTACTTGGGTTAGCTTTATTCTCGCCCCCGGACAAAGACTCTTGCGCGGCCACAAGCGGTCGTTGGCTAACGGTCGGATCACCTGCGTTGAACAGGGCATCGCTGCTATCCGTCAGACGGAGAACGCGGGCCGCCTGTCGACGTATTTCCGGGATCGAATCCCAAAAAATCGCGAGCAAGGGGAGTGCAAACAGGGTCACGACCAGAATGGAACTCCGCACGAATCGCAATTTACCAAGCGCTTTGGTCGCAATTCCGGTTGTGGTACATGCGGGCCGCGGCGTCTGATTTCGGCTGGTATCTGACAAGGGAAAAACTCCTCTATGACGTAAGTTCAAGGATAATAAGTGTTAGGGCTTAACCGAATCGAAAGCGTCCACGGCATCAGCCGGGGTATCGGCATGCGGTTCGTCCTGCCCCGCCGCTCCGTTCGTATAGCCCAGAGCGGCGGCTTTTTTCAGGTCAAGTATGGCATTTGCCACGTCGCCTATTTGCGAGTAGACCTCGCCTCGACGTTGCCAGGCAGGAGCGTATTCCGGGGCACTCTTTATGACTTGGGTAAACCGATCAATAGCTGCAAACCATTGCCCTTGATACACATCGATACAGCCGAGCAGATAGTCTGCCTGATAGAACCCGGGGTCGAGTTCCAGAATTCGTTCAGCGTCGCGACGCGCGGCCGTAAAGCCGTCGTCTGCCTTGGCGACTTCCTGCTCCGCACGCGTCTGCTCTCCTTGCGACGCGGACGCGGCGGCCAAATTATAACTGTCTTTTGCCTTGGCCAGCAGAGCGGCGGCCCGTGCGAACAGGAGTTCTTTATTCTCCGGCTGCGATTCCAGACCGGTCGCGAACGCCTCGGCCGCCTGGCCCCATTCACCGGCCAGGAGTGCCTCATTACCCACCTGGAGCATATCGCGTCCCGGCTCACTTCGATTAAGGAACCAACAGAGAGTGCCTGTCACGGCCAGAACGACCGCGGCGACACTAATGATTGTATGTTTCTTCATGGCTGGCTTTACCTGAATTTTATATATCGGAATTCAAACCCGTCTTAATCCGGCCTTTTCTCACGTCGCACTCGCAACGAAACTGCCGACCGTCGCACGAATCATAACGATTTCTTCCACGTGTGTAAAGGGCGTTTTACCGCAAAGGCAAAGAAAAATTACAGTCATGTTACATATCTTCTCCTCTTTATCCATTTTAAGCCCCTGCAACCTGCCAACCGGCACACCTCTGGGGGGCGAAGCGGGTAGTAAGGTTTATGCACCATGGGAATGGCACAGAGCAACGCGACGGTTACACGTAAACGGACTCGAAGAAAATTGCTACGCTCTTTCTTC
>JAUNSJ010000067.1 GCA_030539295.1 Planctomycetia bacterium | reverse complement strand
AATACGTATATTATTTTATGAATTCGCTTTTCTGGTGTTTTTTAGAACCTCCCTCAGGATGCTCCGCACCGGTCAGATTCAGCTTGCTAATTTGCTCAACCTCGGGCTCCGAAAGGGGTTGCTTATCCGAGTCGGCGACGTTCAACGGCCAGTGTCCCGCACACGGTCGAAGACACTTAACAAACCGGTAAGGCCCGGACACCTCATTCGCGACCGCAATCCCCGTCCGGGCGTCTTTGTACCCATACGACTTACGCTCCAAATGAAAATACATGACGAATTGCTGCGTCTTCTCATTATACAAGACTTTCGGACGTTCGAGTATACAGCCCCGGGCGATCGGGCTGTCCGCGTCCTCCGAAACGGTCAAGGCGATTCCTTCGTCACGCCAATTTACCAAATCATCCGACGAATAGCAGTGCACACCCACTTGTGCCGTATTCCCGACCTTTCCTTCCGTTTTGTGTTCACCAAACCACCAGTAGACATGATTATAATAGAGTATTCCGCCCCCGTGCGCATTGATAAAAACGCCATTATTATCAAGCCACTTGGCGCCCGGCCGTATCTCCTGACTCAAAATCTCTCCCGCACCCAACAGGCACAGCACACCGACCGCCATGCACAAGGCCAGCCGCAACAACACGCAATAATATCTTACTCTCTCGCCCACTTGTCTTCCTTCTCTGTTGATGTATCCATGTAAGTTCTTTGGATCGCTATTGTTATATATGGTAAGCCCCTGCCGCGCGCCGCTCGACAGATTTCATGATTCATGCGCTTTCGGCGGCAGTTTTATCCGGAAAAACAGCATGTAAAAAATCGGAACCACGAACAGGGTCAGGATCGTCGCAAAAATCAGTCCGAACATGATGGCCGTTGCCATGGAATCAAAAAGCGGATCCCGTAATAAGGGAATCATTCCGACGATGACGGTTGTCGCCGCTACCGTTACCGGACGCATTCTTTCGACCGAGGCCGTAACCACCGCCGTATAAGGATCTTCGCCCTTGGCCAGTTCTTCGTCAATCTGGTCCATAAGGACGACTCCGTTTCGGACCATCATACCCAGCAAACTCATGGCGCCTATGAGGGCCATAAAACCAAACGGCATGCGCAGTAGCAGCATACCGAACGTAATTCCAATCAAGGCCAGCGGAAACGTCAAAATAATGATCAGCGGCTGACGCGTGTGATTAAACAGAGCGACCACAATCACCAGCATAAAGATAAGCGCAATGGGCAGTCTCCCCAAAAGCGCCTTCGTGGCAGTCCTCGACTTCTCATATTGACCGCCCCACTCCATGGAGTAGCCAGGCGGCAGAGTCATACCCGCGATTTTCGGCTTGAGCGACTTCATAAGGTGTGACCAGTCCGTTCCATCTTTCGCGTCGGCGCCTACCGTTATTGTCGGGATTCGATTGCGACGCTGGATATGCCCCTCTTCCCACACGATTTCCGTATTTTCGGTCACTTGCGACAGGGGTACACTCTCCAGCGAATGCCCCCAGACCGGCGCGTTGCTGATAACGCTCGTACTGCGACGCTCTTCCGGTACGGAACGAACAAGAATAGGCAGAACCCGCTCGTTTTCCCCGAACGTCGCTACGGGAATGCCACGGGTCGCCCATCGCAAGGCAAATGAAAGTTCACCACGATTGACCAAGGCACGGGCGCCTTTACTCTGCGAAAACTCCGGCGCCCAGGTCGGTATGAGCTGGCGCCAGTCGTCCCGCACAAGTGTCGCGTGCGCTTCCCCGCGGAAAATGTCTTTCGCCTCTTCCGCAAGTCGACGCAGTTCGTTAGCGTCCGGTCCACTGATTCGAAGCTCCACCTCCTGCTTGGTGGTCGGACCCAACGCGAATCGCTGTACTCGCGATTCCGCCTCTGGCATATGCTCCGTCAGCCAACGACTCACCTCCGGAAGCAGTCGGTCAACCTCATCAATCGACGTCGTATTCACCACAAATTGCGCGTAGCACGAATTAGGCAATTCCGGCTCGTACGGCAGATAAAACCGCGGCGGACCCGCGCCCAGAAATGAACCTACCCCGGTAACACCGTCCAGCCCCAGAAGATATTCCTCCAACTTCTCCGTATTACTGGCCACCGACTGCACCGACGCCCCTTCCGGCAACCAGTAATCAATCATGAACTGCGCACGCTGCGCACGCGGAAAAAATATCTGCGGAATAAACGTAAAGCCATAACAGGCAAGACATAAAAGAATGACCATGCACGACAGAGTGAGCGTCTTGTGGTGAAGGACCATCTCCAGCAGACGACGATACCCCTGATAGACCGGCCCGGCGTGCGGGTCACGCGATTCCTTTTCGCTCTTCTGCGAAGACGCACGGCACAGGCCCAATTTGGCGCCCCAACGACGCAGAAAACCCGGCTGACCCTCCGTCTTGACAAAAAGATAATAGACCACCGGCGTCTGCATCATGGCAACAAACCAGCTTATCGCCAGCGACACGGCCAGTACAATGAAGACCGAACCCGCATATTGACCCGTCGCGTCCGGCGTTAAATAGATCGGCCAAAACGCAAGTGCGCCCACGATCGTTGCCCCGAGAAGCTGATGACTCGCCCGATTCGCTCCTTCTATACATGCCGTTGTCCGGTCCATGCCTCGCTGCATGCGTACAAGAATAAGATCGCCCACTACAACGGCGTCGTCAACCAGAATCCCCAACGCCACAATAAACGCACCCAGCGACGAACGGTGCAAGACAATCCCCATCGGAGCCAGGACGCAAAACGTGCCCAGCATAACCACCAGCAGACTACTCGTTATAAGCAGACCACTCCTCAGTCCCATGGCCAGCATGACAACAAAAGTGACGATAATGACCGCCTCGCGAAGATTCTTCGTAAAGCCGTGAATGGCCGTAACCACATTGTCCGGCTGATAGCTTATGACATCTACCTGAAAGCCGACCGGCCATTGCGACGTTAGCTCCTTAAGCCGCTTCGAGATCAGCTCGCCCATACGAACCACATTGCCGTTGGGAACCGGGCTCAAAGCCAGTCCGATCGCCTTTTTGCCATTGGATCGCATAATCTGTTGCGGTTCTTCGTTGCTCACACGACGCACTTTCGCTATATCACGCAAACGAATCTGACGCCCCGACTTCTCCTTGACCGCCCCGCTACTGGTTATCCCCTTAAGTCCCTGAAGACCCAACGTCCCTTGCGATTCGGCCACAAGCGTTTCTACCGGCGCATCGGGTAAAATCAAATTCTCAATCTCTTCGATCGTTTTGAACTCGCCCCCCGGGGCAATACGAATCTTCTCCTGGCCCAGACTCATACTACCCGAATCGACGCTCAAATTTTGGCCCTGCAGTGCCAGCACGACTGCCAGCGGATGCACGTTCAACTCTGTCATTTGGGCTTGTGATATCTCGACTTCAATTCGCTCCTCCGGCACACCCCAAAGTTCCACGCGACGCACCTGGTCCACCAGCAGAAGTTCTTTCTGCAATTCCTTCGCACGATCAATGAGTTCACTGTCACTATAGCCCTCGCCCGACAGTGCCAGGACAATCCCGAACACATCGCCAAAGTCATCCTTAACCACCGACGGCAGGGCTTCAGGAGGCAGCTTCAATTTCGCCAGTGCCACCTTATTACGCAACTCCTGCCACGAAGTCGGCATCTCATTTACCGGAAGCTCATCTTCCAAATCCACAAAGACATAGGAGATACCGGGCTGCGAAATCGACCGCACTCGCTCAAAACCCTTAATCTGCTGCGCCGCTCGTTCTATCTCGTTGGTCACAAGATCCGCCACGTCCGCCGCACTCGCGCCCGGATAGCTCGTTACGACCAAGGCCGTTCGAATTGAAAACTCCGGGTCTTCCAAACGGCCCATCTGGCCATACGACCATATCCCTCCTGCTATGATAAGAAACACGCAAAAGAGTATGACGACTCGATGATGAACAGCGTATTTTGCAAACATGACTTGTTTCTTCGTTCTTCCCTTGTGGGTGCTTTAACGTAACCTGATTTCAATCTGTCAACGGCCGGGTTCAAACCGCCCCGTCAGTCAATCCGTACTCGCTGGCCCTCCTTCAGAAATCGGGCGCCGGTCGAAACGATGCGGTCGTCCGGCGAAAGCCCCGCATCAATCCGAATCCCCTTCTCATTCAGTGGTCCCGTTGTTACGGCCCGCTTCTCCAAAGTGTTATCCTCACGCACCACCCAGACCGCCGAACGCTCACTCTTATCTCGCTGCTCGCCCGGCAGCAAGGCAGACGTGGGAACCCAAAACTCCGTCGAGCCCGGCGACAGTTCCATATAGAGCGTTCCAGCCATGCCCGGCAGAACCTCGCTCTTGCCCGGCGACAGGGTAACCGCTACCGTCATGGGATAGGCCAGATTCCCCTGCTGTACCGACTGACCAAGCTCTTTAAGCTCCGCGGGATAGCGATTCGTCGTTCCATTTTCAAATTCACATTCCAACTTTCGTATGTCCTCTTTGCGAAGAACAATTTCCTTGGGGACACTCAAACTGGCCTCAATGGAGTTCGGACTGGTGAGCGAAAAGACCGGCAAGCCCGGCACGACCGCCTCGTGATTGTCCCGAAATTTCTCCGCAATCGTGCCGCTAAAAGGCGCCGTTAACTCCGTATCCTTCAGGGCGTTCTTCGCCAGATCCAGGTCTATATTGAGTCCGGCTATCTTGGCCTCTGCCATTTCGATCTCTTCCGCTCGCGCTCCAGCTCGGGCCTTCTCAAGCTGCTTAACAAGTGCCTCATGATTCGCCACAGCCATATCGCGTCCTGTCTTGGCCACGTCATACTGCACCTCGGACGCCGTACCGTCCGACCGCAAATTCTCCATACGCGTAAATTGCTTTTCCGCTTGCTCCGCCGCACTTTGCGCCGCGGCTATCTGGGCCTCCAAGGCGGCAATATCTTCGGCTCGTGCCCCGGTCTTCATGGCCTTAAGCGCGGCGTTCGCCTCGAGAAGCCCTTTCTCAATCCGCTCAATGGCCAGAAGATAGTCCCGCTGGTCCAAGCGTGCCAGGACCTCTCCTTCCGCTACCTCTTGCCCCACCTTAACGCAAATTTCCTCCAGCTGACCCGGAACGCGGAACGACAGTCGCGCTATCTGCGACTCCTTCGAAAAGACGGGAAACGTTCGCTCCTCAACCCCCAGGCCTGACCCAACCACCAGCGTTCGAACCAGCGGATCCTCGCTCTCCGGCACCGACGCCTCCGGACCACGGCACCCGCATAACGCCAGGATCGCACTTGCCCCAACCAGCACAAAAAAACGAATAATACCACCTTGCCCATACGCTCGCTCCGAACTGTCCAAAGGCAAGACACAGCGGCGAAACACGCCCTTCCGCTCGGTCTGACTGGTTTGACTCATTTTTGGTTCCCTGTTGGCTTGGGGTTATGTTTTTTCGCTCGCCCGGCTTCTCCGCCATGCGGCCTTCACTCACGTCTGCTCTCCGCAAAAAACTGACGAAACTGCCGGATATCCTTGAGTTTACCTCGTATGATATAAAAATGGAAGAGGCACTCCTTCTCGGGGAATGCCTCGCGCCTCGTCAACTCTCGCTGCCAGGCGGACGAACGCATTCTCTGCTTGCCCCGTGAAAAAATGCTCTTCCAAAAATGTCTTACGATTTACCCGGTCCGCACAGCCCCGCCCTATATACAGCTCTCATTACCGGATTTTCTACACAATCCGGCAAAAAGCTCTGCAAAAAACAGGACCGACGCCCTAATCCGCAAATCCCCTCCCAAAACTCTCGCCCTACAGCTCACGCCTCGGAAAGTTTTCTGCTTTTCTGGCCCGGGTTCTCCGAATTTACTCGATCGTAATGGCACCACTGGGGCATGTATCGGCACAGACACCACATCCGGCACAATCATCATTCACTTGGGCCTTGCCATCGACGATTTCTATGGCGTCACAAGGGCAAGCGGATTTGCATTCACCACAACCGGTGCATTTGTCTTTGTCTACGACTGCAGGCATTTCTTTCTCCTTCTGCTTATTCGTCGGAAATACCGTCCCTGGCAGGAGGTCCATCCTCACTTGCCTTGCCACGCTGGGCATGCTGATAAAAACGTATAACCCGACAAATATCTACTTTTTGTTGTTTCTTTCAGAAGGCAACGACTTGCCTTCTCTCTATACTATAGAATAAGGAGAATAGAGAAAAAATCAAGTGGTCCCCTGTAAGAATGCCACACTCTGTGTTAGAATCTTTGTGTATAAGTGGTTTTTTCCGCATAATCCATTGCCACAGCAGGGAGTTTTTATGGAACAGCAAAACGCGATTTCAGAGTTAATGGTAACCTTACATCGTTTTCACCGTCAGTTGGCCGAACTGGAGTTTCGTCGAAAAAAGGGTCGGCAGCGTATCGAAATGCTGAAAGTCAAAGAAGCCGGCGCCGAACGTGAGCTTAACGAGGTGCTCACGCGTCAGCAGGAACTCGACCTGGCCGCACGAAATCAAGAGAATGAACTCGCCGCTCGCGAAGACGCTATTGCACGACGCAAGTCGCAACTCGGAGAGGCCAAAACCAATAAGGAGTACCTCTCGCTCAAAGAGCAGATTGAATCCGACGAAAAAATCAATAATGACCTGGCCGACTCTGTACTCGCCGCGATCGAAGAGGCCGAAAATTTTCAGGCCACCGTCGCCACGGCCCGAAAAGCCGCACTCGACTCGAAAACCGCCCGGCAGCAGGCCATCGCCGACTTCGAACAGGAATTACCCGCTATTGAAAATGACATAACAACCTACCAGCAACGACTTAGCGACGCCGAAAAGCAACTTCCGCAAGTCTTCCGACCTCTCTATCGCGAACTCGTGCAAAAACTCGGCGGTGAGGAAGCGCTCGCCCCGGTCTTGAACCATAAATTCTGTGGAAATTGCAATCAGCAGATTACGATTCATCAGGTAACGGAGATTTGTGACGGTGCCCCGCGACTCTGCCAGGCATGCGGAAGACTCCTCTTTATCCCAAAGGATTTCGTCTTGCAGTAGACGCAACTCTCAATAGAAGCTGGATTAACGAGAAATAAAATCGGGGCGACACGATTTGAACGTGCGACCCCCTGCTCCCAAAGCAGGTGCGCTAGCCAGACTGCGCTACGCCCCGAAACGTTCAATTTTCCTCATCATTATACCTCCAAATTCCAACTCGACAAGCGGGGCAGTATACACTCCCAATTTTCGGGCGAAGATAGGGAGGGCCTGCTCGCCAGGGCCCGACCCAGCAATAACGCTCTGGGAACTGCCGCCCCGCCGTGATTTGCCATTTTACCTTCACAAAACACCCGCCCTGGATTTGCCCCACTGCTGTCACAACCAAGAACCGGCGGCCTGTAAGGCCAGCATAACATAGCCCGGGGCAAGGGAGCGCAGCGACCGGCGCCCCGGGTTAGGGATAAAAAA
>JAUNSJ010000006.1 GCA_030539295.1 Planctomycetia bacterium | reverse complement strand
CCCTCGTCGAACTTCTGGTGGTGATCGCCATCATCGGAATCTTAATCGCGCTTCTACTGCCGGCGGTTCAGGCCGCACGCGAGGCGGCCCGGCGCATGCAGTGCTCCAACAATTTCAAGCAGTATGGCGTGGCGCTGCACAATTATCATGACGTGAACTCGTCACTGCCGTCGCCAATGTGCCTGCGTGTGAACAATCCGCGCTGGAATACGCATTACGCCTTGTGTCCTTTTATGGAGCAGGTATCGATTTATGAACACGAGAGGAACGTCGAATACAGAGTTTGGGAATCTCTTTTCGTTTCACACACGATAGACACACTCTGCTGCCCCTCAGATTCCAATTCGAAGTCAGGAGTCGATTCTGGCGGTCCTTTAGGCCGATACAACATACATCCCAGTTACGGGGATGCCACCTATGCGGTGGGCTTTCCGTACGCTGACCCCCTTCCGTTTTTTAACCTTTGGACAAACCCGCTCTCAACCATGTGGACCTCTCTTGACTCACAATTGAAAGCCTGGAACAATCCAAATACGCGGTCGCGCGGCGTGTTTGCAGCGTATCGATTCGTTAATTTCTCATTTATTATAGACGGGACTTCCAATACGGTAGTCGCTTCGGAATGCGTATCGTTTCCTGAACGGACTTCGAATAAAATCAAGGGAGGCGTTTCCTATGCTACGGTGACCGCTGGCAATTTGGAAACCGATGGTGAAGGCCCCGCCGTCTGTTTGGCCGTTGCGGGAAGTGGCAACGATTACTCAATTTTCTCCGGGACCGCGGCCCAGACGTTCCGGGGGAGCGGTGGGATCTTCGATGCTGCGTATCTCAATCATGGTTTTCAAACCATTTTGCCACCGAACTCACCGTCGTGCAGTGGTCAGGAGTCCCCTGGATTAAGTCAAGATACATCGTTTGGGATTCTTTCGGCGACGAGTTTTCATTCGGGAGGCGTTAATGTTCTCCTGGCGGACGGCTCAGTGCGATTTGTGAGTGAGACGATTGACTGTGGTGATTTGACGAAGACATGCCGCGTCTCCGGAGAAAGCGATTATGGCATTTGGGGTGCTTCCGGTTCGCCACAGGGAGGGGAGACGAAATCTTTATGAAACATGTTCTATTTTACACTATTTTGTGCATTGCATTCGTCGCAATGGGTTGCCGCGGCCCGGCCAGGCCGGAAGGAATGCCGGATCTGCTGCCTGTCGTGCTTGTGATTGCTCAGGACGGAACTCCATTGACTGGTGCCAGTGTTATGCTTGCACCGGCGGAAGAAACTGGGGAGCGAAATTGGTCTCTTGGCGGAGTCACAGACGAGTCCGGTGAGGTGGTGATTCGCACACACGGAAAGTTTGCCGGAGCGCCGAAAGGAACGTATAAAGTCTTCTTACGCAAGACGAAGGAAATCGGCACGATATCTCGCGATGATGCGCCGCAAGATGACCTCGCGGCACTACGGAAGTGGGAGGCAGACCACGCAAAAGAACTCGCAAGCATAAAAACCGTCAGCTGCATTGAAAAAGATTATACAAGTGCAAGTACGACGCCACTGGAGATTACTGTCACGAAGGAGAATTCACGTTTTGAACTCAATGCCGGCAAGGCGGTCAACGAAGAAATTAAATGGACCGGACCCGGTATGAGAAAATAATAAAAAGTGAATTGCCACACAAAAGAAACCGGGGGAGTTACGCGTGTGGACCGTATGATCGGCCGCTACGCGTAATTCCCGCAATAACCCACCACAAAAAACCACAAACATCAACCTGTCTGGAGTTCAATCATGTTGAAACAAATGTTTTTCGCTTTGCTT
Organism: Planctomycetia bacterium; assembly: GCA_030539295.1. GTDB lineage: Bacteria > Planctomycetota > Planctomycetia > Pirellulales > Thermoguttaceae > JAUNBG01. The sequence continues at coordinate 139,648 of JAUNSJ010000006.1, read as the reverse complement.
TTTCCTGCCTTAGTTTTATCACTGGCAACGTTCACACAAGGGGCAACACTTGAAGTTGGAACCGCGACCGTCGACATAACCCCTGATAAGAGTGTCCCCCTCTGGGGGCAGTGGGGACTGCGTATTTCGCAGGGCGTGAATCGTCCGCTGACCGCAAATGTTATTGCTCTGGAAGCGATTGAGGAGCAGAGCACGAACGCGGTCATTTTCGTTTCCGCTGATCTACTTCAGATACCTGACGTTTTACGTAACGCTGTCTGTGAAAAAGTTGCAATCGCAGACGCCACAATCGATGTTGATAAAATTATACTGTCGGCCACGCACACGCATACGGCCCCGGCCTTTGATACAGCGAAATTGCCGACCTGGGATGGACTTGCCGATTATCCTGAAATTGTGAATTTTGTTTCAACCCGAATCGCTGACGCAATTGTTCATGCGTGGCAGAATCGGCAACCGAACGCGGAATTTGCCTGGGCTGTCGATTATGCTGCCGTGGGTTTCAGTCGTCGCGAAGTCTATCGGGACGGCTACTCTGTTATGTACGGCGATCCCGGTCGCGATGATTTTGACTACTTCGAAAATGTGGAAAATCATGAAATAGGCACTATATTCTTCCGCGACGGTAATAAAACCACAGTCGCCATGATTGTAAATATTGCCTGTCCGTCCCAGGTTAATGAAAATGATGTCCGTATCGACGCCGATTACTGGCATTATGTGCGTCAAAATTTGCATAAAAAGTTCGGCGACGATGTGGTCATTCTCGGCCAATGCTCTGCCGCAGGCGATGTCTCCCCGCATTATCAGTATGAGAAAGACTCGCAGACTCGTGCCTGTAGTCTTCGCGGATTCGAGCCGGGAACTACGGGCGAAATGCAGGAAATTGCACGAAAAATCACCATTGCTGTCAGTTCCGCCTGGGAAGTCGCCGATAAGGACTGGCAGGCGAATGTACCATTTCAGCACGAATCCAAAATTTGTGAATTACCCATGCGAATTGTAACCGAGGCGGAAATGCAGGAAGCGAAGGGCAAAGTCGACATGTTCGATGGTGAATTAGCCGCGAACCCAAATAAGACGACTGCCGAGATTGCTTATATGAGCTACGACTGGTTCGGCAGTATTGTCAATCGCTATAATGAGCAACAGACAAATCCGAATCCGCTCTATAAAACGCCGATACACGTCGTGCGACTGGGCGATCTTGCCTTGTGCACGAATCAGTTTGAACTGTTTACCGATTTCGGTATCTGGATTAAAACGCATTCGCCAGCAGTACAGACGTTTCTTATCCAGCTCGCGGGACCCGGCACATACCTGCCAACGAAACGCGCCGTCAAAGGCGGAAGCTATAGCGCCGTTATTGGCAGTAATTTGGTCTCGCCGGAAGGGGGCGACCAGCTCGTGCGTGAAACGGTCGATATGCTCCGTGAAATTTGGAAGTAGTTACGTTCCCGACTGCTTACGTTCCCGACTGCTTGCAGGTCGGGAACCAAACAACAACGAAAAAGAACGAACCAACAATCGCAACCCGCCCGAGAAACCGGGTGTGCCCCAACTCGGCCCGCCCTCTGCGCCCCTTTGCGCCCCTCTGTGCGCTAAAAAATAATCCGCCCTGAGAGAAAGCATTCAACGCCGAACACCATTTCCATAACCTATCCTATATTAATGAATTATATAGCACGCACTCCCGCTTCGAAACCACTCGCGCTGACTGGTTGACATGCTCTCTGTCTTGAATTATAATTCATATTGAGGTTGGAGGCGTTTTTGGGCGAAAGTCTCCTTGGGGAGTTTTCCTTTACGGACAGTAAACTTTGTAACAGGTTTCTTCATGGAAAATATTAAACGTGTTCTTCTGGTCGTGGAAACGTCGCGCAGCTTCGGGCGGCAGGTTGTTCAAGGTGTTTCGCAATATGTGCAGGAAAACAGAACGTGGAGTTTCTTTTTTGCCAATAGGAGCGTAGTTGAAAAATATCCCAAATGGTTCGACGAGTGGGATGGCGACGGCATAATTTCTCGCAGTGATAACGCGCCTCTATGTCGGCGTATTGCCAAAAAGAATGTTCCATTCGTTGAGCTTGAAGGCGACGGGAAAAAATATCTGCCACATATACAGGTGGATGAACATTATAATTGCACGCTTGCTGTGGAACATTTCTGGAATAAAGGATTTCGCAATTTTGCGTTTTTTTCCATGGGGCATAGCTGGTGGTCCATGGCACGCTGTATCTACTTCGTGGAGGAACTCAAAAACCGCGGGGTTGCCTGTCATGTTGCCCCACAAGCGCTTCGCGATATTGACGATATAACCCTGCCGCTCATCTGGTGGAAGGGGTGCGAATCGCAAATCGCTGACTGGCTCAGAACACTTCCGAAGCCGCTGGCCGTCTTCTCGCCTTTGGACATGCACGCACTGTTTCTCATTAACGTGTGCAAAACGGCCGGGCTGGTCGTACCGGATGAGGTGGCCGTGCTCGGCTACGGTAATAACGCGGACTTGTGCCAGTGGTCCATCCCGCCCCTGTCGAGTCTCGCCCCCAACGCGAGACAGGTCGGCTATGTTGCCGCGTCCCTGCTCGACCAACTCATGAACGGTATGCCGCACCCCAAACTACCCATTGCAATCAAGGCAAGCCATATCGCCATGCGTCAGTCAACCGAACTACTGGCCGTTCGTGACCCCGACGTTGCCAAGGCGATCGGTTTCATAAGGGAAAATGTCTCGCGCAACCCAACCATAGGCGACATAGCCGAGCGACTTGGCATTTCCAAAAGCACGCTCAATCGCCTCTTTCGCAAGGCGGTCGGGCACACGCCAAATGAAGAAATCGTCGCTGCGCGCATGGGCTGGGCAAAAGAACTTCTTCGCGAAACAGATTTCTCCATAGACGCCATTGCGCGCCAAATCCGCTTTTCCACCCCCACGAACTTTATCCGTGCCTTTAAATCGCACGAAGGCATGACTCCACAGGAATACCGCCGCAGGAATCGTGCGTGACTCTATTTGAATACTTTTTGACACGATGAGAGCATTTACATGCTTGACTTTTCTCCATTGACAGACTATACTACACGATATAAGCGGCAGACGAAAGTATTTTTTAACCGCACACAATTTCACGTTGCTGGTTGGTTGTTTTGGCGTTAATACAACGAATCGCAAAAAAAATTTTTTTAACATGGAGACCTATTATGAAAGCGCGAAGATTTGGTTTCACGTTGGTTGAGTTGCTTGTTGTCATTGCGATTATCGGGATCTTAATCGCACTTCTCCTGCCGGCCGTGCAGGCCGCAAGAGAAGCTGCGCGGCGTATGCAGTGTACAAATAATCTGAAACAAATTGGTTTGGCCGTGCACAATTTTCATGACGTTCGGCAAGGCCTGCCTCCGAGCATGCTGTTCGACGCATGGCGGTGCAGCTTTTGGGGTGTTATTCTTCCGTACATGGAACAACAAAATTTGTATGAACTCATTGTGACTCCCGTTGATGGTACAAGCGCATCCATGACAATCGGCACAGAATGGTGGAATCATTTGACCGAGGAGGAACGCAAAGGGTTCGGTTCCGTGTCCGTATGGCACTGTCCCACCCGGCGTTCTGGCAGCATAACGTTTCCGGATGAGGGTGCAACAGACGCCATGTCCAATCAATACAACGGAACAAGTTTGGGACGCCTGCCCGGTCCTCTGGGTGACTATGCCTTTGTCTCCGCAACGACCGATACCTATCCGTGGTTCGCGCCAAAAGCGCAAGTTAGTATTATGAAAGGTCCGTTCCGCTGGGCAGTTGTGACCAATTTTGGCGTAGGTACCTGGGAATGGATTCCTCGCGACAGCTTCGCCTGGGTGGTTGACGGACTGACGAATCAGTTCTTCGTCGGCGAAAAGCACATTCCGATTGGTCGTTTAGGCCAATGCAGTACCGACTGGGACACAACCGGAGAAGGTTTGGTCAACTCTGGCGATTGCAGTATTCTGTCGCATGGCGATGGTGCAGGTGCCGGCTGGGCGAGTCGCGCTTTTACTTATTATGAACATGGGGGCGCCCTCAATACGGTCATGGAACAGGCAATATGTCTTCCACGTGAGTTTTCGGAGCATCAAGAGGAGCGTGAATGGCAGAGTTCGCCCATACGGCGTATGGGGTTCGGCAGCTGGCATGCGGGAGTCTGTAATTTCCTCATGGGAGACGGGTCCGTAAAATCTGTTAGTGTGACCACGTTACCCGCCATTCTCGCTGATCTTTCAATCGTGAACGATGGCGAAACCGTAACGCTTTAACCGAAAGGAGCTTTCCTTGTATAGAATCACAGGTATAATTTTGTTATCTTGCCTGCTCCTTGCAGGATGTTCAGGCAAGCAAAAGGTGACCGGGCACGTTACGTTCGACGACGGGTCGCCCGTTCCTCGCGGAACGCTGTATTTCACTTCCGACTCCTATGCGGGACGGGCCAATCTCAATCCGGATGGAACTTATGACGTAAGTTCCATTTCCGAAAAGGACGGGCTTCCTCATGGTACTTACAAGGTGTACATTGTCGGCGCATTTGAATCGGATCAGCGGGAAGTTTCCTCAGCGGAAAAACTGAGTCCGGAAGATATTAAAAGTGGGAACTACAAAGAAAGTTCTGCCATGTCTAAAGCCAGGCGAGACTCCCTCATGGGCGGCAGTGCCAAACCTTTGGTTCATCCCAAATATTGCACTGTTGAAACGACCCCGCTATCCTTCACCGTGCCCGGTGACAACAATTTTGATTTTTCAATGGAGCGATTTATAAAAAAGGAGAAGTAAATCGCGACTCCCGCCAGACGATGTTGCGGATTGGGTACTCGTGTTATGAACGCGTGTCGAAAATCCATGACGAATTACCCTGGAGAACACGATGAACATACGAGACTATAGTCTACAGGTCGGCCTTGCCTTCTTGATTCTTGTCGCGGCGACTGCCACGGGGCAAGAGCCGGAACGTTCGAAACGATTTGAACCGCTTCGCTATCAGAACGCAGGTGCCATTACAGATCTGGGCGTGGGGCTTTGGGCCTGGCCGGTCGTCGCCGATGTTAATGGTGATGGCTTGACGGACCTGATTGTTACTTCGTCCGGACAATCCTTCAGTGGCACCTACTACTTTGAGAATAGAGGTCGTAATGAAGGTTCGACGAAATATCCAATCTTTAAATCCATGGTCCGAATTGGACCAGGCGACCATAACGTGTGCGGGAGTTGGGTCGAAGGTAAATTGCGTGTGCTGTCGCCTGGAAAAGAATTTCCTACTTTTTGCAAGACAGGTCTCACCAATCCGGTTGCGTTACCGCTCCAATCCAATGTACATACACATAACGTTCGCGGCAATATGTGGCGTTACGTTGATTTTAACGGCGACGGGAAAACCGACCTCGTCGTGGGTACCGATGACTGGACTGATTACGGTTGGGCGAATGCCTATGACGCCCAAGGGAATTGGCGCAATGGCCCACTGCGCGGCAATATCTATATTGCGTTAAATTTGGGTACGAACGAGCAACCGGACTATGAGGCACCCTTTATGCTCAAGGATCCCTACGGTCGCAATCTGGAAGTCTTCGGCTGGCCCTCGCCCAATTTCGTTGACTATGATGACGACGGTGACCTCGATATTATTTGCGGCTGCTTCCTCGATTATTTTACATGTTTTGAGAATATTGGTACACGTACCAGTCCGGTGTATATGGATAGAGGAGTTCTGGTCGACCCAACGGGCCAAAAAATTGTTATGGACCTCGAAATGATTACTCCTGTGGTCTGCGACTGGGACAGCGATGGTGATTCTGATATTATTTGTGGGGACGAAGACGGGCGGGTCGCCTTGATTGAAAATACAGAACATTTTGTTAACAGCAAACCGGTTTTTTTGCAACCGCATTATTTGAAGCAGGAAGCTGATTTATTGAAATGTGGTAACCTCTGCTCTCCTTGCGGATGCGACTGGGATGGCGATGGCGACTGGGATATTATCTGCGGTAATGCCGCGGGTTATATCTGTTTCATTGAAAATCTTTCGGGACCTGGTGTTGACCCGCCTGTTTGGGCAGTTCCCGTTAAACTGTCCGCTGGCGAGGAGAATCCATTTCGACTCATCGCGGGAACAAATGGATCGATACAAGGCCCCGCGGAAGAAAAGTGGGGATATATAACCGAGTCTGTTGCCGACTGGGATGGTGACGGGCTACTCGATATTATTGTTAATACAATACGCGGACGCGTCTTTTGGCTTAAAAACATTGGGACTCAAACCGCCCCTAAGCTGGCCGATCCGGAACCAATTTATGTCGAATGGAACGGTGAGCAGCCTGTTCTGCCTTGGGGTTGGGACAAGCCCGAGGGTAAAGAACTTCTTACGCAATGGCGCACGACTCCGGTTGCTTTCGACTGGAATCAGGATGGACTCATGGACCTGATTATGCTGGACCACGAAGGTTTTTTGGCATTTTTCGAACGAAAACAGTTGGATGACGAAAGTCGAATCCTTTTGCCACCGGTGCGAATTTTCAAAAATGAGGATGGTTCACCCCTTCAGTTAAATCGCGAAACAGCCGGGGCGAGCGGACGGCGCAAATTATGTTTGGCGGACTGGAATGGCGACGGCTTAATCGACCTGATTGCAAATGACAAGAATGCTGAAGTTTGGCTTCAGATTGAGAACCAGGGAGACAGTGTCCTTTTCAGAAACACAGGCTCGTTAACGGAGCAGACATTGGCGGGACACAGTACTCATCCGTCTGTCGTTGACTTTGATAATGATGGCGTCCTGGACCTTATCCTTGGTGCCGAAGATGGTTTTATTTACTACTACAAGAATGAAGGCGTTCTTAATGCTAAATAATATTTATTCTGAATACAAAAACATGCAAATAAGAAAGAACAGTCGGGAACAGAAATTTGGTGTATTTATTAATGAACTGGTAACGCCAAGCTGGGGACCAATTTTAGATTCGGTGGGCTACGACTTCTGCATATTCGACATGGAGCATGGTCGATTTTCGATCTCGGATTTGGGCATTATGCTGCCATCATTTCGCGCCAGTCGGGCCGCGCCCTTTCTGCGTGTTCCGACCATAAGTCGTGAATTCTTTCAGGCGCCCCTTGACATGGGACTGACAGGAATTGTTGTGCCTATGGTAGAAAGTGCGGACGAAGTTCGCGCCGCGACCAGCCTGATGAAGTATGGGCCTCGTGGCCGCCGTGGGGTGGCCTTCGGACGTCCGCATACTGATTTTTACAGCAACGTTGATCGCGAGAAGGTCATCTGTAAGGCCGATGAGTCGGTCTTGCTCGTGATTCAAATTGAAACGAAGAAAGGGGTACAAAATCTGGAAAAAATTCTTGACGTTCCCGGTATTGATATCCTCTTTATCGGCAATACAGACCTGGCACAATCGCTGCAATGCGAAAATGACCTCTCTGGTGGTATGCTGCGGGAAAACATGGAAAAAATTCTCTGTCTTGCTCGCGAAAAGAACATTCCCTGTGGTGGTAATTTTACCTCATCGGACGCCATTAAAGAATTCGGCGAAAAAGGATTGCAATTCATCTCGCTAACAACCGACGTTGAACTACTGCAAACAGGTATGAGTCAGGTTCACCCGCGCATGAACAGTCAGCTTCGTTCCGATTTCGATACACATTTCGATTTAGATTCCACCACGAATCACCTGTCCCATTCAAAATATGCTTAACACATTTTTTGCAAAACATTGTGAATTGTGTAATTTATGACATTACACTTTTGGGGACATATCACAGTACACAGGACCACACACGAGGAGAGATTTTATGGTACGAAAACACGTAAATATAATTAAAAACGGGAAGATGTTTTCCAGACGTAAGTTCTTAAAGCTACTTGCGGGTACAGGAGCCCTTTGTACGCTACCGACCCTCATGCCAGCGTCTTCGCTGGGCCGCGATGGAATTTTGGCACCAAGTGACCGTATTACAATCGCCATGTTTGGTTGCGGTAGTCGCGCCCGGGGCTCGATTATTCATATGGATCCCCTGCCCGACCACCAAATTGTAGCTGTCGTTGATTGTCGCAAAGAACGTGCCCTGGCCGTTCAGGAAATTGTGAATAATATGTACGCCCGAAGAACCGGGTATGAGCATTATAAAGGATGCGAAGAAACTTGGGATTTTCTCGAACTGCTGGACCGCCCCGATATTGACGTTCTTTGGGGCGTCGTTAATGACCATTGGCACGGGCCGATCTATCGTCGTATGATTCAGTCTGGGAAAGACGTTTATGGTGAAAAACCTCTGACACGGTATGTGCACCAGGGTCTTAAAGTCTGTAAACTTGTGCGGCAACATGGAACGATTTTTCAAGTGGGTACGCAGCAAAGAAGTTCTTCGCATTTCCGCTATGCATGTGAATTGGCGCGCAACGGCTATCTGGGTAAAATTACCCGGGTCGAAGTGGGCGTTCCAGGCGGTACGATTTGCCCCGTCGCCGAACCTTGTGACGTGCCCGACGGTTTCAACTGGGATCGCTGGTCGGGTCCTGCCCCACTTTTGCCATTCGACAGAAATAGAATTGAATGGCTTGCGCTTTACATGATTTCACATTATTGTGCCGGTTTCATTACCAATTGGGGCACACATCATTTAGACATTGCCGGCTGGGGCGTTCCAGAGTTCTTCGAGAAACCCTTTACCGTCGAGGGGACAGGCGTCATGCCCAATGCCGGTATGTCAGACACGTGGCTTTCCTGGCATGCATTTCTGCGATACGACAGTGGTCTTGTTCTCGATTTCTCCAATACAGGAGCGCCCAACGAACAGGGCACGCGCTTTGTTGGTGACGAAGGCTGGGTTCTTGTCAATCGCAATGGGATCTGGGCTTCAAAAGAGCCTCTGCTGGACGTTAACTTCAAGGAGACCGATGTGCGTCTGCATGTAAGTCCGGGCAGTACACAGCCGCCGCGGAAAGGGCATGAGGTCGATGCCTATACACGTCATACCGCTGATTTCTTCCGGGCCGTTCGTACACGACAAGACCCCGTCGCTCCCGTCGAGCAAGGACATGCGGCGACCTCGCTTGGCAACCTTGCCGATATTGCATGTCGCACCGGATTAAAACTGCGCTGGGATTGGGAAACTCATCTGTTCGACAATGATGAAGCTAATAAAATGTTGGCACCACCTGAACGCGAACCTTGGACAATGTAATATAACATCGATAAAAGGACAAAATAATGAAAATGTTTATTCCCATTGCTTTGGTGCTTCTGGTAATTATTCCATGCGCCGTGTCCGCCCAAGAGGAAGATGCTTGGCAGCAGGCAGCTGTCTTCCAAGCTGGTTCTGACACATGCTGTCAGATTATTGTTGCGACAGAAATTGAACATTCGTATGGCGACCCGGCTAAAAGAAATGCGTTGGCCGAAAAATCCGCTTCGTTTCTGAACGAGAATTCCACCGCATTGGGTCGACAGTTCTATTGTCTTCAGCTTCGTAATATAGGTTCGGAGGCACAAGTGCCCGCACTTGCGAAGTATATAGCAGAACCTGTAGAAGGTTTCGCGGCCCGCGCTGCTCTGACAAACATAGGAGGACCAAAGGCAATAACAGCACTGCGGGCAGCTTTCGAAAAAACAGAAGGACTCGAAACTATCGGACTCATGGATTCTCTGGCGCGACTGAACGATACAGAATCACTTCCAAAAATTGTCGCGATTGCTAACAGTGACAATAAAGATCTGGCGAACGCCGCTCTGTGGACATTAACGAAATTCGGAGAGGATGGTCTCTCCTGTTTGCAAGAGATGGAACCGCGTAATCTTGCTCTTGATAATGCGTTACTCGAAGCCGCACGTCTCTTGGCTGCGAATAATAATGAAGCGAAGGCGGAGGAAATCTACTCTCGTCTTGACTCACCCGAAGCCACCAGTTTTATACGTCGCGCTGCTCTTGCGAAACAACTTGCACTCAAGGACAGCGTGGAAATTCACGATACCGTACTTGCCTGGCTCTTTGACCGTGACCTCGTCAAGGCACAGATTGCCGCCGCTCATCTAAAACTGCTTACCGCGTCAGAACTTGACGAACTTTATGAGCGGCGGGAAGATATCAACCCAGTAGCAGCAACCGCGTTTTTCGTGATTCATACGGCACAGAATACGCCCAAAGCCAGGCAGGCGGCGCTCGACGCACTCGCGTCTGACAACAGAGCAACGCGTGTCAATGCAATTCGCGCTCTTGCAGGTAAGAGTGACCCTGCTCACATTCCACAACTGTTGAAATGTGTTGAGACGGCCTGCGACCCGATGGAACTTTCCATTTTGGCCAGTACAATCCAATGTTTTGGTAAGGAAGAAGCGGGTCCGTATCTTATGTCCGCACTCCAGCAGCCTGCGCTGTCTTATTTCGTTATGGACTGTCTGGCCGCTTTGAAATGCTATGAGGCCATTGACCCCATGATTGAAATGGCTCGCTCTGACGATGAGGATAAAGTGAAAAAAACGCTAAACGCTCTGGCGACTTTATGCGCACCCGACAAAGCAGATCTAACTCGTCTGGCCGCACTCTATCTCGACATGACGCCCGGCACGGCGCGTGAACGCGTTGAACATACGATTGTCTTTGTCGCCGAAAAAAATCCTGACCCGAATCTGCGGGCTGACCCACTTCTCTTCTTCCTTGAAAGTAAAGGAAACGACGAAACGACTCAATTGGCATTACTGCCACTACTTGGTAAACTCGGAGGCAGCAGAGTCAGCGAGATGATTCAACAGCTACTGACGAACAACGATCCAAAAATACAAGCAGTAGCCATGCGTGCTCTTTGTAATTGGCCCAATGCAGAACACATCGATCAGCTGTGGAGCTATGCCAACAGTGATATTGACCCGGCATTTAAACGCATGGCGCTTCGCGCCTTTATTCGTGTCGCCACGCTCAAGAGTGAAAGATCGGAAGCCGAGACACTCTCCATGCTGCAAAAGGCCATGGAACTCGCGTCGAATAAATCCGACAAAAATTTGTGTTTGAGTCGAACCGTAACGGTGAGAACACTCGATGCTGCGAATTGGGTTGCCTCTTATTTGGCGGATCCGGAATTGGCGGAAACGGCATGTCAGGTCCTGGTCGAGCTGGCTCATCACCGGTTCCTGCGTCAGCCGAATAAGGAACGTTTTAACGAAATTTTAACCCAGGTCGAAGCCATAACAACGGATTCCCGGATCGCGGAACAGGCCAAGAAGGCCCGACTTGGTATGTAGAAATCATGTCGCTTTGGGATCGCAAGACCTTGACTGTTGTCTTGCGATTCTGTATAATAGTTTTTCCGGAGCGGAGCATTTTCTGAAGAATCCGATCATTTCCTGTCAGAGTGCATTTTTACAACAAATTGAAAACTAATTTAACCAGTATAACAAGGACAGAATTATGAAAAATCACAAATTACTCTTTTGGATTACATTGTCATTTTTTACTACGGCTTTTTTGCAGGCAGCAGAACAAGAGCCTCCGGCCGGTGAAAAACCAATTCGTGTGCTCGTTGTAACAGGCGGGCACTCGTACAACCAACCGGAATTCGATAAATTCCTCGCTTCTTTCCCGGAACTCGAGATTGACCAGGCGCGTCTGCCGGAAGACCGCGCTCGCATTGCGCCAGGTTTGGAAAAAGAATTTGATGTCCTTCTTCTCTACGACCAGGACAATTCTCCTCTTTCTGATGAACAAAAACAGAATTTTGTTGACTTGCTCAATGAGGGAATCGGACTCTTTGCCCTGCATCATCACCTAAGTGCTCATCAGGATTGGGAGGAACATTTTGATCTTATCGGCGGTCGTGATTTCTTCCAAAAAGATGTCAATCTTTTTCGAGGAAAAGAATATCCGCGGAGTACCTTTATTGACGATGTTGATATTAACATTGACATAGCCGACAGCAATCACCCCATTACCCGCGGCGTTAAGCCATTTACCATTCACGATGAAGCCTATGGACGCTGCCCTGTTCACCCTGATGTTCATGTTTTGCTCTCGTCAACTCATCCCGACGTTCAGCAAACCGTGGCGTACACCTGGCACTATGGCAAAAGCCCTGTCTTCGTAAACATGCTCGGGCACGGTCCTTCCGCCTGGAAACAACCGGAGTTTGCCCAAATTTTTATTCAGGGAATACGTTGGCTTCGAGATAACCGCCCCTGATTTTCTTAGTTCCGGAAAGAAATTTTATGAGCAACGCTTGCAACATAGTAGTATGTTGCGGCGTCGTAATATGAGAAGAGTTATTCACCTGTCCTGGCTGACTGTCAGAGGAAAAAAATCATGCAAAGAGAAAAATTATTCGCACTGTTATTAATCGCATTGTCCTCACTCGTTCCTGCAACGATTGTGAAAGCTCAAGAGCGTTCGGACGCTTTTGTTCAAACGATTCAACAAGACTGGTCTCGCCAGGAAGCGACTGCTGGCAGGACGGTGGACTCACAGAAAGCTCTTTTGGCACTTGGCCAACGCGCAAGCTTGCTACTCGACTGCCTCCTTGACGATGACTGTATAACGAAGGGGCAAGCTGACCGCTTACAAGACGAAATCAAGTTTGCTCTGGCTGGCGATTTAAATTCTTTAACAGATAAGGAACGCGAATCACGCTATTTCCGACTCCGTTGGGCTGTTCGTGATGCCGCGTTGGAAAATCCACTCGTTAAAGATATTCCCATCGTTTTTCTCAAGGCCGACCGCTACGTATGGCAGTTAATTCACGAATATCTTTCCTACTATTACAGTCATACCAACATGACAGGCGGCGAGCTCCTGATTCTGAAATCGCCGGGAAAATCTTTTGAGACCGAATCTCTGTCTCAAGGGAAATTTCCACGCGGTGTCTTTTCGACCCCGAGTCTTTCGTTTGACGCAAAAACACTCTACTTCGCTTTTGCAGATTTTTCACAAGTTGTTCCCGAAGGCGCCGAAAGAACCACACTACAGGCACTCATGGACCGCGGTCGCGATACGGAAATTAACGAATACCTCAACCGCAAGGAGGGAAAATATCATCTGTACAAGATGGACCTGGCGACAGGAGTCGCGGAGCAGTTAACCGATGGGCCAGACGATGATTTTGACCCCGTAGAACTTCCCGACGGAGATTTAATTTTTGTCTCAACCCGGCGTGGTGGCTTTGCCCGATGTACTGGAGTATACGAGCCAGTCGAAACAGCAACGCTGCATAAAAGATTTCAATCGGGCGAAGTAGAGTGCCTCTCCTGGCACGAAACGAACGAGTGGAATCCTTCTGTACTTAGCGACGGACGCATACTTTATTCCCGTTGGGACTACGTCGACCGCGAGGCTGCCCGATTTATGAATTTGTGGATTACCAATCCGGACGGGACCGGAGCCCAGGTCCTTTTTGGCAATTATACAGAAAAAATTGTCGCTTCCCTACAGGCGAAAGAGATTCCCGGTTCGAACAAGATCCTGTTTCTCGGTTCCGGTCATCACATTGCTGTGGGCGGCCCACTGGCCATTTTTGACCCGGGCAAGGCCAAGTACGACCCGGCAACTCTGGAAGATACTCTCGATTGCATTGAGCATATTACGCCTGATATTCCATTCCCGGAAACGCCTGTACCCGATGCCACGGACCAATTTCATTATGTGTCCGACCACTATTATTACAGTCCTTATCCCCTTTCGGAGAATTACTTTCTCACCGCGTACAGTCACGATGCAAACGGCGGCTATCTGGCACGCTACGACTATGGATATCGCGGTACCTGCGGAGAACCTTTTACCGCAGGCAAATTAGGACTCTATTATCGCGACCGGTTCGGTAACCTGGAGCTTTTATATCAGGATGAAACGGTCAGCTGCCGCTATCCAATTCAGGTTAAGTCGCGACCGCGTCCGCCTGTTATTGCTTCAAAGCTTCCGGTGGACAAGCCCAAGGATGGGACCTTTGTTCTTTCCAATGTTTATGAATCTTTAGTTCCCCTGCCAACAGAGCGGACGGTTAAGGAACTGCGAGTCTTTCAGATTCTGCCGCACGGTCCCGACTTTCCGAGCAATTCACCCCGTCTTGGGCACGCGCGATCCGAAAACGCAAGACTCCTGCTCGGCACAGTTCCGGTAGAAGAAGATGGTTCTGCTCATTTCAAAGTCCCTGCATGTAAGCCCCTCTACTTTCAGGCGGTCGACGAACAAGGCCGCGCCGTTCGCACCATGTTGAGCGAAGTCTACCTTCAACCGGGCGAAGTTCGTGGATGCGTCGGATGCCATGAACAAACGCAATTGGCCTCGAAAAATTATCCGGTGCAAGGAAAAGCGCTAACGCGATCTGCTTCCCACCTCACACCTGGTCCCGACGGCAGCGCACCAATGTCCTATCCGCGACTCGTCCAGACAATTCTCGACCGACGATGCGTATCTTGTCACGACGGAAATGAAAACGCGTGCAAGCCCAATTTGACGGGTGCCCCTGCGGACAAGCGTGACTCTGCGAAAACTTCCGCCGCGGAGAACATACCACTGCAAACTTATATTGGCGACAGTTTTTTTCCATCTTATAATGGATTACGCCCGTATTTGAGATGGTACCAATGGAGCGGCGAAACCATCTCTCGCATCGCGTCCAGGCCGGGGGAAGCCGGGGCTGACATGTCCCCTTTGACAAAAATTCTCGACGATACCAACCACGGCGGGAAAATTGAGTTGACCGAGCAGGAGCGGCGGACACTTTATTTCTGGATGGACGCCAATGTTCCCTTCTATGGAACCGGTGATCTTAAAGAACAGGCAGTGCAATATCAAGGTGGAATTATTTCCATTCCGGAACAGCAGTAAGCATTTTTTGCCCGGCACGCGTCTTCAATGCTTTAGCGGAACGATACCGGATTGATTCATCCGGAAGAAAAAGATTCAAGTTATTTGACTGCGGAGATAACTTGAATCTTTTTGTATTTTGAATTCCTGCGCCGTTCGGAATGACCTGCGTAACCACCGACACTCTACAAAAGATTGCAATCTTTAAATAAGTTGTAATAGGCGGTCACCTTGCGGTCGAACGGGAGAGGATACGCACGTGAGGACGATGGCATGCGATACCATCGCAGCGTCCGGTCAAAAAGTGTCAGTTCGACGAACGTTTCCATCGCCGGAAGTTCAAAGTCGCGTTTAAAACTCTTTTTCAGGGCAAGCTGCAGCATTGTACTTGCAAGCTTGCCGGTTGTAACTAAAGCGTGGCATTGGGGGAGCCGTGCCAACTCTTTACGCGGGTCAATTGTTTGAATAATTTCCAGGAAGGCATCTGACGCATTGCCTTTGGCCCGTCTGGCAGTGCTGGCGACGTCGGAAAGTGCAATGCCGCGCTCCGTGAGGAACGAAACGAGCTTCTCCTGGTCAAACGCCTTGCGGCCGGGAATCTCAAAGTAATGACGGTCATTAAAGAAGACGGCAGCCACAATACGCCACATATCATTCTGCCAGTTCGGATAATAGAAAGGCATGGACCATCGCGACGGCGGCGGTGGAAAACTCCCGAGCATAAGCATACGTGCATCCGGCGGATAAAAAGGCAACCACGGATGAGTTTCCATAATAAAGCGCTCCCGACTATTGCACGGCTGATTAGTGCGGCTGAAGACCAACGCCCTGTATGGCCCAGGCACCAACGGCAACAAGAGCCAGAGCGATTACAAGTTTCAACAAAAAGAGAATGGCGCGACTCGGTGCAAATTCCACCGGATAACTCTCTTTAACCTCCGAACGCGTCGCTCGTTTAGGCTTCGAGGAACGCGGCAGAGGCGGACGTTGTTCCGGTTCATGAGATTCGGACAAGGTCGAAGTCGGCGTCAGTGAACTGTTCAATGAGAAGGACTCGGGCCGGGCATGAAAGGGTTTGCGAGCTGGTTTTGGGCTTGATTTGCCTTTCGGTTCCGGCGCCGGATTCGCCAGCGCGTCGAACATGGCAAGGTCAAAAGCGTCGTCCAGATTCATTGTATCCTGGCCCATGGCAAGTCCTTATTTCACTCTGTAAATGGATAAAAAACTCCGGCTGGCCGCAACGAGCAAACCACCCCGTATAAAAAATATACACGAAAATTCCCGTCTGGGTCACTTCTCCGGCCCAAAAAAAGGAAAACAGGCTTGAAAAAAAGAGGATTCGTTCCGGATACACTATCTGTAGCAATTATAGAGACCAAGCCGTCAGACATGCGAACTACGGCCGCTTTGCCATTGAAGCAACAAAAAGGATATTTTCTCGTTTTTTTGTAAAAAAGACTAAAAAGGGCGTGAAAGGGACACATGCTGTCCCATCGCCGTTTGACAGGATGAAATTTCCTCTGTATAGTTTAGTTGAGAGAGGGGGGACTCTCGTTTGACGCCGCATCCGACGTCTTTTTCGTCGCGAGACGAGTACGTACCCGGTCTTTGAGTCGGCCCACTCAAACGCCGAAAATTTTTTGTATAACAAGCACGACACATCACGTTTTTAAGGAGACCGCTTCCATGCGACATTTTGTGATTCTGACTCTTGTGGTTTTACCTTTACTTGCGACCAATCTTAACGCCGACGAATTTCGTAAATGGACCAGCGCGTCCGGCAAATACACGACCGAGGCCACGCTGGAAGAAATCTGCGACGACGGCGTGTCCGTCCTGTTGAAAAAGAGAAATGGGAAAACGGCCAAGGTGGTTATTGAACAACTCTGTGAGGACGACAAGACCTACATTTCTCAAAAAACAGACGACCCCTTTGCAGAGGAGGACGCGAAGCCCGCTTCCTCCTCCGAGTCTCCTTCGCAGCCGGAATCGAAAAAACCGGAGGCGGCCAGGCAAAAGCCACCAAAACCAGAGCCACCCAAAAAGCAAGAGGTCGAAATTCCTGTAACCTATCCCTTCGAAGTTTCACTCGGCAACACGCTGGACGACGTCCGCTCGCACTGCGAAATTATCGACGAGAAATACGACAAGCTTTCCAACTGGCGCACTCTGACGATTAAACCGAAGAACGAAGCCATTGAGGTTATTGAGGCCATTTTCCGAAACGAAAGCACACTTGGATATTATCGCGTTACCTTTCGGAATCCAACAAAGGAACTCACGACCAGAGTCTATGAAGTCTTAAAGCCCTGTTTTAAAACGCCTTTGGAATTACAATTCATAAGTACTTCCCAAGGCGAGGAAAGTGCGATCTGCGATTTACACCAGAGTACAGATGGTTCCTCCTCCCGTTTGTACTACAACAACACCCCGGTTTCCGGTGAGTTGACTTTGAGCTTTACCGAGCGGGATGGGGACGCGGAAGTTTCCGAATCCTTTAAGGAAGTTCTTTACCCAGTTGCAAAAGATGCAATTCTGGACCGCCTTAAGGCCCCGGCCACCGCCGTCTTTCCTCCCAAAGAAGATACTGTTTATGAACCCAGAGACCCGGGGGAAGCATTCATACTCTATATCTCCGTCGACGCGCAAAACAGTTATGGAGCTTTGATTCGTTCTCGCTATGCTGTTTCCGTTCATTATAAAGATGGGGTTGCCTCTGTCATCGATAGCAAATATAGTGTTCTTGAAGTCAAACGCGGCGAAACCCATAGCGACGCTTTTCTAAGAGAAATTACAAGCGAAATAAATAGTAGGTAGACCAGTTAAACCGGGGACCGCGTTCACCGTCTTTGCGGGCCGACCTCGCGTCCGTCCGCAAAGTGTGTATTTTTTGGAGTTTATCACTCCGCAAGCGTCTCGACCTCCGGACAAACCCGGCCGAGATTCGGGGTCAAATCCAAATCCAGCTTACCAACGATGAAGGTCAGTAAATCGCTAACGACTCCCGTTGCAAATTCCGAGGAGAGCTTCGCAATATCGTGGCCAAGTGAAGTATAGGCAACCCGTCCCTGGCCTTCCATGCGGGCCCACGTGCAAGGATAGGAAGCGCGATTGTAGCATTCATTGAACCCGGTATTCTGCATGCCTGTGGTGTCTTGAATCATAATGACATGAATATCTTTTTTAAAATGCGTCAGTGCGTACCATTCCTCAAAATGACGCACCGATTGAGCTTGTCGCTTTTGCAGAGACGGTAATTGAACCGGTTCCGTAAAATGAACTTCTGTCTCTTGTTGGTCACCGTGGATAAGGACACTCCCTCCGAGCATTTGATTGAAGCCCGATTGATATTTACTTTCGGGTCCGCCTTGCCCCCAGGTCCAGACCGTACTGTGCAGTCCGAGGAACCCCGCGCCGTCGCGTATCGCGGCAAGCAGATTCTGTTCTCCCTTGGCCGAGAGCGGAAGCTGACCCGGCTTCGTTTCCGTCAGGTCGTCGCACGTATAAAATACAAAAGCGGCGTACGCGGAAAGGTCTTGTTCAAAAACCGGGCCCTCCTTCGTACACACAACCTCAAAGCCAAGCTCACGACCCAGACGGGTAATGAGTCTGCCGCAGAAGGAAAGACCATCCTCTTGAATAACGGTCGGCTCGTGATCGCATCGCGTAGCCATATCGAAGTACAAGATCCTTTTCGGTTCCGCAGCAGGCAACGTACCCCAAGGCAATGTAAGGGCCGTTAGTCCCGACAGTAATAAGAAATCACGACGTTTTAACATAAATTCTACTCCAGTAGTTTTTCAGGCAGGAAATGACACTGTCGATAGCGGACTATTCTTTCCAGGACCAGACCCCCGGAATGGGGACACTGTTTTCATAAATGAGTTCACCAGGCCCCGGTAGAGCGGGCGGTACCGTATCGGGCATGATGGGCGGTAGTTGCTCCCAGCTGTTAATGCCTTCGGGTGGAAACTCCGCTTTTCCATGAGCAACAAGGTCGTCCCAAGCGATTATATCGCCGGACATGGCAGCGGCTCGTGCAAAATAACCGGTAAACGATGAAGTTGCTCCAGACCAGCCATCGTTATGCTTCAGACCATTTCGAATCGCATGGGCCTGGACTTTGTGCTCTTCTTTATAAGGATTAGCTTCCTCGCCGGTAAAACGCCACAGTTCTTCGTTCGTACCATTTTTGTAAATAATGTTATACGCGCTATTGCATTTTGTGCCGATGAAGTGCTCACCATGACAAGCAGCCGTATTCTCAAAATGCCGGCACTGGCCAAACATTCTGCTCCCGTCGGCATAACGGAATTCAATACAGTAATGGTCATAACGATATCCCGAGTTACGAAAACGGGGAAAACGCCGCGTCAAACGTCCGCCGGATCCATAGGCCAACACAGGATGCGCCAGTGGGTCCCCTTTGCCGTGAATCCAGTTCCCAACATCGATATTGTGAACCATTTGTTCCGCTACCTGATCGGCCGACAACCAAGGGAAATGATACCAGTTCCTCAACTGATACATCATTTCCGTATCTCCCTCCTGACGTGGCTGTTCCCAAATACTGCGGTCCTGCCAATAGAGAGCAGAGTACATGATCTCGCCCAAAAAACCATCAAAGCACTTTTGTACGAATTCAAGATAAGCAGGATCGTAACGACGCTGGAACCCGACAACAACGGTCAGTCCCTTCTCATCGGCAACCTTATTCGATTCCATAAGCGAGCGAAAACCCGGTGCGTCGACGCAACAGGGTTTCTCCATAAAAACATGCTTGCCCTGTTCCACTGCATAGCGATAATGAAGCGGACGAAAGCCAGGCGGGGTAGCCAAAATAACCTGGTCACAAGAGTCAATCGCTTTTTTATAGGCATCAAAACCGGAATACGTTTTAGTTTGGTCGAAAGAAACATGATCAACATATTTCTCTTTCGCTTCCTCCAAGGCCTCTAGAGCCAAGTTCGCCTTTTGATCGAAAACATCAGCAAGAGCCACGACAGAAACGCGGTCACCCACAGCTAATCGGTCCAGTAACGCCCCCCTGCCCCGTCCTCCACAGCCAACCAGAGCAATCTTAATTACATCGTCGCCTCCGGCATGGACTTTAGGCAGCGTCAGCACAGAGTTCGTCATCGCAATACCACCGAGGACGGCACTTGTCTTCAAAAAATTTCGTCTTAGCATTTTTGTAAATTCCTTCTATTTAAATAACATTCAACCAGCTTATGGCTAAAGCTCAAAATTAATAACGTTCGTCCCTTTGACTACCGTTGCCTTCAAATCCGAAGTTGATTCATCTCGATACTTTTCCGGGATAAGATTTTTTATCTTATTTTTTTTCGGGCCACCGCTAATAGCAATCGGTGGGGAACTGCCCAGAGTCGATTTTTCAGCTTCGGATTGGTCGGTCTGTTGTTCATCAATTTTTGCCCAGAGGATTGTAACATGGTAATCCCCTTCGACGGCACCACGCATGACCTTTCCATGATGTGAAGTCAACGTATATTTTCCGGATTCATCCGTAGTCCCCACGGCAAATTCCGGATTTTCACTCGACGCGGGAATGAACGTTACCGTCGCGCCTGGTCCGACAGGCTTACCTTTAAAGGTAACGGTGCCTTCTACTAACGATGTTGATACAAATCTGTTTCCCGAGCAGCCGCCTGCAAGGGTCAGAGTGACTAACATAGTCAGCAAGTAAAAATGTTTCATTATTTAACTCTCCAGCTTTCATTGCGGGGTCGCTTATCTCCTGTCGATAAAGATTACAACAGGAAATGAACGTACCAAAACTTTTTAATAAAGAACCGATGTCTAACAGAACCCCCAAACGCGGATTACGGTGTGGCTGCTGTTTCGCCGCCATCTCGAGTTCCAAGTTTCGACCACACCCCGTAAAACGCTGGTCCAATGTATCTGAAAGAATACTGTGGAGTTGGGGAATAGGAACCCACGTTCATGGTCAGATTCTCTGTGTTTATCGTGTCGCTAATAAATTTGACCGCGCCATCAGCGAAACACACATTAACTCCTCCGGAATGATAACTGCTGGCAGAGACCATAACAACATCATTCATTTCTGCAACATTAGCGCAGGTCGGTGAATTGGGCGGCAGTGCCGTAAAAAACTGCGTGTGCAATTGCGACCCGTCCGCCCATCTTCCCCCAAGTTTCCAGCCGCCCCATGGTTGTACTGTTGTAATAGGGGTTAAAACACTGTTGTTGGATCCTTTCTTCGCAAGACACACACTCGGAGGCGTGTCGGAAACATAAGTATATGCAGATGTATCAAGAAGTGCCACACCCCCACGTATATTTTCTGTAAGATTATCGGGAGCCATGACTGTTTCACCAAATAAAATTGTATTACTTGTGCCGTCCAGTATACCTTCGAATCCCCAGAAATGAACATTTCCAGGACCAAAGCATCCTCTTGTACTCGTGCCACCATCCGACCACTGCCCCACAAAAATGTCGCCCCGGCAGCAGCGATAATTCGTCCCTTTTACCTTATTTGTGTCGGAGGTTTCAGAAAAATCAGACGGACACAAAAGTGCAGACAGGGAAGTTCCATAAGGCGAACGTGGGTCCGGGCCTGCCCAACCGAGATTACAGACGATATTGCTTCCACCCGAATTGGGCAAACCTGTCACAATATTTGTTTTACATTGTTCGAATAAAGCAGCTTGTTCAAGATAGGGTAAAAGCGGAACAAAGCAACTATGTTGGTAGAGCGGGTAGGAATCATTCGTGAGGGCGGCGGGGTTCGATTTGGCAAGTTCTGTACAAAGAAAATGCTGTTGCCAGGCATTGGGGAGAAGTTGTTGACTGTCAACCATATTGTGACAGGCGAGCCCCAACTGTTTCAACTTGTTTGAGCACTCCATGCGGCGGGCCGCCTCGCGCGCCGCTTGTACCGCTGGTAAAAGAAGTGCGATCAAGATTCCTATGATCGCAATCACAACAAGAAGTTCGACCAGCGTAAATCCTCGTCTACCCATGGAAAAGATGAAACTCACGCACCGGTTCTCGTGCCACCCGGGTCTTTTAAACGCACTACCATCGTCTATCAGAGCAACCACATTGACCATTCTTCTTTCACTCATTTTTGTCTCCTTCATAGTAAATCTGACTTTTTCACGCGAAATGGCAATCGCCGCCAACAACTAACACTATAATATCAGCTTTTATTTTATTTGTCAATCCCTTTTTTGTTATTTATTGATATTTTTTATTCTTTTTTGTCATAACAGGCAAATTTGCATTGCCTTTTGCCATCGAATGCCTCCAAATTGCTCTTCTATTGTCACCTCGTCGCAGTTTCCTCGTTGAGTTGGCTATTCTCAAAGAGCTAATATACGCCTCGCCTCTTCAAGGGTGAATTAGATACTTACCTACCTTTTGTATTCCATGTAAATTATACAGTCCGAATAGTTAGTAAAATCGTTAAAGATATAACACTAACAGGACGATATTAGAGATGAGACCTGTCCTTCTCGCTTGGGCTTGGAATCCGCGAAGAGTTAAAATAAATAACTTAGGCAAGATTTTAAGCTCGGTTCGCCGAGACGGACGACCTGTTACCGCAAAAAGTGGGGCAGGTCACGAAGTGAGAGGGTCGCGTCACGGCACTTGGCATGAAGCCTGGTGGGGTGGGACGCGTAAGAGTATGCTTAATATAATGAGTAGGATGGAGCCATGAGACACGAAAAGGAACAACCGGGAATCACTGATTCTTCACGTACCGTTTTCACGTCTGATACGGTAGGGACCGAGTCATCAATTGCCGGGCACGGCGGAGACCCGTCGAGGGTGAGCACGAAAGAGTTTCCCCGCGTTGTCGCCCGCATGCCGCAGATGAGCGTCGCCTCAAGCTGGACCAAGAGTTCGCAGCGTCTGCCGGCCATGCTCATTGCCTGGGTCGTTGGAAAATCCTATCGCTGGGTGAGTATGATTATTCTGTTGCTCGTCGCCGGGTCACTTCTTTTGGGCTATATAGCCACAACCGTATCCTCTGGTCTGGCGGGCAAAACAGGTGCACTGTCGGAAGTTGCATTTCCGGACGAGTCAACCGCGTCCAAGGGTGTGGCCTTTACCCAACCTCAAGCGACCGACATTGATCCCATGACCAGTGCGTTTGGTTCCCCGGTCATATCGCAGGAGCAGGAAGAGAATGTGCTCTCCATGGGGCAGCCGGAATCCGAGCAACCGGCCTTTCATGCCGTGGGGTATCAAGAGGAATCGACCCGCGTAAACGCCAGGAACACGTTTCCCGCAGTGAACGATGATGTCATGCCTGTTATTGCCGCCGAAGAGATTGGCACGCCCGTGGAAACGACAGCGTCCCCGGCTCCTGTAGCCCCGGCCGTCCCCAGCGTGTCCGCTTATGGCACAACGCAAAATCAGCAATCGGACCTGCCCACCTGGCAGGATCTCGCTCGGGAGCAAGCCACGCGTCAGAGTACCACGCCCAATGAGTGGCCACACCAGGGCCCAGCAGTTCAGGCAGTCAGCACAGGGAGCCATGCCGCAAATAATGGCGATTTGGTGACACGCTCTTATCCGACCGGAGCACCGACAGCGACAACGACCCATCCTTATAATGCCAGTGCGTACAATGGCAACGTATATAACGAAGCCGGAGCCAGTCCCGTCTACGCGGCCAGCGCCGCCCCGACCCAAGTTGCTTTGAAGACAACGGTACCCCAGCAGGGCTACCAGGGCCAAGTCGCTCCGCCTGCCGGACAGATGCCGGAGTTCCGCAATATTGTCGGGCAACCGGTTTCCGGATCCGGGCCGTACACGACAGACGCAATGCCGAGCAATCCGGTACCCCAAGGCGTCGCGAATCCGTATCCGATACAAGGCGTGCCCGGACAAGCTCCGGCCGCCAACGGGACAGTCCCGCCTCAGACCTGGAGCGGCTACGCAACGCCCAACCGGGAGGTTCGGGAGGTAAACTATGAGACCGGAGCGTCGCCTGTAAACGCTGCCCCGGCCTACACGGAGCGGAGTAATTTCCGCGGCTACCAACTGGATTCTTCTCTTGACGCGACCCGGACGAGTCGTCCGACAAGTTATTCGTCAAGTGAACAGGGTTACAATCAGAGTCGGAATCGTTGGTAAAGGAAGGAACAGAAGATGGCATCCCTGGATCACATATTTTTAAAAATTTTTCAGGAAGAGCAACCGACGTTGACTTCGACGGTGCAGGAATGCGTCGAGGAGCAGGAGCCGGTCGCAACGTCAGAGCCTCAATTGATCGATACCGTAGCGTTTCCCGCAAGTGAGATAGCAACCGGTATCGAGGCCGAGGAAGAGGCGACCGGTATAAACAGCGGCCGAGAGTCTGGCCCGAGCCGACGGTTTCGTGAACTTTATGCACGTCGTCAGACAGAAGCAAGTTCGAACGAACCTTCGGACTCGTTATTCCCTCTTCGCGCTTTTGCCGACGAGGAGCCGACAACCGACGTTACGCAAGAGGCAGGCGAGTCCATCTTGAAAATGTACGAAGAGACGCCGATTTCAGCGCCCCAAGTCGAGCGCGAACAGGAACGTGAAATCGAATATATGGCGCCCATCGTCGGAAAATTACCGACTTCATGCCAACGCATGCTGCAACGCGGAGCCGCGGAACTGGCTTCGCTGGCCGACGCAATTCATGAATCGCGGTGTACAGGACGCCGAATCCTGGGCTTTAAGGGCGTGGATGCCGGAACCGGCTGCTCAACTCTATTACTCGGTGTCGTCGGCGAATTCGTGCGACGCGGACTCTCCGTACTCGTAATTGATGGTAATTTCGACAATCCGGTACTCGCGTCGCTCCTGAATATTAAAGTTTCGTTCGGCTGGGAAGAAGCTGTTTTCGAAAAGAAGCCGCTGGAAACCTCGCTTATGAAAGTAACGTTTCCCGTCGAAAAAATCAAGCGGCCTGGCCCCTTACGCCCCGAAGCTTTTTTCTATTTCCTGCCCCTGGCGAAAAAAAGTGTCTCTCGCGCCATTGTCGCAAGTTGCAAACGTCAGTGGCTCGACCGGGTCCACGAAGTCGCGGAAGGGTTCGATTTGGTGCTCGTCGATATGGGTCGCTGTGAACGAAACACTATGCAGGAAAAAGTTTTTGAAATGCTCCGGTTCGGTCTGGAGGGCTATTATCTCGTTCGGGACGTCCGAAAAGCCGACGAAGTTACGTTGCGCGAGTGTATTGAGTGCTCTACGGAATACGATCTGCCGTGTCTGGGAATCGTGGAAAATTTCGTGTAAAGGGAAATGTCATGTATACCAAATATTGGGAACTTCAAGTCAAGCCGTTCGAACTCGGGTGCGATCCCCGTTTCTTCTATCGCGCGCAAGAGCACCAGTCGCTGCTGTCGAAACTTCGCTATACAATTGAGAATCGCCATGGCAGCGCTTTGTTATGCGGGGATTCCGGAACGGGAAAGTCCATGATTACCGCCATGCTGCGACAGGGAACCACCGGCGACCTCGGACCGTTTGCGACCCTGGCCATGCCGCAGCTCGGGGCCGATGAAATTCTCTGCTGGCTCGCTACAGAATTCGAGTTCCGCAGTAAGTCCGGCGCTCGGTCCTTCGGCGAGTTGATTGACCGATACATTCTACAGCGTCCGCAAACGGAACGCATTCCATTATTGCATTACGCGTTTTCTTCCTTGGAACATTTCCTTACCCGAAATTCCCAAGAGCACCGTCATGCCGTTCTTGTTATCGACGACGCACAGCAGATTTCCGACCCAGCCGTCTATCCGTTGCTCAAGTCGCTCCTTTCACTTAACCTGGAAGGACGCCCCGTTTTGTCCATTCTCATGCTGGCCAATACAAAAGCGCGAGCCGGAGAACCGCAGACCTCTTTCGTCGAGGACTGCATGGAAACCGTAACAGAACTCGTACCGTTCGATGCTGGTGATACTGTTGCCTATGTACGTGCGCGACTCGCGGAAGCGGGAGCCACACGCGACATCTTTACCAGCGCAGGACTCGACGCTATTCATTTCCTCACTGAAGGAAATCCAAGAAAAATTAATCGACTCTGCGATCTCGCTCTGCTCGTTGGTTTCGTCGAAGGCCTTACACAAATTGACGAACCCGTAATCGAAGCTTTAAATCAGGAACTCATTGCCATTGCGTAGAAGCACCAGGAGGAGTCAGCCATGAAACGTTTATTTACAATTGAAAAAAACAGGCGGTACATCTGGGGGATACTGCTGCTCCTGTTTTGCCCCCTGTTTTTTGGTCTGTCCCAAATAACTCATTTCGCTTTTGGCGTCGAATTGCTGACGCAACACACGGACTCCGAATTGCCACCACTACCAAACTGGTCGCAAAACGAAAGTGACGCCAACACCACAGAGAGTATTAAGCATTCTGAAATTGTGAATAAGCAGTCGAACACCGTTTCTGCTCCGCAAACCAAGCAAGAGTCCCAAGCGGCACCGACGACGGAACGCGTTATTCGGTCCGCCGAAGAAACTCAAGGTCCTGTAAAAGAACAGGCACCTTTCCCCGCTATTTCGCTTTTCAATGCGGAAAAAAACAAATCCGACGTTGCGATCCCGAATACAAACGAATTGTCAAATGACGTGCCCGTTGCCACAAACTTTACTGTCGGACGCAATTTAGAGAGCATGCCGCTACCGGGTCCGGCTGACATTGAACTTCCTTCCGAAAAGGATTTACAAAATTCGAATGTAAGTGCAGATACAAATCTTTTCAATAGTTCTGCAGCGCAGAAAATCGCACAGGAGAAGTCTCCGCTTAAAAATAACTCCGTGCCAACAGCAACAGCACGCGAGGTTCTCGTTTATGACAGCAGCGTCTATTTCGGTTTGCGCGTCATCGACGTTAAAGCAGATAGGGCCATGGCCGACGTCCCGCAAATGAACGCGGTCGTCGCCCCCGTTGTGCAACCGGAAAATGACCTCGGAACTATCACCGCGGGTCTACTTAATGGTTCTCTCCCGTGTGAATTACCGGACAGCATCACCAGAGAAGAAAACTCGAATGTTTTGCCTGCAGGTAAGTCGGAAGGGATTTCCTCCTTAAAATCCATCGTGCAAAATAATGAAAAAACAAGCCCGCCACGACCCGGCGCAATCGATTTTGCTCCCGATCTGACCAACGATCCCACCTTCACTTCCGATACAGAAATTGGGTTTGCAAGAAGTCACGATTCCGGACTGGACGACGCTGTTGAGGAAATGAGCCTGGCTGATGCAACGACAGACGAAGAGAAAACAACTGACAGTTTGGCCCGGGACAATGCCTTTGCAGATACGGCAATCTCTCGTTCCGAACCGGAGGATGCCCATTTTGAACAGCTGGCAAATGCTGACGATCGCTATTCGGCCTCTCTCCATGAGTTGCCAGAAGTTTCAGAAAATAAGGATTTTTCCGTCGCTTCACACGCGGAAAAGAAATCCTTCTGGAGTAGTTTCGAATTCCCATGGAGCGACAAGAAAGTAACGAAGTTGCAAAAAAGCGATAAGAAGTCCGGCGCAACAATTGCACAATCTGAAAAAAAGACGAAATCCATCACATCAGCCTTTACGGACATGTTCACGCTAAAGAGTTCGAAAACGACCGCTTCCGGATCATCCAAGTCGATAAAATCCGCGCACCCCAAAGCCGCTCTGAAGAGCAAGCCGGAGAACTCTTCCGTGGCAAAAGCGTCCGCTGGCAAGTCGAAAACAGCGCAAGTGGGTGAGTTTTTCGCAGGTCTCAATCCTTTTTCAAGAAAATGAATTTCCGCGTTGCGTCAAGATACCCCGGGTCTTACCTTAAAGGCGTAACGCGGTCATTCACAAAAGTACACTCGTAGCTCATCCCACGTCGCCCAAAGTTAGAAATTGGCCGTAGCGTGTAAGGACTTGACGGCGAAGTCCCTTATGAGCGTCCGAGGCCAGACCCGGATCCTGACGCACAAGCTCGGCCGCATCAATTCTCGCCTCACCGACTACATCGACGTCGCGCGCCAAGTCAGCGACACGAAACGGCGGCAGGCCATGCTGCTGCGTACCAAAGAGTTCACCCGGCCCTCGAAGCTCAAAATCCTTTTCCGCAAGTTCAAAACCGTCGGAACATTGTGCGAATATTTCAAGCCGCTTTAAATCCACGCCATCCTGCTTTTCGATCTCTTTGTTCGTTGTTCCGAAAACGCAGCAGAAACCCGGATGACGACCGCGGCCAATCCGTCCCCGTAACTGATGAAGTTGTGCCAGGCCAAACCGCTCCGCGTTTTCTATTGTCATAATCGTCGCGTTGGGTACGTCGATTCCAACTTCAATAACCGAGGTGGCAACGAGGACCTGGATGCGGCCTTCGCGAAAATCCGCCATGATCCTTTCTTTTTCTTCGGTCGTCATGCGTCCATGCAAAATCGCCAAAGCAAAGCCGCGAAGCTCTCCCGACGAGAGCTTGTTGTACACCTCACCCACACTTCGGATCTCTTCCTTTTCCTGATCCTCGACGCGTGGCACAATAACATACCCTTGCCGCCCTTCCTGCAATCTCTTGCGAAAGAAATCCCACCATCGGGCACGTTGCGTTTCTTTGGCCACGGTCGTTGTTATCGGCACACGTCCTGGCGGCATTTCACGAATTGATGAGACGTCCAGGTCGCCAAACAAAGTCATGGTTAAACTTCGGGGAATCGGCGTGGCCGTCATAACGAGATAATGCGGGTCCGCGTCGGACCCGGTTTTTAATGCGGACCGCTGTCGCACGCCAAACTTATGCTGCTCATCAATAATAACCAAACCCAGTTTGTGAAATTTAATTTCATTGCAAATTATGGCTTGGGTCCCGACAATAATGCGTGCCTCCCCTGTAGCGACAGCGTTCAGTTCGCGATCGCGTTCCGTCGGCTTTTGTCCGCCGAATAGGGCAGCGATTCGTACTTGACTTTGAGCCAGAATATTGGTTAAGGTACGTATGTGCTGACGCGCCAGTATCTCCGTCGGCGCCATGAACACTGCCTGATAACCATTAGCGACCGCCTGCAGCATGGCATAGACCGCAACCAGGGTTTTACCACTTCCCACGTCTCCTTGCAACAAGCGATTCATAGGAATCGGACGGGCCAAGTCTTTTGCAATTTCTGCAATAACACGATTCTGGTCGCCCGTTGGCTCATACGGTAAAATGCGCCGGATTCGTCCGTCAATCCGGCCAGAGCATTCCAGGACAGGCGCCTTTAAGTTTACCTGATGCTGCTGACGCCGAATGGCCAGTGCCAACTGAAGCAGGAGAAGTTCCTGATAGATAAACCTGTGCCGCGACTGCTCAAGCTTTTCCATTGTTGACGGGAAATGAATCTGTCGCAGCGCCACGTCAATCGGCATAAGATTTTTCGCCGCGAGTAACTCGTTCGGAAAGACTTCCGGGACACGCAGCGTCAAAGTCGGCAGTATTCCTCGTATGGCCTTGCGAACCGCCCACTGCGGCAGACCTTCCGTGAGCGGATAGATTGGCAGAATCGGCTCGGTTAAATTTAAAGTCAGGCCGCTCGCTTCCTCCTTATTGTTTTCGCAAATATCGTCATCCAGAAAAATGAGTTTCGGGTGACTCATAGACCAGATACCATGTTTGCCGCAGCGCGGTTTGCCCGTCATGAGCAGATAATGTGCCGCGTTCATTCGTTCGACGACCCACGCTTGATTAAACCAAACAGCGTCCATAAATTCGGAACCAACGCGGATCGTTGCCGTAACCATGAGTCCGCGACGCGTATAACGATGCTCGACTTCCGTACACAGACCAAATACTGTTGCCAACTCATTTTCCTCCAGCTCGTCAATCGACTTCAGGTGTGACATATCGAGGTAGTCACGCGGAAAATTAAAGAGCAGGTCCTGACAATACCGCAAGCCAAGTCGTTCAAACAGAGGGACAAACCGGGTCCAAAGGCCTGGCAAGGCCTCGACCGGAGTACGCAATGACAGTTCAGGGGCCGGCTGTGAATTCGTCATGGTTTTGGCAGGCAGCTCTTGTCGACAACCGCAACGGGCACGCCGGAAGAGCGCGGAATAAGTGCTAAATTAAAGTCGTATATTGAAGCAAGGATTTCCGGTGTCATGAGTTGCTTCGGCGGTCCGTGAAAAATGATTTTTCCCCGGGCCAGGGCCATAATACTCGTCGCAAAAGCAGCCGCGTGATTTAAATCGTGCGTAACCTCCAGAACGGTCGTGCCATTGCGCCTCGCCCAACCCAGGAGCAGAGCCGTAATTTCCGCCTGATGCCGGTAGTCCAAAAAGGTCGTCGGCTCGTCAAGCAATAAGACTTGCGGATCTTGCACCAGGGCAGCGGTCAAAAAGACTTTCTGCCGTTCCCCTCCTGACAGCTCACGACACGGCCGCTCCGCCAGCGATTCCAACCGCATCATCGCAAGGCCCGACTCCACCGCTTCTTCATCATGCTTCGATAATGGTGAAAAACGATTCAGATAGGGATAGCGGGCGCAGGTTATATACTGACGCACCGTGAGCGGAATGTCACCAGTCCGCTGATTCAGCAGAGCGACCCGCCGCGAAAGCGCTATTCGAGAGTACGTCCTGATATCGCGACCGTCTATTTTTATGACTCCGGTCCAGTCGTCCAAAATTCGGTCCAGACAGCGAAGAAGTGTCGTCTTCCCCGCTCCGTTCGGACCCACCAGAACCGTATAACTGCCCCGCGGTATGGAAAAGGAGATACCGTCGAAAAGCATTCGACCGGACATGCGGCAGGACAGCTCTTGTACGGTTATCACCTTGCGGCTCCTTGCGGATTCCCCTCTCTTACTGGAGTGGGTTAAATACGAATCCGGTTATCAGTTTGGGATAGAAGTAGGTGCTCTTGGCCGGCATGCGTTCGCGCAACATGCTCAATTCCTGGATTTGCGATACGGTCGCTGGCATAACAAGAGCGGCCAGGGGAAACTCTTCATCCCCCTTGAGCCCCTCTATGACTTCGGATACCTGGTGCACATATTTCGGCTTCTCATGTCCCGCAAGACCAAGCAAGGTATCGATGACCAGCCGATGCAAAAGAGCCACGCCCAGCGACTGCCATTCAGGATGATGCTCCGAGGCAACTTCAGCCATCTTTTCCCGACCCTTGTCGGTTATCTGAAGAAGACTCCACTTCCCGTCTTTTCCCGTATACAGGGCCATGGTCCCCTGATTATTCTCAAGTTCGATAAGCGCCCATGCCTTGTGCCCGGCGGACGCTCCTTCCCCAACCGTCGTGATCCGGAAATAACCGCTTAGCTTTTCGAACAGATCCGCCTGCGACAGGAACGGCACTTTCCGGAAGAGTCGGTGCGTCGGCTGCACGATCAGGCCCGGATCGTCCATGGCAATACAGACCATCAGTACGTAGTTCGCCGGATGTTCCGGCCTGAGTTCTCCCGCCTGGGCAAGCTGCTTCTTGTAATTGCAGGCCGTCTCGTATCGATGGTGCCCATCGGCAATAAAGACCGGTTTCGACTTCATTTCAGACGTAACTTGTTCTATTACCTTTGGATCCGTTACGATCCACATCTTGTGAACGACGCCAAGATGGTCGGTCGCCTGGAGCGGATCACGCCCGGCAATCGCATCTTCCAGAAAGTTCTGCGTCTTATTGCCGTTATCCGGATAGAGTCCGAAAATCTGACTGAAATTCATCTTGCACGCCGTGGTCAGCATGAGTCGGTCAAGCTTCGGCCCGCTTAGCGTTTGTTCGTGCGGAAAGACCATGCCCTCGCCAAAAGGAACCGCCTCGCAACGACACATAAAGCCTTTCCGAATGTACGACTTGCCGTTGACCTCGTATTCCTGATGGTACACATACAGCGCCGGCTGCTCTTCCTGGAAGAGAACGCCTTCCTGTTTCCAATCATTGAGTGTCTTCGCACTTCGCGTGTAGCGGTTGTCCGCTTCCGAGTCGTGTGGGGTCATCTTGTTCAAAATGAGCCGAATTACGTTGTTCGGGTGCCGCGCGTAGAGTTCATCCTGAAGTTCAGGATCAATAACATCATACGGAGGAGCGACAACATTGTCAAGAGAACCAATTCGATCAAGTTGGTACCGATAAGCGGCAAACGGCTGTATAACAGGCATAATCTTAAGCATCCCAGCACTCTCACGCTGCCCGGAGTTTGTGCTCCGGGCAGCGTAAAAGGCATTTTCGAGTTTTTATCCTTCCTCTTATCACCAGTACACAATGAAAAAGGAAGGCGGAGGACAAGGGACTCGAACCCTCAACCGGCAAGCCGGCACCTGATTTCGAGTCAGGCTGCTAACCAATTCGCGTATCCTCCCTAAAAGGAGAAACCACATGTCACTATTCTAACAAAATTCCCTACTCTGACAACCCCGGCCCCAATAAAAATACGAACCAGAGCGCATCGTCCGTGCGTCCAGGGCCGGAACGCACGGAGAGGACAGACTACGACGGGAACGCTCACCAGTCAAAACGGTTGTTGCAATGAAGCTTTTTAATCCGCTGAAGAATGGAACTGTGCATTTGACTGACGCGACTTTCGCTCAAGTCAAGAGTGGCACCAATCTCCTTCATGGTCATTTCCTCAAAGTAATAGAGAATAATGATAAGGCGTTCGCTCTTACTAAGCCCCTTGGTGCACATACGAATCAGTTCGGTTCGCGACATGCGTTCGGTGGGGTCTTCGCCCCGGTGGTCCGCTATGGTTTCAAGCTCCGTAACGTCCCCATCCCCGGCATGGTCCAGCCAGCATTTGTCCAAACTTGTTATGTTGACACGACTACTGTCAGATATAGCACGTCGGATTTCATTCACCGGCGTCTCCAGAAAGTCGGAAAGCTCCTCTTCCGAGGGCTTACGGCCAAAGCGACCTTCCAGAACTTTATAGGCGTCATTCAACTTACTCGCCTTGGAGCGAACCATGCGCGGCACCCAGTCCATCGCTCGCAGCTCATCAAGCATAGCGCCGCGAATCCGGGTTACGCAAAACGTCTCAAATTTTACTCCCCGCTCCGGGTCATACGCCATAATGGCGTCAATGAGGCCGAACGTCCCCGCCGAAACGATGTCGTCCAGTTCAATTTCTCCTGGCAGCTTGCGCAAAATTCGCTCGCCGTGGTGCCGAACCAAGGGCATATAATGCTCAATTAAACGGTTCCTCGTCTCTATATTCTCGGGATTCTTGCGAAATTCCGCCCATACCTGTTCGGTGTCTTCCAGGATCGTCGCAGTGCTCATCAGCTTCTCCTTGCTCCTTCTGACGCGGTGCCTCCGGTGCAAACGCAAACTCGATTCATGTGTAATCATCGCTTACTGTAAATTCCTTTTTTGGACGCCTCTTCAAGGTCCACTTCTTACGGACAAGCGACCGACCGAAAATACTATCGACTCCCGGCCAACCGTTCGTAAGATTTCTCCTGAAGACGGCAACGACAACGAACAATAACAAAAATTCCCCCATGTGGAAAGAACGATTTCACCATTTCCCGCAATTTTTCGGGAAATTTCTTGAAAACACCGCCTCAAAAAGAATCCTCTTATCTTTTTAAGGTGTACGCATTTCTAAAACGAGATCGCTCTCTCCGACAGGAAACGGGAAATCTTGTTCTCCCCTGATCCCACACGGCGGCAATACGCCGTATCAACTCTATCGGCTATTGTGCCCTTTAAAATTAACTAAAGATGGGCAAAATAAAGAATATCCGTAAAATCGTATCAGCCGCATTCCCTCTACAACGGCTGTAGGGGATATACGGCCATGCCACCGTCACAGTGGCTGAAAATCATGCCCGAAACAGCGCGGCAAGAGAAATCGCCGTCCAACTCTCAAGGCTGTCTTCCGGCATGGCCAAAAGCTCCGACACCGGAAGAAAACCCGATTCTATCAGGTCCTCCTCGTTGGCCATCATATCTGGCGTCTGGAGGTCAAACCGATGGACAACGCCGAGATGCACACGCCCCACTTCCGTCAGGTCATCATTAATTAAACCGACACACCGCTGCGTCCACGGCGACCGAAGTATGACCTCCTCACGCAATTCGCGGAACATCCCTTCATGGTAGACATCGTGCCCTGGCCGTTGCGAGGTCTCCGCATCGTGGTCGTTCAGGTGCCCGCCTATCCCGATACTCCTCTTACTGTGCAGACGCTTTTCACCCATGCCCTTACCACGCACATAGTTAAATACCGACACCGTTCCCTGGTCGTCCGTGTAACAGAAAATCATGTACGGAATGAGTTGCTTAAATTCCGGATTCTGCTCCATGAGAGACCGCGGGCGAAACAGGACATGCTCCGGGGCAAGGAGCTCGCCGGCATAGTCCGCGACGCGGTCACAAAACCCTTGGAAGTAACCGAGTTGCCGAAACAACCCGGTTGGAACAACGAGAATGTTTTCTTCACTCATTTATTCGCCCCAAGCTTCACTGGCAAAAATGAAGTCGAGTGTGCCTTCGACCTGAGCCTTGGCCAGCCCGGCGAATTTCTCCTTTTTGAGAGTCACTTGATCCAAGGCAAGCAGGACATAAAGGTCGTTGCCACCAGAATTTAGCGTAACGCGGTCTTCTACGGCGGTTACCTGATCGTTCCGGGAGGTATCGAACACCGTGGCAGTTTCCGTAGCCGCGGCTGCGTCGGTCGTCGAACCAGTACCAACAACTTTCGTTTGAGAGAAGTTGTTCAGGGTTCGCGTATAGCTGCCCGAGGTGAGTATCGACTGTCGTTCTTTGCCGACGAAGTTACTCTTGCCAAGTCCGGCCAGGTCAAGACAGGCAGTATCGTAACCGCCATTCCCATTAACGTTAATACCGTAGAAGCCATTCATGGCAACAGAGCGTCCATTGGCATAGGTAAACTGAGCCTCGGTTCCTTTGGAGAAGTAACTGTCGTTGCCAGTTGACCCAAAGAGAGTAGCAGTCGCTCCAGCCACGGCGTTCGCCGTTATCCGGTCGAAGTTCATGGCCGACGCACTACCGTTGGCCGTTGCAACTCCAACAAAAGTCCCGGCCGACGCCAATGTGCGAACATCGTCAAAAGCAGCCGTATCGTAACCTTCGCTCGCTACCACATTAACGTTTGCAAAATTGACGGCCGTAAAGGAGTAGTTCGCCCCGGAAAGAACGGCCTTCGTCTTATTCAGAATCAGTTGGTCATTTTCTTTCGTATCGCGAAGCACGACCGCGGCGTTCCCTGCGGCACTGGTTACCGTAACCGTTTCGAAATCCTCCGCCTGGACCGCCGTTGCGCTTACACTGCTCAGCAGTGTCTGCCCGGACTCGACAACGACCTGATCCGCGTTCTTCGTCGTCGTCAGATTCAGCGTGTCATTACCACCTCCCGCGTTCACATTGAAGACTTCCATGCCGGTTGCGGTAACAGTGAAGCTGAACCCGTTCGAATAGTTCGCCGAATACTTAAAGGAGGATGAGGCACCATTGATAATCACAGTTTCCGCTTCGTTGGTGCCTTGGAAGATTAATGTGTCGGTTCCCGAAAGGCCATAAAATACGACCGAGTTTACAGAAGCAGTCACATTATATTCCCGGTTACCAACCTTAACGAGCAAGTCATTTGTGCCAAATGCAGCATGGAACGTAAAGACATCATCACCGGTCGTTCCTGCAATGGCCAGAACGCCACTGTCCGTCGTTTCGGAGGAAGCGACATCCGGCTTCACACTCTTCTTGACCGATGTTGTACTGGCAGTGTTGCCCGTCGTCGACGGCTTGTAATAGGAGTCGTACGTTGTCTTGACCGTAATTTCCTTCGCGAACGTCATGGCCAACTGTTTCGTTGTCGTCGTCGCAATTGTGGCATCGGTATAGGAATTCATACCGAAAGCACTGGTCGGAAAATAACGGAAGAAGACTTGGCGGAATCCGGCTTCCCACGAGGCATCATTTTCGGTATCGGTATCGTTCGTCGTATCTCCATCGTCCGTTCCCGTACCTGTGCCTGTGCCGGTACCTGTGCCAGAAGTCGAAGTTGTATCTCCGGCAGTCAGCAGACGATTCTTGTTCGGACCGGCCCAGGTTACAACATACTTCGGCGTCGTACCGCCGTTAAGGTCGAACACCGTGTTCGCCGAAACGAGCTGATCGCCGTTGTGAATGGCATTGACAACCCATTCGTTTTTATTGCCATCGGGATTTGTCCATGCCTCGCCATTACCATTGGTGAGCTTAATGAGTCGGGCACATATCCCGTTGTCGTGCAACTCGACACCTTTTTCCGTGTCGTAGTTACTGCGTTCGGCATCGTAGGAAGTCCACGAAACGAGGAGGAAGGTGCCTTCCGGATTGACCGAAATAGAAGGTTCCACCTGCTTGTCTGCTACTACTGTATTGACGCGGACCTCGCCGGCTGACCCGAGAACGGAGAGGGATCTTCCAACGTTATCAAAACCGGCGACGTAAATATCAACGTTGAAGCTCTTGGAACCGTTCCAGGCGACATAAATTTCACCGTTGTTCGTAACGGCCAGTTGCGAATCGTCCTGACCGGTTTGCGTCTTGTCGGCTATACTCTTCTGGAAGGTATACGACTTGGCAAACGACTGTCCGTTGCGTATAGCGTTGACCATCGTATTGATGGAGTAACTGCGGAGGAAGAGCTTCTGCGAGTTCGCGTCGGACAACGTCTTACCGATCCAGGACAGGGCAAACGTATCACCACTTTGACTACAGTTAATATCGAACGAGGTAATCGAGAGACTGCCAAGGTCGGCGAGAATACTACTCGGGGAATAGCCCCAGTAGACACGGCCCTCTGCCGTCTCGACATAAGTCTCCTTGGTAGAATAGGTTGACGTTCCGTTGAGATTGTAAACGGCGACCATGATCTTGTCTCCGCGTCCGGTCTCCGAAGACGAACCCTCGAGCCAGGCGAAAATGACATAATCGCCGGAAATTGCCACTTTTACATCCCAGCAGATGGCCGAGGAACCACTGACAAAAACGGTCCGCGAGGCACCATTGGAATAGAAATTCGCGTAAACGCCATTGGAGGCATACGGCCCCGAGCCTGTCCAGGCAATAACGTAACTGCCATATTCACTACAGGCAATGACCGGATAGTATTGATTGCCGGAGTATGCGGTAACCGTAGTTTCAGCGCCATTGGCCACGATCATCCCGGTATCGTCCTGGATGTACTCACGCATAATAACGTCGGTTTCGACCCAGTAGGTCCCTTGAGTTCCATCTTCGTCGACGAAGGAATCCTTCTTATTGCCGATAAAGGTGGAATCGGTCGTGGTGGTCGTGCTCGTACTTGAAGAACTGGACGAGGAGTCGCTCGTGCCGCTCCCTGAGGAATAAGGGGAAACCTTTTCCGTAGTCGCGACGATGATAAAATGTTGTTTTCCGGTAACCGGATCAATCCAGGAGGCGACATCGGGATCGTTGTGGCCGGCCAAGGCATCGGACCCCAGCACAGCGTCGCCGCCGCCACCACCGCCAGGCTCGTCTTCCGCGTCCGGATCGACCGGCGCTTCGCCCACCGTAAAGCGAACCGAGAAGGACCCGCCCGCCTCACCATTGTAGTCGCCATCCAGCTTGTTACCGAACAGATCCGTTACATTATCCGATAGCGTAAGGACATAGGAGCCAGACGTAAGTTTCGATTCGAGGTCCGTAATCGGATCGCCATTTTCGTCCACCGTTTCAGCGAAACCAATCGTTAGAACGTAGCTGCCTGGAGCTGTGTAATCTCCGTTGCCCTCATTCCAAGTGGCATACTGATAATCAAGACCCACCATCATGGAAGTAAAGACTTGGGTTCCATCCTTGAGCAAGGACCAGTTCGACGGGTTCAAAATCGTTTTGAGCGTCTTGGCTTCCGTACTGTTCTCGTCGTAATTCTCGTTGAGAATATGAAGAACCCGGTCGCGATACGCTTTCTGGAACGCTTCCTCGGTGGCATAATCTTTGCGGTCAATGTCAATTCCCTTAAGAGCCTTAACCAATTCAGCGGAGAACATAAGTTCACTAAAGGTAAACTGGATCGACGTGGGGCCATCATCGTACTCAAAGGCAACATTATCGAACAGGGAGACGGAATCGCCTCCGTTGTGCTCCGCATAGACGCTCGTTACGGTGGGCGGAGCGGTGTCGTTGGCCAAAGTGACCGTTCGCGAGACCACTTCCGAACCGTGAATCACATCCCCATCGGCGCCCACTTCACGCACGCCAAGATTCGTCCAGGCAAAGACCAGGTCGCCGTTGTCGTTCATGGCAACACTGGGAGCTACCTGATCGCCTTCAACAGACGTATTCTTCTTCGCTTCCGTATAAATATTTTGTACACAGAATTCACTTCCGAATTCGCCATAGCGACCCACCAGACCAATATCGGAAATTTCTATCTGGTCAATACCGGCCGGAACGGTCGGGAACGCGGAAAGAATCGTAACAATTTGAACGGTATCGCCTTCGGTCTCTTCGCCATCGGCAAAGTTACGGCCGCTGGTCGTTTCCGTGTCGCCTGTTCCGTCTTCGCCTGTTCCATCTTCACCCGTGGCGTCTTCGCCTGTGGCGTCCGTACCGTCGGCCTCACCGTCTGTATTATCAGTATCGTCAGGAGGCGTAATAGTTCCATTAAGAGCAGCGACTGCCTTGTAAAAATCGTTCGTGTTTACATAGCGCTTGGCGTAAATACCGAAACTGTCAGGCAGAATGGACTCGACCCGGTCCTGATAGCTTTCCCAAACAATGGTGAAGTTTCCTTCCTGGTCCATGGCGATTTGAGAATGAATCTGGTCGTCGCCTGTGTAGTCGTTGACCAGGAAGATTTCTCCTGCCTGGGTGACACTTTCGGAGGCGGAATAATAACGTCGGGCAAAGATACCACCCAAGCCATTGGCACTGCTGCCAACGCGGGAGTCACCATGCTGATCCTGATTGTAACTCGTCCAGGTAACAACGAAATTACCCGAATCGTCCAAGGCCACGGCAGACCATATCTGATTGCTCATTTCCGCGCCTTCATTGACCAGGAATTCACTGCCCATACCGCCAACGAGAACGGAGTCGATCCAGGTCGCGTAGGAAGAAATACGGACATCGGCCGCATAGTCGCCGAAAACCGACCCGTATTCGCTGTTCGTATAGCCCCAACTGGTGATACCGGCGATTTGCCCATTAATTAAAGCAGGACCACCGGAGTCGCCAGGCGCGGTACAAACTTCGCCTTCCACTCCTGTCTGACGTATGCCGTAGTTATTGCCTATGTAGTCGTTGACCACATTGCCGTCGTCAAAGTCATAAATAAGCTGGGCACCGAGATAGGTGGCGTTCGCCTCGGAACCGGTCAGTTCAAAGATATTGTTACCCCAATGCTTAACCCCGTAATCATTGGCACGATCAGCCGGGTCAGCGTCGCTTCCCAAGCCGTAAGTTCCATAGCCAACCTTAACGAATTGCTGGCCGATTTCGTCCGCCGTACGATAAATATCGTAGGTTGCTATATTGCCCGAAGCTTTTTCCGACAATTGCAGAATGGCCAGGTCCGGCGAAGACCACGCTTCTCCGGTATAATCCGGATGAACGTAGATGGCCGCCACCTGATAGCTGTACGTTGTATTGGCCGCTTCAAAGGTCACATAGACGGACCCGGCAGCAACAGCCGCTCGCGTCGCATCGTTCCAAACGACATGGGCCGCGGTCAAGACGTGACTACCGGTGGTCAGTAACGACCCGGTACCGATCGACCCCACCGCCGTGCTATCGTCGTCGGTCGTGTCGTCGTTTTCATCATCATTATTGATCGTTGCTGTGCCGCCAACGGAAATGAGGCAGACGCCCGAATAGGCACTATCACCGGAGTTCGTGGTTAAGGTGCCAATATCAGCAGCAATAGTAAGCTCGCGAAGCGCGTATTCGCTGGACGACATATCCAGCGCGGTGGTCGTATGGGAGCCACGCAGATAGTTGTTCGACACGAACTTCTTCGCGTATATATTCGTCTCATACGAGGCATCCGCGTCCTGCCCCCACGCCGTCCAACTGACGACAAAGTTCCCTTCCGAGTCCATCGCAACCGAGGGGAACCGCTGATGATTCTCTTTCGTCTCATTAATAAGAAATTCCGATCCGTCAGAACCCGTCGCCGTCTGAGAGACATTAACCGTGACTTTCGAAGTGAGTTCATAGGCGCCCGTCTCGTTTTTCAGATACGTCTTGGCAGTCATAAGCTCAATATCTTCGTTGGCGTATTTCCCGGTAAAAGCAACCGAAATCTGTTTCGCGCCGGTCATGGTGACCTCTATATCGTCCTCGCCGAAAAGAGCTTCCCCATTCTCGTCCGTAAGAGCCAGCAGAGCGGTGCGTACCGCCTCCGTCGTTCGGGCCGTCTCCACGTAAAGCGGAATGTAATCGGTAAAGTACTTCGTGTCCGTTTCGGGATCGGTAAAGCAGAGTTTAACATAGTAGGCATCCGAGAGAATCGTGCCTCCAACGTTCATTGTTTGCGTCGTATTCGTTACACCGAAGGAGTAACCATCGTTGGTAAAACGACGTCCGTAGATACCCCAGGTGCGTGAGTAGTCCTGGTTGTAGCTTTCCCAAACAATGATAAAATCACCATCGGCGTCAATGGAGACGGCCGCGTTCTGCTGGTCGTTATCGGTCTCTTTATTGACTCGGAAATTCTCCGTTGTGTTGTTGATCTCAAGCGAATCGCCGACCATATTATAGCGTCGGGCATAGACTTCCTGACTCTCCGACTCCTCGTCGTATTGATTCCAGACGACGACGAAAATGCCATTGTCGCTAACGGCAACAGAAGCCTGCTCCGCGAAATGAACGTTCCCCTTGGCGTCAAGGAGTCCTTCAGTGCCATCGATACGGAATTCATCAATTACATCGGTCACCAGAATACGCTTGTTATTGGCGTCCATAACGTATTCCTGACGATAGATTTTCACCCAAACGCCCGTATCCGCCAGGTCGCCTTCTGTTATGTTTTCACTATCGATCGAAGAGGTCCAAACGACGACGTAATTCCCGTTGGCGTCACAGGCAACGGAAGTGGGCGTATTCGGCGTATCCAGCGTGGCTACGGAGTCGTCGAACAGGTCGGTTC
Source organism: Planctomycetia bacterium (assembly GCA_030539295.1). Lineage (GTDB taxonomy): Bacteria > Planctomycetota > Planctomycetia > Pirellulales > Thermoguttaceae > JAUNBG01. The sequence continues at coordinate 98,774 of JAUNSJ010000006.1, read as the reverse complement.
GCGTTACGTAATCGATCTCGTTCTCATCCAGCAGATCCCCGTCCTTATCTTTATCACTTACAACGGTTTCCGGCACGTAATGAGAGATATAGGGGTCATCTTTCGTGTCAAAAGCCAAAGGCGTATTGAGTGAAATAACGCTGAAATTGATTTCAAAGTCGTCACCGGCGTAGTTTTGCCCTTGTGAATAGAGGGAATTACGGCAGACGTCCCAAATATAATCGCTGGCGATCAGGGTGTAGTTCCCCGTGGTCAGTTCATAGCCATCTTTAAAGGTAATGACCGCTTCCCACTTATTGGAGCCTAATGCGAGCAGACCATCGTTGACCGCGGAGTTCGTACTGTCCGCCGCCAGGCCACGCGAGGCGCTCATGCCGAACGAGATGCTCTCAATAGCATTCTGAATTACGATTCCATCGGACAGGAGCGTCCAGTTGGCCACGTTATCGACCGCGTGCAGGTTATCGGACGGGTATTTGGCCGTCGTTATGAGATTTTCATTAAAGGAGACGACCACATTTTTAACAGTCGAGGTAACCGTATCGCCTTCTTCCACGCGAGTTCCGTCGGGCAGGGCAACCTGGGTCACACGCGGGCCCGCGTTATCGGTCGATTCGGTAAACATGCGAACGTAAATCTGCTCCGTCCGTGTACCAATCGGGTGCCCCACCGCAATATACGTATCACTCCAGTATCCGTTGGCAAGGCCGGTTCCGTAATCCGTGGAATAAGTCCGGTTCGACGCGCTCTGCTGCCACGCAACGACAACATCACCACTATCGGTCATGGCCACGTGCGAGTTAATCTGCGCCTTTCCATGGTACCCTTGCTGCTTGATTTCAACGAAATCGGTTCTCTTGACCGCTTCCGCATTCTCAACATCAGGCGTGTACGTGAATAAGGTTTTTTCGTTTTCAAAGCGTAACAGGAACGGGACATCATGGGCGTCCTGCTGGAAAATGACCTCATAGACCACTTGCGAGCTTGTCGTATTACCAAAGTAGGTGAGTTCGTAATCGGTACCAACCCAGTCCTGCGCTTGTGAAGTGGCCTCGCGAACGTAAAACGACGATTCCGACGCAAAGTTCGGGTCGTAATAATAACCTGCAACAGCATTAAAGGCAGTTTGCAACGCCTTCATGGTTTCAGAAACATCGATGTTCGTCGTGTCGTTCTGATAGACAACAGCCGCTTCCACGACAAAAGACAAGTCCGTTTGCGAATTACCGACAATGGTATTTGCCGTTCGGTCGTAGCGTTGCAACGTCATCTTGATCGTACCACCGGTCGTACCTGTTCGGGGCAGTACTATATATAGATGGGTGTTATTACCATCGCGGTAGTCATTCACAACGCCGGTTGAGCAGCCGGACGTGGGGGTGAAGCCATTGTTAAACGTTGTATAGAGAATATCATTGGCTGCTCCGGAACCGACGACACTGTAGTATTTTGAGAGTGCCGCCACGAGGCGTGAAGCCTGGTCGGTCGTGGCTCCTGCCTTCTGCGCACCGATGACAACCGCTCTCATGTACGTATCCCAGTCCCCGGTGCCGTTGGCATAGGCGTAGGATAAAGCTTTGTACAAAATACCGTTCGTATAGAGCTGCGGATTACTGTAGTCCGCCAGGTCCTGGTCAAGCAAGGCCTGGAGTTCCGCCTCGGTCCCGAGCAGGTCGTCGTTCTTTCCTTCGTAGCCAATCTTCAGATTGCCCGTAAACGTCCGCGGACGATGGAAATAGACCATGCTGTCGTTATACAGCATACGCATTATTGTCGAGGCTGAATAATAGTTCAGACTCGTAGTACCATATTCCATATCGGGACCGTAGCCCTGATAGGAGAAGAACAGATCGCCATCGGCATCCATTCCGACGCTGACGCGCCCTTGATCTTGCATATCCGGCGAAAAATTCCAGGCTTCTTCGCCATTAAGTCGGCGAGATCCGGCCGTCGCACTGGCCGTCGTTTCTTCTTCGCCATCGGTGCCTGTACTCCCACTGCTCACAGCCCCGCCTGTATAGCAGACCTCACTATAGCCCGAGGGATTCTTCGTGATTTTGTAGCCCACTGCCCACGCGTCAGAGTACAAACTGTTGTCAGCGCCTTCGGCCAGCGTATAGCCGATCACATATCGACTGGTCGGGCTACCCGTGGCGTCATCGTAAGTACAATCGAAATCGACACTTGCACCCCAGGCATTTCCTGCAACCACCTGGCTGCTGATAAATGGAACCGCATCTCCGGTCGCCGCTACGGTCCCATAGACACTCTTGTAGAGTGTGCTCCCTTGATTCCAAAGTATAACCGACCAGCCTTGATCGTTCATGGCAACGTAGGAGGTCCCGTAATAAGGAGTACCGTTGTTCTGCAGGGTACTCGTTACGGCCACTTCGCCTGTTATGGCCAGTGCGTCTTTGTCGTACCAGCGTGCGGCAATACCGGCAAAATAGCTGTTCCACTGGGCATCGGTCGTCCAAGTTACAACAAAGTTACCATCTATGTCGCTTGCGATAGACGGATCGGTCTGCTCACCGTTGGTCTGGACATTAACGAGGAACTCTTCTCCGAGCGGGCGTACCCCTTGAGCTTGGGCAACACTGGCAACATCCAACTGATACGGGTCACTATTGGCTTGCGGAGCATAAGTAGCCTGGGTCTCCAGGTCAATGGTTCCGCCATCAACATAGAAGCCGACCTTCTGGTCGTACGTGGCAGCGTCGGTGACGCCCTGAACCGTAAACTGACGCGCGTAAATATCAGACGTGTTCTTCGGTTGCGTAATATCATTGACAGCCGACTGCCACGCAATCGTGAACTCACCATCTTTGTCCATGGTCACGACCGGCTTGGACTGGTCCGTCTTGCCGCTGCCGAGGATGATGGGGTTTCCTTCGCCATCAGTAACAATCTCGGTCTCGCCTGCGTCGTTTACATCGGTCAGGTATTCCACCGGCTCAACGGAATTGACGCGAAAGACCGGGCTGCATTCTTTAATCGTTTCAACACTGTAAGAGGTGTCGGCCTTGGGAGAAGTAACCAGGTCATCCGTGGAATTTCTGGCCATCATCTTACTGATCTTAAGTTGCTGAACGTTCTGAAGACCACTGTTGCCGGTAAAGGTTATATCGAACTGTGTCTTGCTCAAGGTGCCATCGGCCAAAGCGACCGGGGCAACAGTAACTTGCGTCTCCGGCATGGATACAGGCGAACCCTTAATCCCGGAATCCAGTTCATAGTAGCTGGATGAGTCCATGTAGTAGGTGTACTTCCCGGACGTCTTGTCGTAGGTCCAGGCCCGACTGGTAGGCGAATAGACGGAGGTGATTTTGGTCGCGTTAATAGCGTCCTGAATACGCTGTGCCGTAACCCAAGGGTCGCTGGAAACATAGATACCGGACGAGGTTCCGGCTCCCTGATTCGTGGTCGCGGTGGTCGTTGGCTCGGATATGGTCGTAACGACGGCGCCGCCCATATACCCGGAAACGAAGTTGCAGTCTTTGACTTTGATCTCCTGCAGGTCTTTGCCGGCGTATTTCGTGCCTTCAAAAGAGATATCGAAGTCGCGGGAAGAAGTGGCTGTGACCGTAGCATTGGCCAACTCGCCCCAAAATCGCTCATTTGTGCGGAGATAATTCTGCAGGGCAGCGGCATTCTCGCTCGGACTGTAGCCCTCATAAAATGTAAAATAGGAACCGACCACGCCGTCCGGGTCGTTCGCGTCATACCCCCAGACGAGCTGGCCATCAAGCCAGACGCCCAAGTTGACCGTGCCGTACATGAGGTAATCGCCCCCTTCCGGGTCGGTCGTCGTATTAAAGGACAAACGCTGCACTTCCGCCGGATTGACCATGAGCTGGAAGGAACCGCCGGTGGTGGATTTTCCGGTCGGGGCCAGACTGTCATCAAGCGTAATTCGCTGAACTTCATCGGTTAAATAGCGGGCGTAGACGTTCAGGTCGTAAACGATATTCCCTTTGGCATCGGTCAGATACTGCGGAGTGCCGGTGTCGGTGGTCGAAGGGTCGTAAAGGGCGTCGGCCGCGGTCCACGTTACAACGACATCTCCGGCGTCGTTGGTCGCAACCGAGATATCGCCACGTATGTCCTGCCAGTTTGAATTCACCAGGACATCGTTTGCGGTCGCCACGGTCAAGCTAAGAAGGGTCCGTTCTTCGAGCATGTCCAAAACGAGGTGCCGGTGCTCCAGGTGATTCGTTCCCTTGCCGGCTGCCGTATGGTGCGTCTTGCGCTGGTCTGCTCCATTACGGTTGGTTTTTGTCAGGCTCCAAAGCTTCTTCATTTGTGATAAGACCATCATAGTTCTTCCACCTAAATCTTATGTACAGTTTTGTAACACGGCACGTCTACGTAACGGACCTTCGTTGTTTCGTGGGCACAACCCCACATGCGGGCACTCTCGGACAATCCATTTATAATGTCCCCGTCCCTATACTATATTAAGAATAGGAGGGGGCGCCTACCGAAATCCGCTGGAATTTGGGCGATTTTTATAAACTGCCGGCCAGTGAAACCAATCATGCCTTATGTGCCATCTGCGATGGTCATAATGATTGTATCACTTAAACTTATCGTAACATTTTCAACTTCTCAAGTCGGCCTTTTCTTCAAAATAACCCACAACAGGCTTTATTTTGATTAAAGGTAATACAAAAATCGATTTAGGGAGCAAATATCTTACCCTGATGTCTGCTCTCCCCACGTCAATTTACCGAAATTCCGATGATATTTTGATAGGGTTGGCGGTTTAAAGGTTCCCCAAATTTCCAAAAAAGTGTGGATTTACAATAAGAGGGGTAAAAAAGGAACCCGGAGCGGCCGGAAAAAGGGGTAAAAAGACCCATTGCGAGGCTCGCGAGCAAAAAAAGTCGAAAAAGTTGGGATTATTTCGCTACTTTTGTTGAAAAATTGACAGGATAGTCTTTTCTTTTGCGTATTTCGATTGTATAATCTGCCATACAGAAAACCGGAGACGGAGTGTATGTTCCCGTTTTCCCGACCAAGAGCCCAGTCCGCTGCCGGACTGGTTTTTAAAAATCAGCCTGATTTGTTAAGGAATCCAACCATGACAACGAACTTCAGTACAATTTTTGGTACAGCCGACTTAATTCTGGAAGCGTCCCCCGACGATATGTGGGTCGGCGGTCCTTCGTCACAGTCTGTTTGCGTCGATTCATATGACGACGAGGACGAAGATGATGATTTTGATGACGAGGAAGAAGACGATGATGAGTGGGATGAAGACTGGGACGAAGACGACGACTGGGACGACGAAGACGATGACGATTTCGACGACGAAGACGATGAAGACGTCGAATGGGAGGAAGTAGACGAAGACGAGGACTACGAAGAGGAGGAGGAAGAAGACGAAGACGACGACTGGGACGATGATTATGAGGAGGAGGAGTAACGCCCTGTTGTCCTGAACTCTCCTGATGTGCGGAAGCGACCGATTGAAAGTCGCTTCCTGTTTGTTATTGGAACCACTCTGTCTCAACCCGGTTATGACCGCTGACGCTTGCGATGTCCGTCGACTGGCCTGATGCTACCTGATGAGGTGGCACCCAGGCGAAACGGCACGACAAAACAGAATAGCAGCGGTCGTATCTCCTGTTGAGACCTGTTATTAGATACGGGTTTACACTCTTTTATGGCTGCCAATCTGACTCCACAATACCTTAAAGCGGAAGAGAACTATCGCCGCGCCACGACTCCGGAAGAAGAGCTCAAGTGGCTGCAAATCATGTTCGCCGAGATCCCCAAGCACAAGGCGAGCGAGAAGATGCAGATGATGCTCAAGACGAAAATGTCGGACGTTCGCAAGGAGATGGAGCAGTCGCGGTCAGCGGGTAAGAAGGGCGGCGCTGCCAAATCCTTTAAGATTCCGCGTCAGGGCGCAGGGACCTGTATTGTCATAGGCGGGCCCAACGCGGGCAAAAGTCAGCTTCTTGCCGCCATGACCAAGGCCCGACCGGAAGTCGCCCCGTATCCGTTCACGACCAACGCGCCCATGCCGGGCATGATGCCCTGGAACGATGTCTTTGTTCAATTGATTGATACGCCGCCGATTACGCCTGATTTCCTGGAACCGTATCTGCTCGGGTACCTGCGCGGGGCCGACCTGGTTCTCCTCATGCTCGACTTGGGCGACGACGACGGCATAACGCAATGTCAGGATGTTCTGAACCGAATTGCCGCGACGAAGACGCGCCTGGCACGCGAAAGCGGACTCGACGAAGATGATGTCGGCCTCTCCTACACAAAAACTTTCCTCGTGCCCAATAAGATTGATGTCCCGGACGCTGAGGAACGACTCGAACTTTTTCATGAATTGTGTAGCACGAACTTCGACGAGTTTAAAATCTCTGCAACCGAGGGGACCGGACTGGAAGAACTCCGGGACGCCATTTACAAAACCATGAATGTTGTCCGGGTCTATACGAAGCAGCCAACGCAAAAAGAACCCGACCGCGACCGACCGTTCACCGTGCGGCAAGGCGATACAGTCCTTGACCTTGCGGAGCAAATCCACAAAGACTATGTTGAGAAATTCAAGTTCGGACGCGTCTGGGGCGAGGCGGTACACGACGGTACCGTTGTCAAGGGCGACTACGTTATTCGCGAAGGTGATGTCGTTGAAATCCACGTCGCCAGTTGATTCAAAAACGATTTTGTCTCTGCATATTCCGCCTTAAAAACGTTTCTCTCGTTCAAAAAGTCTATTTTTTGTAACGACTCTCGTTTTGCGGATTCATGCGATTAAAGACTTCCGGGTCGTAGACGTCTTTCGGGCGGTATGGACCTGCCTCGCTGTCGGGCGCCGGTGCCTCGTTTGCAACGTCGTCCGGAGCAGACTTGGGCGCCGCTGCCTCGGCAAGGGCTCCTTCGGCCGGCTCCGCCGCGACCGGTTCAAATTCATCGGACTCTAACTCGTCGGCAGCAGCAGCCGGACTTGCCACGACCGGAAGCGATGCCGTATTCCGCGCGGTCGTTCCCCATAATTTTTCTCGCTCTGGCGGCAGCCCGAGTATCCAGTTTCGAAACAGTTCGTAGTCGGCCAGCGATTGCGAGTCGTTCCCGAACGGCCATACCTGCTGGCCACGCGGGTCCGAAATAGGCGGATGAATCAAAATCGTGCTTTTATTCAAATCGGCCAGGTCCACTCGCGACAGGATTGCTTTCATATTCTTGAGATTATTAATACGTCGGGACGAATCACGCAAGGCACGGTGAAAGACCAGTCCGCCGGCAACGCTGTTCTCTTCGTTATGACACTCGCTTGAGGCGCAACGTCGCATGAGAACCGGCTGGATTTTGCGAAGATATTTCTCCTGGACACTGATCGGTATGGTTGACGCCCACTGCTCCAACGCTTGTATTTCCTGCTCTCGCGGGTCGGTCGCCGCTTTCTGCTCCTTGTCCTGGCGTCGGGCAATCGCTTCCTTCTTGATGCGTTCCACGAAAATCATTTCCTGACGTTTCTTTTCAAGGGTCTCTCGGGCAGAAATATCTTGCGTACTGGCCAGCACCTGGTCCAGCATGGCAATACCGGCATCGGCCAGTTGATTACGCAGAGACCAATCGGCAAGTTTCAGGATTTCCGCCGTATCGTTCGGACGCACCTGGTTTCGTCGCCAGTCGAAAAGCTCCTGACGACTGGAACCCACGTAAACCGTATCCAGTTTCGAGATGGTTATGCCGCCTTTACCTTCGGGGAGACGAATATACCAAGCCTTTTCCTGTTCCTCAACTATGCCTTCGCGAATAACTCCCTGCCGGGTAAGCACGAACCGGGTCGGGGACACTTCTTCGACGCCCGTCTGGCCCCCAGTCTCTTCAGGAGCGATAACAGCCAGGGCATCCCCAGCCGACGCGACCGGGTCCGCCGGCACCGGACTCCCTTCCTGCCCCCAAACGCCAGCTGCCATGTAACAGCTTACAAAGCAACATGTTAAAAAAATAACCATCATCATTACGCAATATTTTATTCGTCTGTTCATCGTATAATATCCATCCTAATCTCCTCAAACGACTCCTCCCCAAGCGATATTATACTCTTTTTCCGATATCGGAGCAAGCGATGTTTTTTGCGAGGTGCGGGGCGTGTCTGTGGGAGGGTGGTATTCCTCAATGCAAGTTATCCTGTATAATATAATGAGGAAAGAAGTCCGGAAAGGGAGGCTTGGACGACCTTGCTCGGTAGGGAATGGGGTGAACGACAACGAAATGTGGACTCATGATATGACGAACGAGAACGAGAAGAACACCAGTACCGAGGACTTGGCCGCCCTGGAGGCAGCTCTGTTTCTATTACGGGAGCCGACGCCGGGTCGTCGTCTGGCGACGCTGGCCGCCTTGCCGGAAGGGAGTAAGATCCGCGAGCTGGTCAAGCAGCTCAACGCTCGGTATCAGCGAGAGGGGAGTGCCTTTTGCGCCGTTGAAGTCGCCGGCGGCTGGCAGCTGCGAACGCTTCCGCAATATGCGCCGTGGCTTTTCCGACTGCAGGAGATTCCGATCGAGGTTCGTTTGAGCAATACGGCCATGGAGACTTTGGCCATTGTTGCCTATCAGCAGCCGGTTGCCCGGGCACGCATTGAAAGTATTCGAGGCGTGCGCTGTGGTGATATTCTTCGGCAGCTTCTGGACCAGGACCTGATCCGGATTGCGGGACATGCGGACGAGCTGGGTCGTCCGTTTCTCTATGGCACGACGAAGCGATTCCTGCAGGTTTTCGGCCTTATGCGGGTGGAAGATTTGGGGCGAGGCGCCACGAGCGCCGGGGACGCTCGCAGCGAATAGGGAGCCGCATCCGCTTACTTCCGGAACGGGCTGACCAAATCGAGGGTTTTCTGGAACAGGGCGTGGTTCGTGGCCAGGCCTTCTTTATTATAGATGGTAGGTGTTCCATTCCAATCGGTGAAGTGACCGCCTGCTTCCTCCAGGACGGTGAGGAGCGGACCGGCGTCCCAGTCGCCGAGTGCAGGGTCGAGAATAATTTCAGCGCGTCCGGTGGCCACGAGGTAATAGCCATAGGCGTCGCCCCAAGTTCGTGTGAGACGGCAAGATTTTTCAAAAAGTTCGTACGCGGGCCAGCGGTTGGTTTCGGCAAAGGTCCGCGCCTCACTGGTAAGAAAGAGCGCTTCGTCAAACGAGTCAATTTCGGAGACCCGGGCACGAACCGGTCGCGGCAGTTTCGGGTGGGACCACCAGGCACCTTCTCCCTTTTCCGCCCAAATTCCTTCGTTGAGTGCGGGAATCCAGATAACGCCGGCGAACGGGTCGCCGTCTTTTTCCACGCCCACGAGCGTACTATAGATGGGCACACCGTGAATAAAGGATTTCGTACCGTCGATCGGGTCGAGAATCCAGCGATAGCCGCTTGTCCCCTGTTTGGCGGGGAACTCTTCGCCCAGAATGGCGTCATCCGGGAATTGCTCTTCAATCCGACGTCGCAGGAGTTCCTCAGCTCCCTTATCCGCAGCGGTTACCGGCGTTCCGTCTGACTTCCGTTCAATGGCGAGCGCCGGATTATTAAAATACTCACAGGTAAAGGCGCCTGCTTCCTGGGCTATTTCGATGGCAAGAGACATTCGTGACATGGTAAACCGTGTGCTTTCGCTCTGTTAGGCAGAATGAGTAATCAAAGGAATTCGCAATGTGAAAGACGAGAGCCGCGAATCGGTCGCGACTCCCGTTTCTTCAGCGGTTAGAACAGATACATAACGCTTACGCTCCCGGTATGGGCACGCAGGTTCTCCGCTCCGACGAAATCGTAATTTCCGGACAGGGTCCAGTTACGAGAGCAGTCGAGATAGCCCAAAGCGCCAAGTCCAAGATTGACAAAATTCTGACCCGTGTCGACGCCGAGCAGCGTCATATTGGAATTCGGATTCAAAACATTCGTGAACTGGGCAACGGATTCCGGAGCGGTTTGGTCGTTCATCTGTATGGCATAGGCAGCGCGTCCGATAATTTGCAGGAATTCGGCGTCGACTTCCGCCTCAAGACCCACGCGGCCAAAGGCGCGAGTCCAGTCGCCTTTTTCGTAACTCAGAGCCGCGGCACCAGCCCCTTCGGAACAGGCATCCTGCCATACCGTTTGGGAATCGAATTGAATATAAGGCCGCAGCAGTGAGTTGCAGTTGACCATATACTCCTTCGAAAGTCGCGCCGCGGCGGACAGACTGTTCCCGTTATAGGTCGTACGGAAATAATCGCTGTACTGGCCCAGGGTAATCGACCGCTTACTGGTGTACTCCTGGGTACCACCGGCAACAAAAACTTTTAAATTCAGGTCGTTGCAATAATCTTTTTCGCAATAGAGGGCGAGCTGGAAGTTCGACGCGTCTATGTGATGATTATCAGAACGGAGGAACGGCTGTGAATAGCTGAACATGAGTCCGCCGCGAGCGCCGTTGGAATAGTCGGCATCGTAACCGAAGGCCCCGCCTGTCCGCGTTATATTGTAAGGATCGCTGTTATCGTCGTCGAGGCCCTTTAGCGCGGTGGAGTAGAACGTTGCCCAGGCGTTGTGCGGCGTCCGTCCGTTTCCGGCAAAGACACTGCCCAGAGTCATGTCGCTCCAAGAGCTTTCGTCGCTGTACTCGTCGGTATAATACTCATCGACGGCCTGACCGCGATAATAGCGATATTGAGAATAGTCAGGGGAGCTGGCTTGCGTTCGTGTTTTATGCTTGGCGTAATCCAGTTGATTGAACGCAAAATTCCAGCAGGAGTCCATAGCCAGCATAAAACTGTTCGCCTTTCCGGTAGCGGCCAGTTTTTGCATGGCGTCGCGAACGTCACCGGCGGTCGCCGCCGTATACATAATTTCGTCTTCAATGAGGTCGCGAAGCGGTTCTGTTATATTATCACCGGTTCGGAGATTATCCAGATTCGCGGCCACTGCCCGCTGGTTGTCGCTCAAAGCGAAGTCGGCGAAATCGGCAACGGTCAGGCTTATATTGGCCGCGGTGTCCGTTTCGTCGTAGGCCATCTTAAAGAAGGCACTGTCCTGCCCGAGGTCACTATTGAAATGAATCACCATATCCTCGGCATTCTCACCATTCTTAGCGACCAAAGTACGCGTATAAGTCCCACCGCTAAGCGAACCGGCGTTAAAGGCACTGATGGTACTGTCTTCCTGGAAGTTGACCTGACCTTGGGTCAGATTAAGGATCGGATTCGTATTATCGGCGAAATCGATACCGAGGTCGCCCCCTTCGACGAGATCAAACGCGGCTATATCGGTATCCGAGGCGTTAATATTAACCGAACCATCGAGCGCGTCGTAATCGCCTGTGACCTTAACGATACCATCGGCGGTAATATTGAGCCAGGCCGTAGCCGGGTCAAGCGAATCGGCGGCGAAGTCGACGAGTGAGACGGTTCCGGCGGAGACGTCAACGGAACCGGCTGTTGACATACCGGAAAGCGAGGTCGTGCCGCCTGTACTGGTTATGGTTCCGCCCGACTGCATTAAGTTGGTAATCTTGGTTGTCCCGGCCGAGGTCGCTATACTACCGGACGACAGGTTTACGTTGTTTAACGTAGTTGCCCCGCCACTGGTGGTCAGAGTCCCGCCGGTCATATCGAGCGTACCGGAAGTGGTCAGGGTCCCGGCCGCGACGCTCGCGCTACCACCGGAAAGCGTCCAGTTCGTGAGGGTCATGGTCCCCCCGGTCGCCAGAGAAATAGCACCGTCTGATTGTGTGGCCGTTGCGACCGTTGTTGTGCCGGCGGACATGCTCAAGGTACCCCCGGTCAGATTGGCCGTGGTTATGGCCGTTGCGCCCCCGGACGTTGTCGCGGTTCCGGCGGAGAGGTTCAGCGTGCCAATGGTCGCGGTACCCAGCTTGTTCTCAAAACTGCCGCCGCTCACGGTCAGATTGACCAGTGAGCTGTAAAGCGTTGTACTGTCTTTGGTTGTGTTATTAACATAGGAGACGCCACTTGCAAGGTCCAGGGTCTCAATAATAGCGCGACCCGTATTGGTGAACTCGGTCGTAGCAGCGCCGGTGGTTATGTCGCCGGTAACCTTTAGATAGCCCGCATTGGAAACGGTCGAAGCGGTCTGTTCCAGAGTGAGGTCTTTAACGGAGACCGTTCCGGTAGCGGCGATATACAGGGAGTTACTGAGAATCAAATTATCCGGAGTCGTTACGGTTCCGATGGCCCCGTTTACGGTGACTCCGCCATCTTCCACACTGCTTGTGGCGTGCGTTCCGCTAAAGAGATGAACGGTTCCGGTCGCGTCCAGCTTGGCACCCGACTTATCCGCGTAGATACCGAAATAGGCCTTGTTGTCGTCGCCTGTATTATTGTAAATCGTTATTGTTCCGTTGTTGGTCGTTAATCCGTCGCCGGTTAGGAGCGCCCCGGACGAAAGGTCGTCGGCACTGTTTCCGATCTGCAAGGTTCCATTGGCACTGACCAGCAGACCATAGTCCACCGTCGCAGTATGGTTACCAGCGTTGAAGAGTTGCGAGCCGTTAGCTATTGTGACGGTACCCAGCCCATTTCCCACGTCTTCTGATTCCGCGTCCAGACCGATTTGCAGCATGCCGCCGTCCCAAATCGTCAGATTCGTTCCATTCGTCGCGTCGGAGATGTTACCCATAATCAGACTCGAAGCACTATTACTGTCGCCTGCGACGACGAGAATCGTCTTGGCCGCAGTGCTGTCCTCGGTCCCTATGGTCACCAGTCCTGACCCACTTCCGGTGCTTGTTACAGTCAAGCGAACCGGGTCAATATCGTTGAGCGTCTTGACCGTCGTATCCAGTATACCAACCACGGCTGTGGCCCCGTCCGTGATCGAGATCGTGCCGGTCGTGGCGGCGGTTGAACTGCCACCGGGACCCGTCAGGCCAGTATAGTACGTCGTGGCACTGACGTCCGTTGCGCCCGTGTCCGAAATCTCCACATTGACGTTGTTCTCCGTCGTCTGTCCGAACGCTTCGGTTATGTAGCCTGTCCCCTGAAACAGGAACGCTCCGGTCAGGAGAGAACCGAACAGTAACTGGAATACGTGGGAAAAATAACGACTCTTTGTAATACTCATGGTAAATATCCTTGTAATCAAACCTTCGCTGACTGGTGCGAACCGGCGTCTTCCGGGCCTTATTTCGCTTCTCAACGGGAGCGGGAAGTCCGCAAAGCTTCCCTAATCGTTATTATCGTCACAACCGGCCTGTATCTTAAAAATAATACGGAAACTTTTCCTATTATTTTGTTTGGGTAAAATGTATAATTTAGGTTATTTTCTAAAAGTCATACCACAAACCAAAACCCACTTTGCGAGAGTAAGTATAATGGAATTGGAACTGGTCGTCGCATCCGGTAAAGAATTCGACGCCGAGTCGCAGTAAGTTATTTGTGGCTCCTCGCCATTGCCAGCCGGCTTGGGCATTGAAGTATCCGCCGAAGTCGAGTTCTTCAAAGAGGTGTGTATCAACGGCAAGGAAAGGCGATCCCTTTTGACTTTGCCCTTTTTCGTACTGCTGACTGAATTCGGCTCCGAACTGAACTTCCCAGGGATCGGTTGTTGCGCCTGTATTAAAGGCCCAGCCGAGTTCGGCGAAGAGACGGAGAAAACTCCAGGGTCGCCACGAAGCGCCAAGTACGAGTTCATCCCGCACATACTGAACGCGAGGCATACGGAAATTTTCGAGGATGTAGTTATCGCCAAGGTGAGAACTGACATGATAATACGCGAATTTGTATTGCCAATTCCCGGCGCCGTAGGAAAGGGGGACCCCGGCGCGATAATCGGTCCCGGCCAGGTCGCGGCCGCGTTCGAAATCGAGTCGAAGCAAGGCAGCGCCTTCGAGGTCGATTTGCCAGCCTTCCGGATTAACGGCACCTTTGGTTCCGTAGCGGAGAATGGGTGCCCTGCCGCCCAGAGTTATGTCCCAAAGCCAGCCATAGTCATGCTCATCGGTTATCTCGCAGCCCAACCGCGGCTCCTTGCGACCGGCCAGATACGAGGGATAGATTAATCCGGTGGGCAAAACCTGCCAGGACCAAGAGCGTACGTCGTGCTCCTCCCACTCCGGATACTCATCGGTAAACCGGGGATATTCCAGGCCAGGCTCCGCTTCCTCTTGCGGATACCAGGCACTCTGACCGCGCAGGAGGGCTTCGGTTAGCCCAAACAGGTCGTTCTTTTTACTTGGCTGGGAGCAGTCCACGTCGAACGCCGTTGAAACGGATTCCGTCGGGGAGTACTCCATCTCCGCCGTTTCCGCAGCCGACAGAATCGACCACGAAAGGAGCCAGACAACCCCCCAGTTCAGTTTCCACAACTCTTTCATGATTTCACCGTTTATGCTAAAAACCAAAGGTCAGGAACCCGAACCCGTCATTTCCGTGTCGGGTAAATTCGGAGTTCCAACATTCAATTCCGATTCTCGGAATAATACGCCGGACACTAACAGCCCAGACATCGCTCCTGGTTGGAGCGTGGTCCGCCAGTTCGTGCCACGGAATGGCCGCCTCAATGGTCCACGTCTGTTCGTCTTCCTTATGCGCAACGAACAAGCGTGGATTCCAGGATCGATCGTTCCAGAGCGATTCACTTGCCCTGCCGTGACAGTCGAAAACGAACTGATAGAACGTTGTGTAGTCACGATCGGCGTCCAGCTGAATCTCAATACGGTCGGCATCAGCAGGCACGTCATCTCTAACCCGCGGCGTCTCGACCGCCGTATAATCGACCCCGTCTTTCTTTTCACAGACCAGAGCAAGATACAAATATTCCTTGTCGTAAAGCAGAGATATTGTACTGCCAAAATTATTGGCGTACTTTCCATTTTCACGACTTGTGTTCCATGCCTCTTCCGGATTATTAACGTCGGGCAGGACAGGACGCGGCGTCGAAAGGGATACCGTTTGTGCGTTGCCCCAGAATTCGGGTTCCAGCACACCATCGAGCGTTGGGCGCTGCGCTATGGCGCGACAGTTCAAGACGGAAATGGGACATACCTGTTGCTGCTCCGGAAGAGCGTCTTTATTCGGAGTGGCGAGCCAGAATTCAGCGCCCGCGCGTAGTCCCCAGAGGTCGTCACCGGAAATCATGCTGCGATTCATATAATAGGCAACCGCGTCGCGTGTCCAGCCCCGCTGTCGTGCCGCGGCGGCCAGCGGAAATCGAATTTCCGGTCGCATGTACAAATCCGGATGGAATTCACGAATCAGTTTGCCCAGTTCATCCACATTACCAAGGCGTGACTCCGCTTTCACATTATCGGCGTTGAGCATAAGAGAGTTGGGCGAGCTGGTGACCGCTTCGCGGATACTGTCACGTCGGAACATGTCGGCGCGGCGTGCCGGTTCACTTCCCGCATACCAAGGCACGAGCCACAGCAGGGCCTCGCGAGTCATCAAGTGCTGCGGGAACGTCCGCACGGCCAGGGAATAAACCACTTCCGCAGCGGACCAGTTGCCGCTGTCGCGAAAGGCACGCCCGGTCTGGAGCAGGAAATGGAGCGCCGCTTCCGCATCTACGCCCTGAATCATAGCGTTCATTTGCGGCATAAGAACTTCACTTGACCTACCGCCATCCTGATTTCGAATCGTGCGTTCCGCAATGCCATCTTTCTGACGCATTTCCGAGGCGCGGCGGACCAGCTCGTCGCGACGGGTGGCCAGTCCGGGACTCCTTGCCCGTCTCGCTTCACCAACCAGAGGGGGAGTGACCGCGGAGAAAAGACCCTGCGGCAAGCCTTGCGCCGTGGTGGCGGTGGGCGTCCCCGTAGCCGCCGCCGTCTGTCGTTCATATAGAACAGAGAGCGAGGTTTTTTGCGGAACCTGTGGCACCGGAGAGAACAGAGCACGCACCTCGCGGGATATTTCACCTGTACTGCGTCCCAGAGCCGGGCAAAAGATTCCCGACTCGAAGAGGATTTGCGAGTCGTTCGGCGTTTCGGACGAGGTCAGCGTGCAGACTTTTTCCACGGACCACGGAGCAAGGAACCCATCTTGCAATTGTTCAGGACAGGAGAGCGGGTCGGCCGCGGCCATAACTGCACCGGGCATCTCGCGAGAGATGAGCGCGGCGACAGGAGATTTTGTTGCTGCCTGAATCACAACGACCGAAGGACGACGTGTGCGCAACAATCGTACGAGTGAGTCGCGAAAGGCGTCCAGGCCTTTGCGGTCGTTTTCCCGGTCGAAGCGTGCAAGCAGGCCGTCAAGTCCCTGGTTCAGTTCGTCGGGGTCGAGCCGAAAAGAGGAGGCAATATCCAGGGTCGAGGCACCAGCATCGACTACCGCCTCCTGCAGTCGGGCACAAAGCGCCACAGCGTCGTTCGTCTTTTCTTTGACTTCCTCACGGGCCAGCAGAGCAACACCGCCAAGATAACCTTCTTCGGCACAGGAGTGCACGAACAATTCCCAAGGAATATCCGCACTCTGCCCGAACATACCGAGCAGGGCCAGGCGGTCACCCCCTTTCCGGATCACCTGCCAGGAATTTCCGCCGTCGTTTGTCTTGAGTATTGTGCCTAATTCTCCTGTGGCCAAGCCGTTGGAATCGTCCCGGAACTGGAGGTCGCACAGGGTAACGCCTACACCGGTGGGCACCGGCTGCCAGGTCAAGCCGTGGTCACCGCTCTTGAAAATTACAGACCCGGGCGTGCCGGCCACCCAGAGTACGGGTCCGCGCGTGGCCGCCGTCTTAAAGTCGAACAGTTGAGCGACCGCAGTGGGCAGAGCCGCAGCCAGCGACTGCCAAGAGACGGCCGCGTCGCTTGTCGTCAGAATCAAGCCATGGTCGCCTACCACGTAATAGTGCCCTGCACCGTCGCCGGTCAAGGCATGCAGACGCGTTTGGTCCGCCGCAGGATGGCGCGAAACGCACTGCCCCTTATTCGTGACTTGCAAGGTCCCTTCCGAACCAATACCAAATCCGGTTCGCGCCGCGTGATCGTAGGCCAGTTGCGACCATCCTTCATGACGGTTACTCCGGTCGGGAGTCCAGGTTAATCCAGAATCACGACTGACGAACAGCCCTGCCGGGTAGAGTTCGGAGGAATCCCCGCAAACGAGCAACGTTCCGTCCGGCGTAAGAGAAATACGTCGCAGATACGGGAAGGCACTCGTCGCGACTTCCTGCCAACTGGCGCCTCCGTCCTCCGTGCGCAAGATGACGCCGCGACCGTCACCGGTCGGAAGAAGTTCACCCCCGACAATTATGCCACAACGCTCATCGCGAAAACATATGTCGTAAAGGTCGCAGCTCACGGGACTTCTGATTAACGACCAGGTTGAGCCGTCGTCGGAACTGGCGACGATCGTGCCGCGGTCCCCGACAATCCAGACGGCTCCGGACGGTGCGTAGGAGACACGGCGGAGAGTAGCGTCGCGTTTCATCTCTGGAACATCGCGAAAGCTGGGCAGAGAAGGAGCGCGGACAGAGGTTTCCGGGCGTGCAGTCCCCGGTTCGACGGTGTCTTCGCTTTCCGGCGGCACGATATCGAGTTCCGGCATGGAAAGAAGGCCTGCGGACGAAGACTGGGCAGGTTTGCGAGGCTCAGGCCGCGGAGCAGGAGCGACCGGGGCCGCCTGCTCGCTGGCAACAACCTCGTTCTTGCGTCGATTCGCCGCTTCTTCCTTAATCTGTTCGGCATACATCTGCCATCCCTGGCCATAGACTACTGCCGCACAAAGAAAGAGAAACGTTATCAGTCCTCCTGACCGTAACATATTCTTCGCTTCCATGTTCTACTACCGTCAGTCCCCCCAAAGGCCACATAATCGCTTGGTAACTCCGCAATCGGGGGCGATTCCAAAGCGACCTGGCCAAAGCACGAGGGGGACGGTATAGGTGCTATTTCAAGACCGGGGCATCGGGCAGCTGTCCAACTTTAATCTCTTCTTCCGTCGCCATGTCCGGGGTAGAAGAAGTAATCTCCTGCGATTCAAAATTGATCAGGAGTCCTTCTGTGGAGAACCCGGCAATGCGCCACTGCTTTTCACAATTACGCAGTGTAAAAGCGAGCGTTTCCGAGGCCATATTGCCCTCGTCATTAAGGTCGTTTACATGGACATAAACCGTTGCTGTTGTGTCGTTTATTTCCGTTTCACCAACGGTCCAGCGAATAGTGTCGCTGGCATCAGCGGAGAAGCTGGATTGCGTTGCTTCCTGAGCCTGGGGCGTTAAAAGCGCGAAGGCTTCTGCATCCTGCCCCGAGAAAAAAGCGGCAAAGAATTCGTTTGTTACACCAGCCGGCGTGCTCGACGACTCCTTGGCCGAAGAGTCCGTTGCGGGCGTCTCGGGCGAATTGCCTGTTTCGCCGGGGGTGCCCTTACCGCCACAGCCCGTCGAGGCGAGTAGCGCCATGATTATGATACACGTCACAAATCCCTTCTTCATTTCAAAACTCCTTTTCTATATCCCGAATATTCCGTAACAGGGAGGTCTTCTTCCCGTTCGCCTGACGGGAAAACCTGTTTGGAAGCGACAGACGCGCCCACTGCCGCGTGAAAGAGCCGCGGAAAGACGGCAAAATCGCCTTTCACCCACTTTCAGCCGTAGCGGACGGGGTATTTTGACAATTTACGCAAGGTAAGTCAAGGGCAATTGTCACGTTTTTTGAAGTTGATAGCCATAAAAGTAGATGACCAGGCCGGTCGAGATGAGACTGTAGGGAATAAATTCGGCAACTGGGACCGTTTTAACCGCATCGGTTTCGATCACCATTTCCGCGAAACAAAAGCACTGTACGCCGATCGCGATCATCGCGATCCCGACTCCGATTATTATTGCGCGAATCATAAATACCCTTTCTTTTTCTCGTTTCAGGTCTGCTGGGTAGCGGTAACAGCCGCCGGAAGTTTAATCGTACCACAGAATCTCCTCTGGCACGGCGTCGGGAAGATTTTTCGCAACTCCTGCCGTCAGAAAACCGAGCCATGTTTTTTCGGCAAATCACGAAAATTGCTCTTTCGTTGTACGAACAAAAACGCTATACTTCCGCTGGAGTAGTGCCTATTGTAAAAATAGGTAAAACAAAAAAATCACACCTTGCCCCGGCAAACGAGTAATTATGACGACCTTACGACAACATAACTTTATAAACGGGAACAGAGAGCACCGTCTGTTCTGTTTTTGGGTGTTGCTCTGTCTGTCCATGCCGTGGATACTCTCGTGCGGAACGACAAAATGGTCCGATACGTCGCGTACCGCCACGGAGCAGTTACTCATAACCAGTGCTATGGAAGATGTGATCGATGAATTCGACTTCTATCCGCTGACCGGTCGCCGCGTCTATATAAATAAAGAAGGAGTCAACTGCACCGACAGTCATTATTTATTCAGTATTCTTCATCAGCAGCTGGCGGCCAATGGCGTTTTGGTCCAGGAAAAGAAAGATGAGGCCGACTATATTTTGGAAATTGCCCCGGGTGCGGTCGGAACGAATCGCTACGATTTAATGTACGGCGTGCCGGAGACAAAGGTTCCGTCTATTATTCCGGTCGGGGGCGGCTCCTCCATACCGGAAATCTCGATTATAAAGAGGACGGACCAAAAGGCACAGGTCAAGCTCATGATGTGGGCCTATAACCGTGCCAGTGGCGCCATAATCTGGCAGTCGGGAACAAAAACGAAGACGGCCTCGATACGCGACCGCTGGTTCCTCGGACTCGGACCCATAACGAAGTCCTCATTTAAGGCCGGAATGGAAGTCGGCGGGGATGAAGTCGATTTGCCAAGCGTCAATCACGATTATCTTTACGGAAAAGGCCGGCCTTCGGTCAAGACGGAAGCTGTGTACCGGGACATGAATGAAAAGGATGTCCAGGAATTGGAGGCTTTGGTGAAACGGGAACTGCCGCGGAACGAGACTGGCAAGGGAACCGACAATGAGAAGGAGCCTAACTCGTCAGAGGAAGTCGCCAAAACGGGGAGTGACGCGTCAGAAACCGGTTCCCCTTCTGCTCCCGCGAAAGTAGCGACCCTGCCGGGCGTGGAATCCCCAGCCGCCACGAAGCCGTCCGAAGGCGCGACCGCGCCCGCGTCGGCCCCTCCGTCCTCGCCCCCCACCGCCCCGGCAACGCCTGCGGCACCGGCAAGTCCGGCAGCTGCACCGGCGTCCCCTGCCCCGGTTCTCTATTTTGACAATATGCGATTGTCATTGCAACAGACGGCGCGCCCGCAAGTGCGATAGCGGGGCGATCGGGGGCCTGCCCCGAAGAGAATAAAAAGCGTTCTGAAAACTGCCAACCGCTTGCAAAAGACGGGCGTTCCTGTTATAATAGGGATCAGGGTGGATTTTGTCTCTGAAAACACAACGCAAACCATAAAGGAGCGAACAATGGCACAAGAGGAAGGAAAAAGCAGTGCGGAAGCGACACTGGAAGCGATAGCAAAGAGCAAGACAGACGCAAGCGGGAGCAAGAGCGATCCGGAGACCGTTGTCTGGACCGGGGGCCATTATTCCGGAAAGGCGTTTCGCGTAGAGGCAATTCTCATGGCCTTTATAACCCTCTGCTTTTATGGAACCGCTATGGTGCACGGTCTCGGCCTGTATAATCGCATGGGGCATTGGCCCTTCTGGGCTTTGGCGATGGTGATTCCGGTCATTCTGTGGATTCGGTTTGCCATTCGCTACTGGTATTACACAACGACCATACGCTATGAACTGCTGGAGGACCGCCTTATTTCGTATAAGGGCCTGTTCCGTCAGACGACCGATACAACACTCATGTTGCGGGTCAACGATGTACAACTTGAGCAGACGTTGTGGGACAAGATGATTAATGGTGGAATAGGAACGGTAATAATCTACTCGACGGACCCGACGACACCCGAACTTCGCATTGCCTGTCTTGATCGTCCGCGGGAAGCATTCGATGCGATTGATCATCTGGTAAGCGAGCAGGCAAAGCGTCGTGGCATAAAGACATTTGGCGGACTTATGGGCGGTGAGGACGGCACGGTGGGCGATTTCAACGAGGGCGGGTTCGCCTCCTGAAAGAAGGAAGTTATGGAATCGCGGAATTCGGGTGGTCGTTCCTTTTTCGAATCGAGTCTTGAACTGAAATGCCTGTTCTTTTTTGGCGTGGCTCTTGCCATTGTCATAACGATCAGTTTTTTTCTGTACTTCAAGGTCACGAAGTCGCAAATAGATACGCAAAATCCACTTACGGGTAAACTCCTGACGGAGCGTGAGTTTCTTCTGATGCACTTGCGTGTCCTGCTGCAGAACGAATCGCTTGACCAGAGCTATAGTGCTCCCGGCAGCAGCGAGCTGGACGACTTTATCGATTCCATGACACTACAGAGCGAAGAGATCAGCGGGCAGGCGGACCGTTCGCGATTTGAATGCCGCCTGTTACGTTCGCGTAAACGTCGTCCGGGCGAGGATGATGGTCCCCGAAACGCGTTTGAAGAAGACCTGCTGAAGCAGCAGAATCAGACGGTTCCGCCCGAGGCGCGAGACTCGTTGCCTTTGGTCGCGGAACGCACGGACGAGGTGGGTACTTACCATTATTACGTAGCGCTCCGTATGGAGCGAGCCTGTCTGAACTGTCATCGAGAAATTCTTGGTGACAGTAGCGCGGAACTTGGTTCACTTTTGGGTATACTTCAGGTTACGATCCCGGAGCCGCCGGCGCAGAAGGAGATCACCCGACTTTGGGCGCTCCTGCTAGGCGCGGCGATAATAACGGCGTTTCTCTCACTGATAGCGTTTTATATCGTGATTCGCCTGGTTATAATAAGGCCGCTCAAGAATCTTCGCGAGGTGAGCGAAGCGATCTCCAGTGGTGACAGTACGAAGCGAGCGGAATTGCATACGGGCGACGAGTTCGAAGCGTTGGGCCATGCCTTTAACCAAATGCTGCGGCATCTGGTAGAGACGCAGGATGAACTTCAGGCGACGAACGCCACCTTGGGTAAAAATGTGGACGAACTTGCGCGTCGCAACTTGCAATTATTTGAAATGAACCAGATTAAGAGCGATTTCATGGCAACGATGAGTCATGAACTGCGAACCCCGCTGAACAGTATTCTCGGATTTAGTGAAGTTCTCGGGTCCATTAAATCTCTGGATGACAAGCAGCGTCGGTATGTTACGAACATAAACAAATCGGGCCGCGCGCTACTGGCCATGATTAATGACATACTGGACATGACCCGCATGGATGCCGGTCGGCTGGAAATTCAGCTTTCGCATTTTACAATCGATCAGATTATTCTTGCCTTATGCGATATGGCGCGTCCGCTGGCCGACAAGAAGAATCTCGACATAGCGCCGGAAATTGAGCCGGACTTGCCGCGACTACAGCAAGACGCGTCCCGGATACAGCAGATCCTGAATAATTTAATTTCCAACGCGATTAAGTTTACTCCGGAAGGGGGGCTCATTCGTATCCTCGCACACCGGATCGAACGAATACCATTCTATCCGCAAGGGTACGGAACCGCAGCGCAGTCCGGACGTCTTAACAGTACTGTTGTAAGCAAACCGATTCCGTTTCTTGAATTAAAAGTTATCGACTCGGGAGTCGGCATTTCTCCGGAAGACCAACTCATTATTTTCAAAAAATTCCGACAGGGTAAATCGTCCATGCCTGAAGGCGACGCCATGACGCGTGAGCATTCGGGGAGCGGACTTGGCCTGTCCATTGTCAAGGAATTATGCAAACTGCTTGAGGGCGAAGTTTCCGTTGAGAGTCGACCTGGTTTCGGCAGTACGTTCACCATACTTCTGCCCTGGGAATTGAATCCGCCGGTTCGGACGGAATCGACCATGATAACGGAGATCCAAAAATTTTCACAGGCAGGCACAGCCCGTCTCAAAATACACGAATCGCGGGACGTAACACCGCGTCAGGAGATAGGCGCAACGTCGCAGGCGGCGTCTGTATTACCCACATCTACATTACCAAGTTCACCAACCACGAAGGAGCAACCATGACCTTTGCCCGCATTTTACAGCCTGTTTTATTATTTTTTGGCTACCGGAGTTTACACGAGCGAGCTGTTCGCACCCCAGGGGTGGCCGGCCTATTGCTATTGTTTACCGTTGTGCTTTGTTGCGCGGATACGGTGACCGCTGCTGATCATTTTACGATTGTCGGCGAGCACTATCAGGCGACGACAGATATTCGCGGGAGCTGGATTAGCGCTGCCGATACGCCGCAAGATATGCCCAATCTTTGGACGCAGTATCGTTACTCCTTTGACGCCAAGGAGGGTCAGACGGCGAAGATACGCGTGGCTTGTGACTCCAAATACTGGCTGTGGGTCAATGGAGAAATGGTCGTTTTTGAAGGGGGTCTTAAACGGGGCCCGGCCCGTAACGCGACTTATTTCGATTTGGTCGACTTGAGTCCGTTTTTGCAAGAGGGTAAAAATACATTGGCGTTCCTCGTCTGGTACTTCGGACGTGATGGCTTTTCGCACATCAACAGTGGCCAGTCGGGTCTGCTGGTCGACTCCGTGTGCGAGAATGAAAACGGACTTGTTGTGCGATCGGATGGAACGTGGAAGGCGAAACTCGGGTCTGCGGTTCCCACGGGCTTGCGCTTGGTCGACGCGGGTAAACGGGAATTCGAAACGTCTGGAGTCGCGGCGACCTGGCGGCAAGAGACGAGCGGCCCTTACGAAATTCTTACGGCGGACCCGCAACCGAACTATCGACTTCCCGAATGGAATATTCGATACGACGCGCGATACGAAGACGCAGCTGACTGGCGTGCCTGTTCGTACGACGACTCGCAATGGCATAGCGCGGTCGTTTGTGGTGCGGCCGGGGACGCGCCTTGGGGGCTGCTCTTCGAGCGTCCGATTCCACTGTGGAAAGATTACGGAATTAAAACTTTTGTGAATGACGCCGAACTGCCGAAAATTGCGACCGGCGAGAAAATTATCGGCACGCTTCCGTACAACGCACAGGTTACACCCTGGTTCAAAATTGAGGCCCCGGCCGGACTGACAATTGATGTGCGAACAGACAATTACCACGGAGGCAGCGAGTACAATGTGCGTGCTGAATATATAACGAAAGAAGGAGTTCAGGAGTATGAATCGCTCGGCTGGATGAACGGGCATAAGGTGGAGTTCTCCATTCCGGAAGGTGTAAAAATACTGGGCTTGGGTTATCGTGAGACAGGCTACGCGGCGGATTTCATTGGCTCCTTTACGTGCGATGACCCGTTTTATAACCAATTGTGGACCAAGGCGGTACGAACGCTTTATATAACGATGCGGGATACGTATTTCGACTGTCCGGACCGTGAGCGTGCCCAATGGTGGGGCGATGCGGTAAACGAACTTGGCGAGGCGTTTTACGTCTTTGACCAGCGGGCAGACGCGCTACCACGAAAAGGATTTTATGAGCTTGCCCGATTCCAACGGGAGGATAAGACGTTGTACTCGCCGGTGCCGGGAGTCTTCAATACGGAGTTACCGGCACAGATGCTGGCAACGATAAGCGTATGCGGACTGGGCTGCTATAGTTTCTATTCGGGTGATAACGAAACGGCGTGCGATATTTATCCGGCGATTCGTGACTATCTCAAGATATGGCAGTTTGACGAAGAGGGCGTGATTCAGGTTCGAACCGGTGACTGGAGTTGGGGCGACTGGGGTGAGGACATTGACCTTCGAGTTCTCTTGAACTGCTGGTATTATCTAGCGGTCAAGGAAGCCAAAGAGCTGGCGTTGCGACTGAATCTGAACGACGACGCTGACTTCTGGTCGCAGTGCATGACGAAGCTGGAAGAATCGTTTGACCGTGTTTTCTGGACGGGGACGGAATATCGCGACCCGCACTACACGGCCTGTAGCGACGACCGCGCCAATGCAATGGCCGTGGTCAGCGGTTTGGCCGACGCGACGAAATATCCTCTTGTTCGCGCGTTCCTCAAGGAGCACAAGCACGCCAGTCCCTATATGGAGAAATACGTCCTGGAAGCTCTGTGCTTAATGGGATATTATGACGATTGCCTTACGCGTATGAAGGAACGCTTTGCGAAAATGGTCGAAAATGAGGAATTTACGACGCTCTGGGAAGGCTGGGGTATTGGTGCCGAGGGCTTTGGCGGCGGTACGATCAATCATGCCTGGAGTGGCGGCGGACTGACGTGCCTGGCACAGTACATTACAGGAGTCGCGCCTACAGAGCCGGCGTTCAAATCGTTCCGTATCTTTCCGCAAATGGGTCACTTAACGGCCATTGACCAGACGACGCCAACGCAATATGGGTCGATTGTCGTTTCTTTGCGCCGCACGGATGAGTCGTTCGCCGTTAAGGTCACTGTTCCGGAAGGGACGAAGGGAGAACTCATTCTGCCCTGGAACTGCCAGGTGGAAAACGCCGAGGTCTACGAACACTGTGGCGAAAAATATCACAAACTTGATCTTCCGGCAGGCCACTTTGACCAAACGTTTTCCCTGTCGCACTAAAGAGGGACAGGCCGTGCCCGCTCCGGTTAACTCGCGCGGGCACGATTTCGTTGTGCGAGCAGCGACTCGACGGCCAGACGTCCGGAGCGGACAGCCGCTTCCATGGTACTGGGCCAGTGCGTATCGGTCCAGTCGCCGGCGAGAAAGAGATTATCGAAAGCTGTCATGCAGCCTGGACGTTTACCAAAGGACTCGGGAGAGGGCGAGATGACCGCGTCGAGTATGGTCGAAACACGCGAGGCCATAAGACGGGCCGCCTTTGCGTGTGGGAACTGCTCTTGAAGTTGTAAGAAGATACGATGGGCCAGTTGCTCTCTTTGACCGGAGGTAAGCTCACTTCCGTCAAGGAGTCGGTGCGAGCCACTTATTAAAATTTGAGCATACCATGGAAGTTCGGAAGAGGCGATGACGCCCCGGTTGGCAAAGAGCCACTGTCCAGGCGTTCCGGTAAGAGCAATGGCTTTTTTCTTGGTGATCGGCCGGTCGAGCCAGAGATGAACGGTGGTGATCGCTCCCAGTTCGAACCGTTCAAAGGCAATGCGTTGCAGTTCAGCGTCGAGGCCGGAATCGGCAAAGAGCTGGGCGGCGGCAAAGGGGCCGGTAGCATTAATAACGGCGTCGAACGGCTCATGACCGCCGTCTGGCCCGCATACGGCAGTAATCCGAGGACCTTCGGAGAGCAGTTGCGTAATACGGCTGTGAAACCGGACGTCGATTCCCTCCTCTTGAAACTTTTTGAATACGGCGTCGTGAAAAATCTCTCGCAACGGTAGATTGGGTAGATAAAGGCCAAGATTTTTGCCCGAGCAGAACAGCACGCCTTCGAGAATAATCTTCTTAACGGCCAAGGCACTGACCTGGTCAGGCATATCGGAAAGACTACTGAGAATGAGCGGTTGCCAGAAGAACTGGGCGGGTCGCGGGCGGCCCCCTTGCTCATTGTACCACTTGCTAAAGGTGAAAGGAGCGAGCGAGTCGTCGTGAGCGTTGAGCAGAAGTCGGGCAATGTGGATAAGATGGCAGCGTTCGCGGAAGGTCAGATTCGGTAATCGCATGAGCGAGGGGAGCAGAGCAAAGCGACGTGGGAGCCAGCGACATGCGTTCAACGACCAAAAGTGTCCCCCGCCACAGGCGAAATGGATTCCAGGAGACAAGTCAAAATATTGTTTAAGTTCAAGCTCTTGAAACAGTTTGTCAACAGCGAGGCACGCTGCGAGCCAAATATGTTCACCGTTATCAAGGAGTTTGGCCGCCTGGGCGAGTGACGCATGGACTTCGAGCGAGGCAATGCGTCCACCCAGATGGCGTCCGCGTTCGAAGAGCGTAACGCGGCAGCCTGCCTGTCGCGCGGACCAGGCAGCGGTAATACCAGCCAAGCCGCCCCCGAGTACGGCCACGGAAGGGGCGGAACTATCATTACGGCAAGCAGTCATCGAGAGGTAGCTTTCGTTTCCGGCTTAAGGATTACAGGAGGGGCTTTATCGGCCGTTTCGGAATCACAACGACTTATGAGGCGAAGAAAATCCTGCATGGACTCGCACCGGTCGCGGACATCGGGCTGAATACATTGGTGAATGGCCTTGGCGAGAACAGGGTGAATATTGGGGAAGTATGTTGTAATGGGAGTCGCGGGAGTATCATGGCCCATAGCTGCCAGGCCGCCCTGTCCGCCGGGCCACGGAAGCTGGCGACAGCACAATTCGTACATGGTTACACCGAACGAGAAGATGTCGAGTTTCGTCGAAGTTGGCTTGCGTCGCACGAGTTCCGGGGCCATGTAGTTCGCAGTTCCCGTACGGTTACCGGGGTCGGTAAAGGGAGGGCAGTTCGGAACGGTCAAGCCGAAATCGATCAGTTTAAGAGCCGTGCCGTCGCCGGTAAACAGGAGATTTCTTGGGCAATAATCGCGATGAATATAGCCTTTATCGTGAACTTCTTTAAGGGCTTCGGCGCACTGTCGGATGTAGTGGAGATAGGCCCCGGCGAGCATATTCTGCCGCACCATGAGGATATTGTTCAAGCCGGTTCCTTCGAGGTACTCCATAACGATATAGGGTTCGTTCCGTGTGGTCAGTCCGTAATCGAACACTTTAACGATATAAGGATGGTTAAAACTGGCGGTAATTTCGCCTTCGGATGGCTTGTGAACTTTGCCGTACGCGGTGCGAATGCGAGCTTCGACCTGCTTCATTTTTTGGGCGTCGATAATTTTCAGTCCGACGAGCTGTCCCGTCTCACGGTCGGTTGCCTGAAAGAATCGCGACATAGTCCCGGAAATGGCCGCCTTTTGCAGGAGGTATTTCTTCTGGTAATCCAGTTTCTTTTTACCGAACAGTGTTTCCAAAAACCCCATTTTATACGTATCCTCTTGTCCTGTAATGCGTTATTCCTGTTATCGCTGTCCGGTTAGGGACGCGTTTACGAGATGGGAGAACGGGTCAGGAGCGTTTGCCGCCTGACGTTCCCAGCAGAGAATCGAGGTCCTCTTGCGGCGATTGCACGAAGTTAAGCCCAAACTGCTCCGCGAGGCGTGCCCAAGCGTCGGGGGTCAGGAAGGCCGGTCGCGTGGCTCCGAGGCGCAGACCGCGAAGTTTGAGAGTCAGGAAAGAGAGCAGGACGGCAATGGACTTCTGGTCAGACCACGCAAGTGTAACCGCCAGCGGCAGTTGGGCCAGGTCGAGTCCGAACTCTTTGGAAAGGAACTGGAGCAGCTCAATCACGCCAACGGCATCTTCCAACTGGCCCAGGTCGAACAGACGAGGGAACCCCGACCCGAGAGGAGCCAGCTCAAGACGATTGAACCGAAACTTCACACTGCCAAAGGCAAGTATCATACAGTCGGGAGGAAGATTACTGACGAATTCGGTGAAATAACTGTCATCGCCTTCGGCGGTATCACAGCCCCCGATCACGAAGAAATTTCGCAAATATCGCTGTTCCATTGACTTACGTATTGTATCGATATTCTTTTTAATGGCATCGACGCCGAAACCAACGGTCAGTTTTTCGATACTTTTCGTCTTAAAGAAGCCACTGGAATCGAGAGAGGCCTGGATGAGCGGGTTAAAATCGAAGGAACCGTTATTTTTGCGAGCAAGCTCGCGGACGCCCGGCATGCGGAGTTCGCCAGCGGTAAAAATGTAGTCGTGATAGCTTTCGTCGGGAGCCATAAGGTGGTCGGAGGTCACGAGAATCGCACCAGGAAAGGCGCCGAATTCCTTAATCTGTTTCTGCCACGAGGTCCCATAGTGCCCGACCAGGTGGGGGAACTTACGAAACGCGGGATAGGAATGGGCCGCGAGCAGTTCGCCGTGGGTGAATATGTTGATGTCCTTATTGCGAGTGGCCTCCAGGAGGTGGAGCAGGAGTGCGAAATCGCTGCCCGAGACGAGAATGCATTTACCCGCGACCGGCGTGGTACGTACAACGGCAGGTTCAGGCACGCCGTAGACTTTGTTTCGAGCCCACTCCAGAAGTCGAAGAATATCGAGATTCAGGCTACCCAAGGAAGTCAATGCATTACCAAGTTCAGTCGCATCATTGGGTTCCGAGGCAAGGAAGGCGAGCGTTTCCCAAAGCGAGGCGAGCATTTTCTGCTGCTCCTCCTGCTGTGAAGCGAGCAGTTTTTTACAAGTGATCACTTCGTCGCGTAAGGCCGCTTTTCGCGGGCGTTCCTTAACGTCGCGAGCCTTAATGGCATCAATTGCCATCTGCATGCCTTCGATTTCGAATTTGAGCTTGCGATAGGCTTCCTGTGCGACGGAAATGGCTTCCCGGAGAAAAGTTGCGGCCCCTTTGACGCCTGCCAGAAGGCACTCTTGCAGGCCCACAACGGTGGCGTCGCCAGCGTTGAGTCGAGCAGAGACCGTGTATTCCCGCCCCTGCTCAATCTGTCCTGCCACATCTTCCGGGGACAGGCCGTCGACAGGAGCTAACGCCTGCTCCTCCAAGGACTTCTGCCAGGAAACATTCTCGGCCGACGAGAGGTGTTCCGCCAACTGATAGACGCGGTCAGCCATATAGATTCGTCGAACGAGGTCATTTTGGTCGAAGTTCACGCCCGTGGTGGTCACGTAAAGTGAGTCGAGCAGGAAGCGATCGACGACGGAACTGGCGTTTCCGGCAGCTCGCATGCGAACAGCAACCAAGGCGACTTGCTTGCACCAGGCAATCAAGAGATTCTGGAGATGGGCCAGGTCTTCGCTCTTACCACAGGTTCCCGACTGCCGGCAGCCGGTTCCCCGGTCGGCGCCTTCACACTGAAAACAAAATATACTCATTAGGACCGCTCCTGTCTCTTCGTTGTATTCGTGATTAATCTCGCCCAAGGTCGCGTGAACCGCAGCGGGGTACGGTTTGCACGATTGGAATTCTCTTAGTATAAAAACCGGTCGGGGACGGCAAAGTCCACAGGACCGAGCAGACTCCGTGTCGGCACGGGCGGTCCGGAGACCGAATCTTCGCCACACAGCGAGGCACCGAGGAGCTGCACAATACTATATCATAGCCGGTTTAAGGGGGAAAAGTAAGTGGTCCGGGCCAAAATTTAGGTTTTTTTCCACAGAAAAGGGTGTTTTTTCCGAAAAAAATGACCGCGGCGACTGCTAAATGATACAAAAGAGGGTGCGAAGGCCAAAAAACAGAAAATTTACCTTAGCCCGGTTGTACGGAATGTACGAACGAGGTATAATAAAGTGGAGTATAAAGAAGAGGGAAAAGAGCCGGTTTCTGGAATATCTCCAGAAGAATCCGGTGGGCGCAGCCCGTCCTTACCGAGGGCGGGAAAACCTGCCCATCCCGCACCGGTCCCCGGAGGCGAAACACGAAGCGTACCATGGAAATAACGAGAAGAGAACTGGAATTCTGGCTCCGTGAGAGCGATCCGGAGAAGCTGCGCGAGTTGTGGACGCTGGCGGACCAGGTGCGCCGTGAGCAGACGGGGGACGGGGTGCATTTTCGCGCCCTGTTCGAACTTTCAAATTACTGCCGGCGCAATTGCCTGTACTGCGGAATCCGGGCGGGGCACGGGAGTGTCCTTCGCTATCGTGCAACGCGAGAGGAAGTCCTGGCGGCGGCGGAGGAAGCAGCGGGCCTGCACTACGGCACGCTGGTACTCCAGTCTGGGGAAGACTTAAACCTTACTTCTGACTTTATAGCCGACCTGATTAAGGAGGTAAAAACGCGATTTGGCCTGGCCGTAACGCTGAGTCTGGGCGAGCGTAGTCCTGAAGAATGGCGTGTCTGGAAAGAGGCGGGTGCGGACCGCTACTTGCTCCGGTTCGAAACGTCGAATCCGGTGCTCTTTCGTGCGATCCATCCGGCAGTGCCTGGCGTGGCGCAAGTAGATCGGTGTGAGCAGTTACGTCTGCTGCGTTCGTTGGGCTATGAAATTGGCAGTGGAGTCATGGTGGGTCTGCCAGGTCAGAGCATTATGGACCTCGTTCGCGATTTGCAACTGTTTCGGGAGCTGGATTTGGACATGATTGGCTGTGGACCGTACCTTCCGCACCCGGACACGCCTTTGGGACAATCGAACCTGGAGCCGGTGCGAGCGACGTACCCGTTACCGTGCACGGATGACCCGGTTGCCAATACGAACGAGATGGCCTTTAAGGTGATTGCCCTGGCACGACTGGTCCGTCCAGACGCGAATATTCCGAGTACAACGGCGATTGCGACGCAAGACGCGGAACATGGACGTATCAACGGTCTTTCGCGGGGCGCAAATGTGATTATGCCGAACTTTACACCACGGCGCTATCGTGAGCTTTATGAAATCTATCCCCACAAATCGGCCACAGGCGAGGACGCCCGTCAAACGCACGCCAAGGCCCTGGAACAGGTAACTGCGGCTGGACGCTTTATGAGCACCGGCCCGGGAAATCGAGGTGATTTTTTAACCGCTACAGAATCGTCGAGAACACCAGAATAGCCAACAATCCCCAGTGGGAACTCTGCAATCCTTCCCACGAATCATTTTTCACAAAGGAGATTTTTTATGACTGCAACCGCAACCGCATTGTTTACTTTACTCTTGACGCCCTGGCTGATTACTTTTGATGAACAGACCTCGCAATTGACCCTGGAGCATGAGCCGACCGCAACACGAGTAGAAGGCAAGCTTTCGTTTGGTTCGGAAGCAGGCCCGAATCTCCGGGTAGTCTGCCCGCGTGACAGCGACCCCACACGTCTGGCGCTGGTCAATGAGAAGGATTATGTTGTGGCTTATCTTACATTTCAGGTCAGTGGCGATCGTGTGTCGTTTTTGGTCTCTCATCGAACGCGTCAGTTTTTCTCTGGAACGCTGACTTACGAGGCAACAGTGGATTGTGAACCGGACGCCTTTGCCTGTCGGATTACGCCTCGGAAGGACGAAAATGTTCTTTTTCTTGGCAGCGGCCCGAGTGATTCCGACTGGAATGATGCTCTCTTCTCCGCGGAGAAGGATCGTGCCCTGCTCTTGTCGGCCGGCACGGTCAATCTTGCTACGCTGGCACCCGGGTCGTTTAAACTTTGTGCTGCCGGGCGAATAGAGGAGTCGGCGGAAGCGGTTTTTTGTTTCGATCTGATCAACGACTATTTCAAGAATCGTTATGTCCCGTGGTACTCGCCCATTGATCGCAAGCGGTGTCCATCGCCGCCTACCG
Organism: Planctomycetia bacterium; assembly: GCA_030539295.1. Taxonomy (GTDB): domain Bacteria; phylum Planctomycetota; class Planctomycetia; order Pirellulales; family Thermoguttaceae; genus JAUNBG01. The sequence continues at coordinate 66,692 of JAUNSJ010000006.1, read as the reverse complement.
GCTGGATGTCGTGGAATCTTTATTTTGACAAGGCGACGGCAGAGGATAACCTGGCCGAAGCGCGAGTCGGTCGTGAGTATCTTCAGCCGTATGGCATGGAATTCTGGTCGATTGAGTCGTGGCAGGGGAATTCGGATTCGTTGCCGGTTTCGAATTTTTATAATACGAACCTTGAGGTGAACGAGAAACAGTTTCCGGAGGGTATGAAGAAGTTAGCGGATGATATTCGCGCATTGGGCTTTCGTCCGGGGATTTGGATGGCGCCTTTTGGCACGGGGAATGAGGAATTCTATAAGGAGCATCGCGACTGGTTTCTTCACACGAAGGAGGGTCAGCCCATGTCGACGTGGAACGGTCGCTATACGCTGGACCCGACGAACGCGGAAGTGCGTGCCCATTGGAAGAAGATATTCGATAGAGCGTCGCATGAGTGGGGATATGAATTTTTCAAGATAGACGGCATGTCGGCGGACGGACCGGGCTACAGTGCTCATTTTTTTGAGATGCCATACGTACGGGCAGCATTTAAGGATCCGGCGTTTCCGAACCCGTTTGAGGCGAGTGTCATTGCGTTTCGGGAAGGGATTGGACCGGACCGTGTTTTTCTGGCGTGTCAGGGTCACGCGTCGGGTCCGGAAGCGAAATATGCGGACGCGTCGCGGATTGGTTCCGATATAGTGCATCCGAATCAGCCGGTAAAATGGGCGAACCTCATGCAACAGGCGGGTCGAACGCTGAACCAGATTTTCACACATAATATTGTATTCTTTGCCGACCCTGATACACTGCTGGTAAACGAAGCGCTGACGCTGGAAGAAGCGCGGCTGTCGACGACGGTCGTGAGTCTGCCGGGACAGATGATGTTTGCTGGCGACAAGCTGGGAGAACTGCCGCTTGAGCGAATGCGACTTCTTCAGCAGACACTGCCGGTGGCCGATATTCATCCCATGCAGCTTTATCCGTTCTTTCGCATGCTTCCGGTATGGGACCTGAAGGTGTCACGGGACTTCCTTAGCTGGGATGTCGTTGCCCTGTTTAATTGGGGGGAAGAGGAGCAGAAGGTTGGTTTCGATTTTAAGGAACTCGGCTTATCGTCCGATACGGAATACCTGGTCTATGAGTTTTGGACAGAAACATTCCTTGGTTCGAATCGCGACCGTTTTGAAATGACGGTGCCGGGGCATGGTGTGCGTTTGCTGGCAGTGCACAAGAGGTGTACTCGTCCACAGTACGTGTCGAGCAATCGACACATAACGCAAGGGGGAGTTGAACTGAAAGCCCTGACCTGGAACGAAGAGTCGCGGACGCTGTCAGGGACCGTCGCGCTCGTTGCGGGAGATGCGTTAACGTTGCGTTTTTATGTCCCGGACGGCTACACGCCGGAGACGACGACTTCGGACGATGACGTCGCGGTCTCGGTTCGACAGGAATCGGACGGCATACTTGCTGTTACACTCACCGGTAAGACCAAAGGCGAGGCGACCTTTGTGAGCCGATTTAAGTAGTAGGGCTTTCGTTTGCAGCTCGTGGTTGCACGGGCTGTTCTCGAAGTTTCCGGGTGATTTCGCCTGATGGCGTGCTCATGCCCTGTAATACGGGAACAAAGTAACAGTAGGATCTTACTGCCGGTTGCTGAACGCAAACGGTTTGTCGCTTGATTGTGGAAAGAAGAATGGAAGAAGAAAAATATCAAATAGAATTATTGAACGGGAAAATTTTGCGAGTGCGTATTCCGTCGAAACCGTTCAATGGACACCGATTACCGGATGCTGTCTTCACATTTCGCGAAGGCGATCCGCAGTATGAGATGTGGTCGCAGCGTTACAAAGAGCAATCGGGATTTGGCTCGACGTCACGCGAGCAGGCGAACTGAAACAATGGGAAGGGTGTTTCGTTGAGGAAAGAAGAGGACGATGACTGGGAATTCGGATCGCATATGTTGGACAGAGCGATTCCCATGTTGATTCGGATGACTACGACGCCGGGGAACATTCACTTTTTTGCTAATCTGTTCAAAGTGAGTCCTCGCACAATCCAGCGTGAGATACAGATGCTGCGCAACAAGGGTTTCCCGATTGTCATTGACCGGGAAACGGGAGTTGTTCAGGTCGTGAGCGATTATGGAATCCCTCCAGTCGGTTTTACGCTTGGCGAAGCGGTCGCTATGGTGGTTCTGTTTGAAGAATATGGCGAACACATTAAGGAACCCGTGTTTTCCTCGATTCGAACGGCGTGCTATAAATTGATATCAAGCTTGCCTGCCGACACGTTGACACAGATGAGTGGGATACAGAATTGCTTGACCGTTTTGCCCCGTAATACGCAGGTGGAAAATGATGATGAAAAGACTTTTTGACCGGATTCTGAAAAGCATGATTTCGGGTCAGGCTGTTGAGATTGATTATTCGAGTCCGTCGATTCCTGGCATAATACGAACGCGTCTGCACCCCTACTCCGTCATGTTTGGTCGCGGCTGGTATGTGGTCGGTTATTCCGGACTGTATCGTCAAGTTCGAACGTTTAAAGTCAGTCGAGTCTCGGACATACGCTTTTTGGAGGAGAAGTTTGAGATTCCATCCAAGTTCTCTCTGGACGAATACCTGGGCAACGCGTGGTATCTGATTCCGGACTCCGGCCCGGACCAGGAAGTCGTTGTGCGATTTTCCGCACGAGTCGCCCGCAACGTAGCCGAGGTTAAGTGGCATAAGACGCAAGAGATGCGTGAGTTGCCCAACGGACGGATTGAATTGCGATTCCAGGTCAGCGGTTTGGAAGAGATTCAATGGTGGATTCTTGGCTACGGGGAAGAAGTGGAAGTCGTGGAACCACCGAAACTGCGAAAAATGATCGCCGAGCACGTCCGCAAAATGCTCCATATGTATACCAATGAGTGACCGGGCACAACGGGTATTACGACACCACTGTAGAACCAGGGGAAACACCGCCACTGGGAATTTTTGAAGTGTCGCGTGCACAGGCACCGCGTTTGAAAACAAAAATTTAGTGACTGTTCTCGCGAATGAGCGTCGCAATGGCGGCGGCGGAAATGCCTTCCTCTCGGCCAATAAAGCCAAGTTTTTCGCCTGTTTTCGCCTTGATATTGACCGCGTCGAGCGGCAGGCTCAAAAGTTCGGCGAGTCGATTTCGAATGGCGCTGCGATAGGGTGCAATTTTCGGCTCCTGGGCGAAAAGAATAACATCTATATTGGAAATGGTCCAGTTGCGTGACGAGACTAAACGAGCGACCTCGCTGAGTAACTTTGTGGAGTCAATGTTCAGGAAGTCGGGGTCGGAATCGGGAAAGAGAGTACCAATATCGTCGAGTCCGGCCGCGCCGAGCAAGGCATCAATTACGGCGTGGAGCAGGACATCGGCGTCGCTGTGGCCTGCCAGTCCAAAGGGGGACTCGAGCGCTACGCCGCCCAGACGGAGAGGACGCCCGGGTTCTATACGATGGGTGTCATGACCGAGACCCGTGCGAATTTGAAAGGGTAGTGTCATGAGGACTGCTCCGGGGTAGGCAGGGCACCGAGCGGCGACTGAACAGCAAGATTATCAGGCAGGAGACGTTCGTCGTTCTGCCGCGCTAATTCGAGTCGTTTTCTCGCTGCGGTCCGCTTAAGGTGATCAGGCAAAAAGAATTTGCCAAAGGGTCCGTAAAGCATGGCCGGAAACAGGACAATATCACCGAACAGAGCAATAAAGACCAGAGCCACGAGCAGAATGGAAAATTTGGCAACAGGAACAAAATCGCTGAACCCGAAGATGAGCATGCCGCCGCCACAAATAATCGAAGACTGCGCCATTGCTGTGGCGCATTGACTGTACGCATAAGTTACCGCCGCTTTCTGCGAGAGCCCGGAACTGAGTCCGCGCTGGAACCAGGTGAGGAAATGGAATGTGCCGTCCACCGAGATACCAAGGGCGACGCTCGCGGTCATCATGGCACCCATGTCAACAGGAATGCCAGCCCAAGCCATAAAACCGAAAACGACAATACTCGGGAAGACGTTGGGAATAATCGCCAAAAGGCCACACCAAAAACTTTTCAGGAGAAGTATAAAGCATAATGTAATCAGGACGAAAGCGGAAATATAACTGCTCGTCAGATCATTTAGCAACTGCTTTTGCGTCTGGTGCACAAGCGGAACGGACCCGGTTATGAGAGTGCGAGCGTTTTCGAGGTCGAGTTCCGGTCCGAATTCTTTAATGACCGATTGCGATTTTTGAAGGACCTGGTCGAGGAATGGGCCATAAGCGATATTTTTATAGGCGGCGATTCGCAAACTGAGACGCCAGAGATTACACGAGTCCGGACCGAGATAGTTTGCGTCGTTCGGTTGCGGTGTGTTGTCGAAAAGGCACCCCGTTTTCAACTCATCCAGCGAGGCAGCCACTTTCTTATTGAAGATGGACCGCAGCGAAACAGCACGAAAGGCGGACGCATCAGGGTCCGGCAGGAACGGAACGAAGTTGAGGGCCGAAAGAGTGGAATCGACCTCGGGAATCGCGGACAACTGGAAATTTATTTCGTCGAGCAGGGCAAGCTCATTGGCGAACGAAGGATTATCCGGATCCGATTGCGGAATGGCCAGGACGAGTTCTACGGGTATGACGCCTCCGATTGCGTGCTCCAGATAGTCATAGTCTTTAATAATCTGCGCATCTTTTGGGAACATGCCATGAAAGGTTACGATCGTCTTAATTCGCGGCAAGCCGACCGCAAAGGCAACAATCATGAGGAAACAGAAAACCGTTATGAAGATTCTGTTCCGCCATACGCAAGCGGGAATCAGGCCAAGCAAACGGGTTAAGAGGTCGGGCCGGGAGTACTTTATGACATTGTCCGCTTTGGGTTCCCACTTGCGAACAGGGAACTCTTCAAAGAAGGAGCAAATGAACAGAATGAAAAAAGTCGTTCCGATTACCAGAGCAATGGAGGCAAAAATGCCGAACCGTTGTATGGGAATAATCTTGCTGACGGCGAGAGAGAAGAGTCCCAGGACGGTGGTCAGACATGCCAGAGCACAGGGAACAAGAGCTTTTTTCATGGCGCCAAAGGAAGCCCCTTTGCGCCCGAGATGCGAAATTTCATCGCGATAATAATTCGTCAGGTGAAGCCCGCCTGATATTGTCAGGACGAACATAAGTGAAGCACTTAGCATGGAAATGGAATCCGTGGGCGTTCCGCTATACCACAGTAAGGCACCACTAAGCTCCTCATTGAAAATGGCGGCCAGAAAGATGGCGAGCACGCCGAGCCAGGCACGCAATAAAATGAAAAGAAGAACGATGCAACCGCCAAGAAAGAAAGGCAGCAATTTCTCCTGACTCAGTAAAACCGCTTCGTCAATTTCCGTACTGTCGATACTGGGTCCGGCAATGTGAATAAATTTTTCGAAATCTTGCGGCGCAATCTGCGTGACTTCGGCCGTAACGTCTTTAGCCAATTTTATAGACTTGGCGGCATTGAGCCAACCGTATTCTGACAGGAAGAGGATAAGACATCCCTGCTGCCCGTCGGGAGAGAGGCACCAGCCACTCATGCGGTCAAGAATATCTTCATGAGAGAGGTCGAGCTCGGGGTCGGAAAGCTGTTCGTAAACGCCTTTGCTTGTAATCACCTTTCGGAAGAAGGCGGGAGAACCGTCGGCCAGGGGGGCAAGTACGCGTTCGGCAATTGCTTCCTGTCGCGGGTCGTCCAGCGAACAGTCGTCCCAGGAAATCATGAGAAGTTCGCCGTCGTGAAAGTGAGAAAGGAACCAGAAATAGGTTTGGGTCTCCTCGAATTGCGTCGGTAACCAGTCAATGACTCTGTTCTGGGCAGTTTCACGGGATTTTTGGGCGCCAAACAGAATGATCCCAAACAGGATCACTGTTGCAGCGAAGAGGAAGTATCTTTTACCGCGAGTCAAAAATTCATGTGGCATGACGGGTATCCTGTATTAAACAAAACCCCAGACGATAATCTGCAACCTTGAGCAGATGTACGACTTGGGTATCAAAATGGGAGGCCTGATTGTCGGTGGCCATGCGCGTTGTAACCGTTTCCCCAATGAGAGGAGAAACGACCTCAATGCGTCGTGGCGAGAACCCGCTCCCTTGGCAGCGGGCTTTGTACGTCGTTTCTTTGGCGGCCCAAATATCGTCCGGAGTTATAGGCTGCGGCCCGTTTAAAAGATTCTTTTCCCGTTCGGAAAAAAAAGTCTTAACAACAACAGGCGAGACAGACTGATTCCTAACCAGGTCGGTACCCACGGCAAAGACCGAATCGCTGGCCGCCAAGGCAACGACCGCAGCCTCGTTCAAGTGAGAGAACGAAGCGACATACGGAAGTGTCTGGCCTTGGACGGTCAGTTGCGGTCGGACGGGTCGTCCTTCGGCGTTCTGACTGCAAATGGTAATGTCCGAATAATCGAACTTCTCTCGAAAGGCCTGGCGAATCATGAGTTTCGCAGCCGCGCGACAGGCAAGCCATTGCTGGCGACGTGTGTCGGATGAGATCCGCGTGAGCATCTCTTTTTCCGCGGGCGAGAGAAGCTCAAGCGGACTGTCAAAAATGCGATCGACGGCGACCAATCCAGGTAGGGAGTCGAGCCGGAAGCAAAATAAATGGAACGAATTGCGCTGGTATTCAAGGAGCATGCTTAAAACTCAATGTCGAATATTTCGCGTGGAATTTCCAAAATAGGCCCAAAACGCTGTTCCTCCGCGGCCTTATCGTATTCCAGAGACGCTTTGATGCACCAAGCAATCATGGAGGAGGTAATACGATATTTGCGGTCTGCCCGGCGGAACGTCCCGTCGGATTTGAGCGTATAGGCACGACGCGTAAAAACAAAATCGGCCGCGGTCGTTCCCAGCTTCGTCGGACCAATGTCCGAAGGGATACGCGACGTAACCTCTTGGCACAACCATAGTTCGGCCTTGTCTGTGTCGTGAATGAAACTACTCTGTTTATCGGATAACTCCTGAAGTTTCCTGCCGGCCATGGCGGGAATCTCCCAACTGGAAGAGGTCATCCACTGCTTGGCGGCCACCTGTGCGGTCGCGCGGATTTGTGCGCGGTCTTCCGGTGTCAGTTGCGTCTTGTCCAGCCAAGCCCAGAAAACTTCTCCGTTCCGGTATTTCTTGTCCGGAAACGCTTCTTTCGGGTCTCGCGGCAAACGGTTAAATCCCTGTTCCGTCGTTACCCACAACCACCCGTCCCTTTCTTCCGCATAGAGCTGTTCCTCGGCCCAGTAGAAATAGTGAAGTCCTCCCAAAACGGCTATATCCTGGCGGACTTTATAACGATTCGTGGGGCCGTATTCATCTTTAACCTGCTGAAAGATTTGTGGGAGTAAAATAATGTTATTGAGCTTTTTAATGTTGTCGGTAACAGGAATAAAAAAGATGGGGAACAGGCCTTGGGGCCCTTTCCGGAAAACGAGGCCAAAGGGACGAGCGAAGTCAGGGCCGTCCTGCGTCATGGTCTCTTCCAAAAAATCACGGTTCAGTGCGAAACTGGCGAGCGATTTCTTGTCACTCTTTAAGGTAAGTTCAAGTGCGTCGAAAAAGGAGTCGATGGACCGGACCAGAGCGACAAAGACCGTTTTATCTCCAGGAAATGCAGACGGTTGCGCGGAATCCGCCTCGGGACGCGGGGGAGAATCAAAATCGTGTCCGGCTTTGGGAGCCTCAGCTTGCGTCTCTTCGACGGGTGATGGGGCTGCCCCAGATGCTGGCGGCTCAGGGGTCTCTTGCCCCACCCCGAATCCGCAATAGAGTAGTGTCGCGACCAGAAAACTCAACCAAACGGCCGCGTATCGCAAGCGAAAATGACAGTTCTTCATTATTATTCTCCTCGCATTATGTTGACCCAACTGAAGTGTCAGGTAACGTTGCAGTGGTCGAAAGTGACCGTATCATGTTGTGTAATCGGAATTTAAACGTACATATTCGGCTGTCAGGTCGGAAGTCCAGAAGCGAATCGATTCCGTTCCTTCCTGTAGCGAAAGTTCAAAATGAGTCTCGCGATTCTGGCGAATATGATCGGAGACCAGAGGTTTATCAAAGGGAAGCGGCATGCCGTCCTTATAGAGCGGAAAACCATTGACCTTAAGGGAAACTTTGCCCGGGTCGAACGGAACGCCCGCCCAGCCAGCAGCGGACACGATGCGTCCCCAGTTCGGGTCCGCACCGCAGATCGCCGTTTTGACGAGTGGATCATTGGCGATATTTTTGGCAATCTGTTTGGCGTCGGCCCGGGTCGCGCAACCGGAGACGTCAATGGTAATCATGTGGGAAACGCCTTCGCCGTCGTTGGGAATCATTCGCGCAAGTTCTTCACAGAGTTCGAGTAAGGCCTGTTCGAATTGTACCAGGTCGGTGCCGGTAAGCGGAGCGGGGTGCGCAACTCCATTGGCGAAGAAGACGACACTGTCGCTTGTGCTGGTATGGCCTTCAACGCTTATGCAGTTAAAGGTGGCATCGGCGGCGCGACGCAGCATGTCTTGCGCAGGCTCCGGGTCCAAAGCGGCGTCAGTCATGAGAATTACGAGCATGGTTGCCATATTGGGACCGATCATGGCGGCTCCTTTGCACATGCCGGCCAGAGTGATTTTCGAGCCATCGCAGCAGCAGAGAGTTCGGGCAGCAGTTTTCGGGTGCGTATCGGTGGTCATCATGGCATGAGCCGCGTTGTCGAACGCCGTTTCCGTCGCGGCCAGCTCCCGCGCCGCATCCTGAATGCCTCGGGCAATGTTGTCCATGGGGAGCTGCACGCCAATCACGCCGGTAGAAAGGACGAGTGAAGAATTTTCGGGTGCCCCAATAGCCGCGGAGGCCAGAGCGGTCATTTTCGTCGCATTGACCAGGCCCAATTCACCCGTGCAGGCATTGGCCACGCCGGAATTGACGACCACGGCCCGCAGACCAAAACCGGGAGTCCGGGACCGGTCGAGAATAACGGGAGCCCCGCAAACGAGATTTTTCGTGTAAACCCCGGCGGCTGTTGCGGGTACGTCACTAACGACCAGGGCCAAATCCAGTTTGGTCGTGTTCGGTTTGACGTCGCAATGAACTCCGGCAAACCGGTAACCTTTGGGAAACGCAATGGACATTCTTGGGTCGCTCCTTTAAGACGCGGAAGAGGCGGGCCCTTCTCTGTCTTGAGTATTATTGTTATTTTATCTGACTGTTAAGGTTACTGCTGTTTTTCTGTCTTTCCTGATTGAAACAGTTGCCAGTACAGGATTTCCAGTTCGCAACCGCGTATAAACGGCAGTGCTCTCTATTATAACGAATTGGAGGAAAATGACAAGCCTTCTTGTCATTTATACGATTTCGGGTAGGATATAGAGAATGGAACCGACCTTTGTGGATTGAGACTACCAACGCGCCATTGCGCCCGTGTTTACACCGGGTAGCTTTGTAAGACGCTTATCGGGGAATCGCATGGCAGGACCGGTCAGACGGAACCGGATGCCTCTGCGTGTCCCTTGGCACTACTGTGACCGTGGTCGTTTTGGACTGTTTCCTTTAAGGCAGGTTGGCACGACCGACATCGGGTTGGTTTTGCGAGTACAGGTTCCGTGGCGATTCCAGTATTGAGGAGTTTTTCAGGGTCATGACACAGTATATACGAGGGAACCAGGGCGAAATAACCCCGGAAATGGAAATAGTAGCGCAAAAAGAATCCCTGGAGCCGGAGCTGGTACGACAGGAAGTGGCCGCCGGCCGCATGGTCATCCCGGCGAACAAGATTCACCTGGAGAAAGGCCTGTCGCCAACGGGAATTGGAACGGCTGCGAAGACGAAAATCAACGCGAATCTGGGAAACTCGTCACTTGCCGGTGACCCGAAATGTGAACTGGCCAAGGTGAATTGCGCCATTTATTACGGGGCGGATACGGTCATGGACCTTTCGACCGGGGATCGCATTGACGAACTGCGACAGGCTGTTATTGACGCCGTGAGCGTGCCGGTCGGTACGGTTCCGCTCTATCATCTGTGCGAGCAACTGGACGATATTCTTGATATGACGGCCCAAAACATTCTCGACGCCGTAGAGCATCAGGCACGTCAAGGCGTCGACTATATGACGATCCACTGCGCCTTGCTCCAACGTCATTTGCCTTTGGTCGAAAGTCGTTTGACCGGAATCGTCAGTCGGGGCGGCTCTCTGACCGCGAAATGGATGGCTGCCCATAAAGCGGAGAACCCGTTCTATGAGCATTTCGATGAACTGTGCGAAATCATGCGGCAGTATGACGTGACCTGGAGCCTCGGCGACGGTCTGCGACCGGGCTGTATTCACGATGCCAGCGACGCGGCGCAGTTCGCCGAGCTGTCGGTTATGGGTGAACTTACGCAGCGGGGATGGCAGCATGGAACACAGGTCATGATCGAAGGGCCTGGCCATGTCCCCATGAACGAAATAGAAATGAACATGCGGCGTCAGCAGAAGGAATGTTACGGCGCCCCATTCTATGTGCTCGGCCCGGTTGTCTGCGATATTGCGCCAGGCTACGATCATATCACCAGCGCGATCGGGGCGGCCATGGCCGCTATGTACGGCGCGGCCATGCTCTGCTACGTAACGCCCAAGGAGCATTTGGGCCTGCCCAATATTGACGATGTGCGTCGTGGCGTCGTGGCGTACAAGATCGCGGCGCACGCGGCTGACGTTGCCTTAAATCGTCCGGGAGCACGCGAGCCTGACGACGCCATGGCCCGAGCACGCTACGCCTTTGACTGGGAGAAACAATTTGAACTCGCTCTGGACAGTGAACGTGCCCGAGAATATTATCAGGAAGCGAGAAAAGCTCCGGACGGGTCCGTTGCCCATCCGAAATTGAATCCCGACGGGTCCGTATCACGCGAGCATTACTGCACAATGTGCGGGCCTAAATTCTGCGCTATGAAGACAACCGCCGACCTGAACGCGTTACTCAAAGAAAACGCAAAGTAATTCAGCGGCAGGCGTTATACAGGATATTTATTTTATATTACGTACATTATATCAGGATATTTGTGCTATGGTCGATCGAACTGTTCATCAGGAAAAAATCATAAAACGGTATTATGAAAATCGCGATGCCATTATGCTTGAGAAGCTGGGCGAACTCGCGTCAGAACTCTATCTGGCAGAGGGCAAGAGACGTCAGCAGCTTTGGAAGCGTGCCAAGACGGCGCTGACGAATCTTAACGTACCGGAAGACAAGATAGACGCCATGATCGCCAGAGACGATCCGGCGTCGCTGGCCGTTTTTCTTAAAGGAAAATTCTGACCGCCGTTCCTCTAGACCGACTCCGTGTAACAGCCGAGAAATTCGAACTGACCTGGCCCATATTCAAAACGGCTTAACAGCTTTATGACGTCACGGGAACAGACTGAAGCGTCCATGTCAAAATAGAACATGAATTCGAAATCCTTACCGGCAATCGGACGACTTTCCAACTTCGTAAGATTGAGGCCTAGCGCGGCAAATCTTGCGATCAGGGAGTAGAGTGCCCCGGGCCGGTGCGGCAGTGTCATCATGAGACTTATGCGGTTAGCGCCCGGATAAATTTCAAGATTTTTGGAAATGCAAATAAATCGCGTGTAGTTGTTCGCATTGTTCTGAACATCGTCGGAAAGCACGCGAAGTCCATACAACTCGGCACAATTTCTTGACGATATGGCCGCAATGTCATTCCGGTTGGAATCGGCAACATACTTCGCTGCCAAGGCGGTATTCTCGCACAACGTCACTTTTATTTCCTTATGCTTACGCAAAAATTCACTACACTGCCCAATCCCGTGCTCGTGTGAAATAATTTCTTTAATTTGCGAAATGTCGACCTGCTCCCTGGCCAAAAGCGTATGCGAAACACAAAGCCGCACGCTCCTGGCAATATGGAAATGATAGTCTTTCATAAGATCGTAGACCGAACGAACAGAGCCATACATACTGTTTTCAATGGGTAAAATCCCGTATCGGCACAGACCACTGTCAACGGCCTGAAAGACACCTTCAAAATGACGACAGTAAATGATTTCCGGTATGGAGAAGAGTTTGTCACATGCCTGTTGCGAATAGGCACCGTCGATCCCCTGACATGCGACCACCGCTTTACTCGGAAACAATTGCGGAGTTGTTTCAAGAGCATTGGAAATTTCCGTTGCCAGCTTGCCTTCCCCGGTCAAAAGTCGTATTTGGTAACTCTTGCTCAAATCGAAAAGAATTGAGAAGAGAATTTTCGCGTACTCTTCAAAATCTTCGCCTGCCTGACTCGTAACCCGTGTCATAATTTCACGTTCGCGGGTTCGGTTCAGTACAGGTATGCCATTTTCTTTTTTATATTTTGCAACTTCGGTCGCGAGCTTCATGCGGTCGACGACCAGATTAACGATCTGTTCGTCGAGACTGCTAATTCTATCTCTAATCTCTTCCAGACTCATGGTAATTTACCTCTTTTTTAATATTTGTAACACTGCAAAAAATGGAATTTCCTGGTATTCGCACTCCTACCGGCAGCAATGGGGAAGAATATTGCGTACGGCTGTTGCGACTTCGTTAAACGTCTCGAAAGTAAGAGACTGCTTGCCGTCACACAAGGCGCACGGGGGATTATTGTGGACCTCAATAATAAGCCCATCGGCACCAGCTGCGGCACTGGCAAGCGACAGCGGCTTGACCAATCGCGCTATGCCTGTCGCGTGACTCGGGTCAACGATAACCGGTAAGTGACTCATAAACTTGAGCATTGGCACGGCGGAAATATCGAGTGTATTTCGCGTTGCCGTTTCGAAGGTTCGAATTCCGCGCTCACACAGAATGACCTGCTCATTACCGCCGGCAAGGAGATATTCGGCACTCATGAGCAGCTCCTCGAGTGTGTTGGCCAGGCCTCGTTTCAGCAGAATCGGCTTGCGAAGGTGCGAAAGTTCCTTAAGCAGTTCAAAATTCTGCATATTTCTCGCCCCGACCTGAATAATATCGATCTCCTTAAAGAGCGGCAGTTGGGATGCATCCATAATCTCCGTGACCAGGAGGAGCCCTGTCTGACGCTTCGCTTCAAGCAGGAATTCTATACCTTGGTCACGCAGCCCCTGAAACGCATAGGGCGAGGTCCGCGGTTTAAACGCGCCGCCGCGAAGAATATTTGCCCCGCTTTCCTTGACTTTTCGGGCAATAAGACAAATCTGCTCAACTGATTCCACGGAGCAGGGGCCGGCCATAAACTGGAAGTTACCCCCTCCAATTTTTATCCCGCCTGGCAGTTCGACTATCGTATCGGCCGGATGAAATTTCCGGTTGGCATTCTTGAACGGCTCTTGAATACGCTTAACGTCTTCCACAATATCAAGCCCGCGAATCAAATCAATATCAACCGTGCTTGTATCGCCCACGAGTCCCAGAATCGTCTGGTTCACCCCTTTACTGACGTGAACGTCGAGACGATTGGACTTGAGCCAGTCGGTCAGATTCGTCATCTGGCGTTCTTCGAAATCCTTTTTTAAAATGATAATCATAACTCACTTTGCTTTCTTGCGGCTTTCCTGTTGGTGCGTCTCGCGATGAACGGGACAAAAACGAAAAAAGCCCCGCAATGAATTTCACTGCGAGGCTTTTGTTTTTTCTTTTACCGGGTCATTAAGGCAAATAACGAACGGCCGGCTTTGTCATGCAGTAAAATTCTGACAATCCTTTCTGGAATAGTAATAAAAGTAGAACTGAACTGCATACATTATATATAACTCTCGTGTTTTTGGTTTTTAATCAAACAGGTTCGAATCCCTTTTCGACCCCTGCTTTAACTTAATATTTTAGCACAAAGGCCTTTTTGGAGAAGGGGGTCTGAATTTATTTAAGGACGTAATACATTTGTCGGCATTCAATGAGGCTGACGTCTCTTTTTACCACGGCCCACATTGCGGCCGACCGCAGTGCTAAATTGATCCGCGAGGACGACCTTTGAGACCGGGTTCTGGTTGATATTGCTTCTGTAACATGTTGCACGTTAAAGAATTATATATCACGCAGAGATCGCAAAGGGACGCGGAGGTTTCGTTTTGGAATCGGTCGCGCTGGCGTGAGGGGCGGCGCCGGTGGCGAGGTCCCTAATTCTTTGGTAGCAGACTAATGAGAGGTTTTTATTATATTAAAACAAAAACCATGAATGTATTATCGTTAGTATAATATAATTATGCTACTTTATAGTCCTCTCAAAGGGGCTTTTTAAGAAAAATATAAAATATTGCGATAAACAATAATATTGCTATTGACAAATAGGTTCTTTTCTGTTATATTGAGATTTGTGCAGGAAAAGTGTTGAAGGGGAAAATCCTCCGCCAGCGTGGCTTTCCACCACTTTTTGCACACGAAACTGTTTTATATGTAAACGAACCGCTGATTGGTGTGTGAAGGCAAAAGAGAGTCAACGACCGCCGTTCAAAAAAGTGCCTTGGGCGTGAGCGGGCTTGTTGGACTTGTGCGTAAAGACTGTAACGCTGCGCATCCGTAAATACGCAGCAAATAAATTCGTCGGGAATCGAGTGTGATTCCTGAATCCGTTTACCTTCAACGAACAAGGAGAAAAAATCATGACAAAGAATTGGGAAAAGGTCGTAGTTCGACAGATGTTAATTTGCGGGGGGGGGGCAGTTTCCGTGCTCTAAGAAGAATACTCGCTTTCACTCTTGTCGAACTCTTGGTCGTTATTGCAATCATAGGCGTTTTGATCGCCCTCTTATTGCCTGCAGTGCAGGCGGCCCGCGAAGCCGCGAGACGCATGCAATGCGCGAATCAGATGAAGAACATTGTTCTGGCCATTCACAATTATCACGATGTTCACCAACACATTGTGCCTGCAATTTATCCGGAGTCTGCGTCTGGAAACGGTTTAATTTATGTGAACACAACGTGGTACCACCGCATTCTTCCTTTTGTCGAAATGTCATCGCTGTACGACCAGATTACTGCCCTGCCCGATATCTGGCGTAAGGAGATTTATCGCAATGTCGGGTCCGGAAAGTTCCCCCCGGAAGCAACAGCTCGTGTTCCAGTGTATGTTTGTCCCAGCCGAGGGGAACAGGCAACGCAACATTTTTACCTTGGTCCGGAATACAAAGACTATACCCGGTTTACCCGCTGGCTTGGCTGTTATGCCGTTAATCTTGGACCAACGGATTATGGCCAAGGCGATTTCAATGCTGTAGACTCCACCGCTTACAGCACCAACTATCGCCCGGCGGGCCAACCATTCAATATAGGTTGGCGTGGCACTTCTGCCGGTTATGCATCTTATTCAAATGTCGCGCCTAACTTGGCTTATGCTTTTGTTTCTTTTGCTGCCGTTTTGGATGGTCTTTCCAATACTCTTTTTCTCATGGAAGTAACACCGTCCCGGTTCGGTTCGTCTTCCTACGCCGATGTTCAACTGGCGCGTGGTTGTGGTGTAAACACGCTATTCCCTCCTAATAATGAAATTTTTATCGACAATCAGCAAGAAGAGTGGGAAGCTAACGATGTTGGCCGAAACGGGAAAGCATTGTGCAAAGCCGTTGGTGGTGGAAATAACGTCACAAATTTAGTCCGGCAATATCATTCGTCACGCAGCTATCATTCGGGAGGCGTCAATACCGCCTTGGGCGACGGCTCCGTCCGGTTCATATCCGACACAATAGCCCGGGAAACCTGGGCGAAACTTGGCAATGGCGGCGATGGTGGCAGTATTGATCTGTGAATTGCCGCTTGACAAACGGAAATGCATTGATTTTGTACTACCCACGCTCCATTTTTCCCTGCGTTTGAATAATCCTGATTACAGAGCACTCAGGTTACTCAAACGCAGCATAACGAAAATAATTATGTCGGTATATTGGTCGTGTAACACCAGAATAAAGATAAGGAAGAGATAACAAAATGAAGTATCCATATTTATTTACGTGCCTTTTGGTCTTACTACTTGCAGGGTGTAATCGGGGAATGCACACGGTATCCGGGCGAGTTCTCTATGATGACAAAGCTGTGGACAAGGGAACGATAGCATTCATTGCAGAAGAGGGACGCGGGAGTGCCTACGGCGGCGATATTTCGTCGGGGAAATATAAAGTACACGTACCAAACGGTGATTATCTTGTCATGATCCACGGAGAAAAAAAAGTCCGGCTTGACAAGCCCATTGAAATTGTTGGATTACCACCGAAGTATGAAACCACTGAGGAACTGATACCTGAATGTTACAATATGTACTCAACCTTGAAATACACTGTTGATCAGAAGTCGGTCACGCAGGATTTTATTTTGGAGAAGGCAGATTTTTCTTCAGAAGCCAACTAAACAATTTAAAGAAAAACAGGTACGATGATGTTTCTTAAAAATGAAAAATTCACAAAAATTGCAATTACTTTCTTGATGTTCTCATTTTCAATGGTATTCTTGAGAACAACGGCTCACGGGGAAGACAAGCCGATTGTTGACGTTCCAGATGAGTTTGTCCGCATCTGTACCGACGCCGGCGCCGGCGGCTACGAAGCGTTTCCCGACGTCTGTCGCCTGGCCGACGGTCGTCTGCTGGCTGTCTTTTACGCTGGTTATGGTCACATTGCCTTCCCTAACGAAGATCTGCCGAAAGGCGGTCGTATTTCCGGCTGCTGGTCCTCCGATGAGGGGAAAACGTGGTCCGAACCGGCCACCATGATTGATACGCCCCTTGATGACCGCGATCCTTCTCTGGTGCAACTGGCCGATGGTCGCTTGCTCTTGACCTTCTTTACCTACGAACGGATAGATAACGTAGCCAAATCAAAAACATATATCGCTGAATCGACGGATGCCGGTCAGTCGTGGAGCGAACCGCGTAAGCTCTTTGAAAATTATCCCTGTTCCTCTCCCATTCGTGTTTTGTCCGACGGAACCCTGGTTTTTCCACTTTATGGTTTTATCGAAGGTCAGGAGATGATGGGGGCGGTTTCCCTCTCGAACGATGGCGGCGAGACGTGGTCTGATCCTGTCGATATTCCGAACGGTGGTATGGCACTCGACGCGGAAACAGACGTGATCGAACTGAAAAACGGCGACCTCTGGGCCATACAGCGTCCAGTCATGGCCTGGTCTGTCTCGCACGATAAGGGGAAAACATGGAGTGTTTCTGAAAAGGTGGGCTTCGAAGGCCACTGTCCCTATCTTCTGCGAACGAAAGAGGATGTCATTCTCCTCGCTCTACGAATTCCCGGTACGTGCGTTCGTGTCTCTCGCGATGAATGCAAAACGTGGAGTGACCCATTTCTTATTGATGTCTGTGGCGGTGCCTATCCGTCCATGGTGCCCCTGAACGACGGCTCCATTTTAATCGTCTATTATGAAGAAGGCCCCGGGTCCAGTATCCGTGCCAAACGCCTGACGATTAACCTGTAACAAGGTCAGTGGTCTTTGTTAATGGCAATTCGCAATTGATTTGCATCCCCCCCTCCGCGAGTGGCGGACGTCTGACGCTGGTCATTTCAGACGCCGCCTTCGCGGATGTGGTAAGCTGGTCGCGCGGGGGGGAACGCAAAACGTCAGACGATGCCGCGGAGTTTGAACTGTTTGATCTTATTGTAGATCGTCTTTTCGCTTACGCCTGTCGAATTTACCCCATCCTCCACGCCGGTTCAGGATACAGCCGTTATTGCACAACCCGGCCGAGTCCGTACAAAAAACTGGATTTTGGATCGGAAGTTCCGACACCTTGTAACCGACACGTGAAAATTTTAGCGATTTCGCTGAAAAGGTCAACGTGGATTTTTACAATTTAAGAGAAAAAAACACAAGTTACCTCAAGAATAGTGGTGGTGGCGATTCATCACGCAGCAAGAGACAAAATTAGCCAGGCGGAAAAAGGCTCGCTGGTGAATTTTGTCACAATGACCCAGCAACAATGCAAATACCCCACCCCAACCCGCGGACCACCCCTCTGCGTCCCCCCGCGAACCCTGCGCGCTAAAAATAACCCGTCATGAGGGAAGGCATTCGAGGCTAGGCGAGACTTCTTTAACCCATTATATATTAAGGAATTATGTAGCACGCAGAGATCGCAGAGGGACGCGGAGTTCCGCTTCAAAAACGGTCGCTCTGGCGCGGGGGAGCTGGTGGCGGTGGAAGTTTGTTTTTTGTGCTGGCCTACAGGGCGATACGGGAGGGCCTGCTTGCAGGGCCCGACCCAGCAATAACGAAAACAATAACCACCCACAACAAAAGGCGTCGCCGCTTTTTGTGCTGGCCTTACGGGCCGCCGCGCCCCACCCCTCCGCGTCCCCCCGCGAACCCTGCGCGCTAAAAATAACCCGTCATGAGGGAAGGCATTCGAGACTGGACGAGGCTTTTTTTACCCATTATATATTAAGGAATTGTGTAGCACGCAGGGATCGCGGAGGGGCGCGGAGGTTCCGCTTCAAAACCGGTCGCGCTGGCGCGGGGGGGAGCTGGTGGCGGTGGAAGTTTGTTTTTTGTGCTGGCCTTACAGGCCGCCGCGGAATGGCGATGAGAGGTAAATGGCAAATCGATGGCGGATTGGCGGTGCGGGGTGTGTGTTTTCGTTGTTGCTGGGTCGGGCCCTGGCGAGCAGGCCCTCCCTATTATGGCAATAAAGTTCGGCACGCGCCCGCCCCTCCCCTTGACGACTTGGTTCCGGTTGCTAAAATAGGGGAGTCATTTGACTTGAAGGCGGTTTCTGCCTGTGGCAGCGGCTTCTTTGCTCGGTCAGGTGTCGAAAATATTGCGGGAATGGCGGAATTGGTAGACGCGCCAGGTTGAGGGCCTGGTGGGAGTTAATCCCGTGGAGGTTCGAGTCCTCTTTCCCGCACTGTTTACCGGCGATTGTGGCGACCGGGAGATAAGGAATACAGGAGGTCTTGCCCGTCAGGAGCGAGGCCTTTTTTTTGCCCTTGTCGTCGCATCGTATTTCGTTCGCCCCTATAGCTCAATTGGATAGAGCGTCGGCCTCCGAAGCCGAAGGTTACTGGTTCGATTCCAGCTGGGGGTATTCCTTAAGTGCTTATACCACAACAGCTTACAGGCTTTTGTATGGTTTTTAAAAGGCGTTTTCGCTCATTCTGAAATGGTAGAGACCAGGGTACGAATTAAAGGAGAGACATGCTGAAAATCGCATTGGGTAGTGACCATCGTGGCGGCAAGATAGCAGAGACCATCTTTTCCGATGTACTCTATCCGGAGCACAGTGTCTCGGAGTCGCTTGATCTTCCGTCCAGTAGCATCCCGCTTGGCGTCTTGGGTTCGGAGAATGGTCATAGTTCTTTTATTGGCTCGTTTCCGAAGGGAGCGCGATCTCTGTTTGCGACGAAAGAAGGCATGCCGTGGTTCGGCGCTGTGCTGGTAACCTGTGAGAAAGATGACCGCAATAAGACGTTCCATGGCATAAACGTTGAGCCGATTCCGGTTCCGACGCTGGTCATACCGGGCTATCCGGATAATGCCAGGAGTAATAATAACGGTGGCGAAAACGGTAATGGCGACAAGATACGGGTCGACTATCCCGACATCGCGGCGGCGGTAGCGAGCAAAGTGAGTCGCGGCGAAGTGGACTTTGGGATACTCATCTGCGGTACAGGAATCGGCATGAGTATCGTCGCGAACAAGTTTCGGGGCGTGCGGGCTGCGGACTGCTATAGCGAAATGGGAGCGGAGTTGAGTCGCCGCCACAATAACGCGAATGTCTTGTGCATACCGGGCGAAATGCTCGGGCCGGCAGGAGCCGTAAGTCTTGTACGTAAATGGCTTTCGACGGACTATGAAGGCGGTCGGCATCAGATTCGGGTCGAAAAGATCGACGCGATAGAGAAGCGGACTTTTCTTTAATGAAACGTGAATGAATCGTTATTGAGCGTGATGATTCGGTAGAGGTAAGGCATGGAGATCCCGACAAAGTCTGCGATTCGCCATATGGTTCGTTCGCGACGAGAAGAGATTCTTTGCCGGGCAGGCGGATTCGGTCCTCTTGCCAGTTCTTTTTGCGACCGGCTGTTTCAGGTTCCGGAGCTACAGGCAGCACGCACCATCTGCGTCTATATGAGTCTACCGGACGAGGTGCCGACGGTACCACTGCTCTACGACCTTTTCTATCGGGTGCGTGGCGACGCGGGTTCGGGTACGGCAGAGTTCGATAAAAGGAATCCGCGGCGGATAGCTGTGCCGTGGTGTCAGGGTCCGGGCCAAATGAAGTTTATACAAATTAAGCCGACGTCAACACTTGCACGATTCGCTACAGACTGGGCGACGCCGGAGCTGGTTTCTGGGGCCTATCATATTAAGGAGCCGTGCGAGGCGTGTCGAAGTCAGGCGGAGCGGGAAATTCTGCCGTGCGAGGCCGACGTTGTGATTGTACCGGGGCTGGCTTTTACGCGTAATGGCTGTCGACTGGGTCGCGGCAAAGGGTTTTATGACCGTTTTTTGGCCCAGGTTCGTCCGGACGCGTTGCGGATCGGACTGGCTTTTGAAGAGCAGATGTTTTCGGAGCTGCCTTGCGACCCGCACGACCAGCCGGTCGACTGTGTTTTTGTGTGTTAAGAAGGCTTAAGCGGCAAGTCCGTGCCCCGGTCTCAAAAGACACATGATTTTTTTCACTAAAGCCATGATTTTTATCTGAACGCATTCAAAGAAATGTATCTTTTTAAGAAAACCTGTATCTTTCGTTCTCAAAAAACCTATTTTTTCTTAAAATTCGCTTGCATAAGGTGAAAAAACAATTATAATGAATTGGAGTGGTGCCCGATAAGAAGTCGGAGAGCGTTTAAGAGACAGGTATATAATAGCTGTATTTATTAGAAGTAGAACGATGAACGAGTTGAAACTGACACTTCCGAAATATAATGCGACCGAATCATTGCAAAATGGTTTGATTGACTATATATTAAAAGAGGGACTCGGTCCGGGCGACGCCTTTTTTTCGGACCGTGAGGTTATGAGAGCGGCAGGGAGGAGTCGCACGGCGGTGCGTCGGGCACTGACGTTGCTTCAGGAAGAAGGTTGGATTGAGCGTCGTGGCGGAGTGGGCACGTTTATCGGAGCGCGGGCCGAGCAGTATCGTCAGGAGATGGCTAACGGGCAGAATGTACCGCCGTTAAAAACGCGTACTCTTCGCATCGCGGTTGTGGCCGGGGCCATGACTTACGATTCCTATATTATTCGTTCTATCAAGGACACACATCAGGACGATCCTCTTATCAGTTGGTACTCAGGGCCTGTATTACAAGGCTTTAATTTGCTATCGGTCGAAGAGAATTTCGTTGTCGAGATAATCGGCGGGTATTTTGAGAACCTGGATTTATTGCGTCGGCGTCTGGAGATGAGTTCTCCTGATTTACTTGTTTGCATAGGTCCTCCATTTCGGCATTTTGGCGTATTGGCAGAATCACGACGGCTTGGCCTGCCCAATGTTTTGGTTTCGGTTCGGGTACCGGAGCCACAATGGCCGAACGTCTACGAGGACAACGAGCAGGGCATGCATCTGGCGGTTTCACACCTTTTTGAGCGTGGGCATCGTCGAATAGGATATTTGCAGGTCTTGAGTCCGAGCGGGTATTGGGGAATTGACCGCTATAACGGTTATGTCAAGGCCTGTAGTGAATTCGGGGCGGAGGACGATCTTTCCCTGGCCTGCTGGCTGCCTGTTGAGATACCTCAAAACGGACCGAAACGTATTTTGAGCTGGTTGCGAAAAGAGAAGCCGACGGCACTCATTTGTGGCTCTTATCACGCGGCAGCGTGGCTCCGTGAACTCACGGTAACCGGTCAGCTTGCCATCCCGCGTGACCTGTCGGTTATTGTCGTGGACCAGTGTCCTTTCGTTGACTGCCTTTTGGGCGGTGTTCGTCCGACAACGATTGAGTTACCCCTGTTTGAGCAGGGTGTGACCGTTGCGAAAAAGATGAGGGGCTGGGTGCAGAATGCCTGTCACGATGCGGAGAGTATTGCAATCCCCTGTCGACTCGCTGAAGGGGACTCCGTTGCTGAGATTATAGAGAACGCCACTGATTTTTGGTCTGTGGCAATTGGGTTAAAACTTTAGACCAAGGAGAAAGAACCATGAGAAAAATTTGGAACAAATCTGACAGCGTTAATTTGCGAGGGGGGGGAGCTTTAGTGTACCTAAAGCGAGTTTTCGCATTTACTCTGGTTGAGCTTTTGGTGGTAATTGCAATCATAGGCATATTGATTGCCTTGCTTTTGCCGGCGGTGCAGGCAGCGCGGGAAGCCGCCCGGAGAATGCAGTGTACGAATCAGCTCAAGCAACTTGTTCTTGCGTCGCACAACATGCACGACGTTTTGGGTTATCTGCCAGCAGCCATAAACTCACAATGGGCGATTGACATGAACGCGAAAGACGGCTATCCGGCCTATTTTGGTGCCAATGATTATGAAACGGCGGCAAGTCCGGGACCATTTCGCTGCCGCGTTTACGGCAGTTATCTTATTCCATTATGCCCTTATTTGGAGCAGGCAAGTCTCTACGACGCACTCATGCAGGCCGCTCAAAATAAAACAGAAGCGTATACAGCAGGAGGTCCCACACTGGCCAAGCAGGTACCCACTTTTATCTGTCCTTCATCCCCGGTGAAAACGCAGCCTGCGCCGAACGTTCAAATGGCCATTACCAGCTATCACTGCAACCTTGGTGACGTTTGGTTTTATGGGTCGTTACATAAAACGCGGGGTGTCTTTGGTTGGGGGCATATTCAAAAAACGACTTTTGCCTCTCTTGTGGACGGGACGAGTAACACGGTCATGATAGGCGAGGTCAACATTGGCAACAATACCGTTGATAAAAGGGTCAAAACAGGAATCGTTGGCAAAACCGGTATTTCGGTCGTTGATTGCAATAATACACGGGCAGGTGTGGAATACAAATCGACGGCAACCGTAAAAGATTCGATACTTGGCCTTCGTTGGGCCTGCGGTGATAGTGCACACAACTGGTTTCAAACAATTTTACCGCCCAACTCTCCTTCCTGTATGTCCGCTGATAAATCTGATTCAACAGGCCCCGTTTCTGCTTCGAGTTATCATAGCGGTGGGGCTAATGTGGGATTATGTGACGGCAGTGTCCGATTTATTTCCGATACGATAAACGCGCTGTCGGCCGGGCATACGCTTGGTGAATGGGATATAGCAGACCATGACGAGCGCCATAAAGTAAGCGGGCCATCCATTTATGGAGTCTGGGGAGCTTTGGGATCCATTAACGGCGGAGAGACGGTCGCACCGTAAGAAGGAGCATGGTATGAAATTTTTTATTATACAGGAGACGAGTGCGCTTTGCATGTTCTTTATTGCACTTATTGCAATGGGATGTAACGCCAGACCGGCGGAAGTTCCATCGCTTACCCCGTGTGTTATAGAAATCGTTCGTGATAACAAACCTGTCGTTGGGGCGTCGGTCTCATTAGGAGGCGATTATTCATTTGCCATAAATGGCACGACCGATTCCAATGGAAAGGCCGTCATGCAGACGACACTCGGCACATGGACAGGCCCCGGCATCCCGGAAGGGACGTTCAGCGTAACGGTGGTTAAGGAGCCTGTATGGCCCGATGAGTTAAGCACTGCGCAATATGAAGCGTTATCCTGGCCGGAACGCGATGATTACAATGTTCGACGTACCGCGGCGTTTGCGAAACTGCCTCGTGAATTTCCCGTCGAATATTCCAGTAGTGCGACAACGCCCCTGAAGCTGGAATGTAAAAACGGCGAATCCGTTGCGGTTCGTTTCGACCTTGCTGACGTGAAGCGGTAAGAGGACGATTGATTCAAGGGAGACGCAGTGGAATGAAACCGGTGTGTCTCCTTTTAATTATACATAGTGCACTTAATTATACATGGTGCACGTGGCTTTCTGTTGCGTGACCTCTAAGCAGGTGGCGTCATTTGAGTAATCTGGTAGAATCGCTGGACAAGCGGCGTTTCAGTCATAATAACGTGTGTTCTGTTTTTGTTTACGAAAGTTGAAAGGATAGCAGATGAAATTGGAATATGGGTGTTCGTCTTCATGGAAAATGAATCGTCGGAAATTTCTTCAGGGCGGTATGGCGGCGGCGTTTGCGAGTATGATTCCAGGCTCGCTTCGGTCGGAAACGCGGGTGGCCGACGCGGAAATGGAGGAGCTGAATCGAATCGCCTGGGAGGAATCGCTGGCCGCAGTGCGACCAGGTGTGCCGGGAAGTCAACCTTTCTGGAACGGGCATGCACACGGTTTTCTGTACACACCGGCTTTCGATTTTCCGGAGGTCGCCGGAGCCATTTCTTATCGTGCGGAAGTTACGAACGAAATAACGCAAAAGAAGTGTGTCATGACGATGGAAAAGCCGTGGCAGCCCATAACAAAATTATGGGAAGAGACGCAGCCTGGTACTTGGCGGCTGCAAGTGTCAGGTCTGGATGCTGCGGGCACGGTGTGCGGAGAGTCAGGCAGTAAGGTCTTTGTGCGTCGTCCGGCTTTTCATGGGCCGTACGCTAAAAGTGAGGTCTCCTTTCGGGATGCCGCATATAAGGCCCTGGAAAACGTTTTTCACCTACCTTATATAAAGAAGATGGTGGAAACGAACGAGGCGTCCCCTGCGTATTACAATCATTTTTGCTATCCTTCGAAAATGCTGGCCGCGTTCATTTTCGCAATGTGTGAATATTCACAATTGTCGGAAGTTGACCGTTCGGCCGCTCTTGACTACGCATGTGTTGCCGCGGATATTCTCATTCGCACGTCGGTCCCGAACGGGAAGGACCTGGCGCAATTGCCCATTACCTATCAGGGCGATTATGCCGTGGCGAAGGAGCATAACCATCAGATTATGATGAACTATCCATTGGACGTGGCCCTGGCGTTTCTGGAACTGGCGAAGGCGGGAAACTTGCCGCAATACGAAGAAAGAGCACAAGTCATTCTTGACCGCTATTGTGCCCTACAACAGGAGGATGGAACCTGGTTCCTCGTTTATGACTGGGTGCAGGGCAAGCCGGTGGGTGAGAACCGACTGATTGCCGTGGATTTCCTCCATCTGGCAGATCATTTTATTGCAAAAGGCGATGAGAAATACAGAATATTTCATACAAAATGTTTGCAATCCATTTTGACCGGACCGGTCCAGACGTTTAATTGGAGCGCCCAGTTTGAAGATGCGGCGCCGGAGCCAGCCTATCATAATCAGGCAAAAGACATGGCTGTTCACGTAGCGCGATATCTTCTGAAACATCCGGAATATGTGACGGATGCTTTCGGGGTGGCGCAATCATTGGTGCGGTTTATGGAGGATCAATTTGTCTTGTGGGGACCTGTTGCCGTGCCCGACGACGTTCGACAGAAACTCCGGTTTCACTACATCGGCCCGGACCAGCTTTTTCCACTGGCACAAGAGCAATATGCCTATATGCGTCCGATTAATGCCTCGGCAGGGGACGCCATTTTAGGGTTCCTTGCCCTGTATGAAAAGACGAACGAACCTCTCCTGAAAGCGAAAGCCATTGCCTTGGGCAATGCACTGGTTCATACGCAATATGCCAACGGCGAACTGCCTACTTATTGGGATCAGCTTGCCACGAAAGGAACATGGTTGAACTGTCAGGTCTATTGCGCGCGCGTCCTGGCAGAAATGGATCGCGTGCTGTCGTAAAGTCAACTTCGTTTTTTGAGAACTAAAACATTTTCGATTGTTCCCGATTGTAAAAAATCAGGAACAATCGAACTTTCGGCGAATACTGTTTTTTTTAATTTAATAGTCGCTGTTGACACTTCTCCACTTCAACAAGCGACGGTGCAAATATTTTATTCAATATTGCATATGACGCGAAATCCGACGTTAAAGACGCCTTGCCAGGGCCGGTAGAAGGAACGGAATTCACTTCGGGCGTTGACAGGACGATCGCGCCAGGAGCCACCTCGAACAATGCGCATTTCGTCGGCGTTGGTCACATCGTTTCGCCCATCGTTATCGACGTAGGGGTAAGGACGTGCCAGTGAGCGAGTCCATTCGGCGACGTTGCCGTGCATGTCGTACAAGCCCCAGGCGTTCGGAGCGTAGCGGCCGGGCGATTCCGATAAGAGGGACCCGTCGTTGAATCGGTCGTCACGCGGGAGCCAGTGGTCGTAATCTGACCCGCCCATCGGCTTGCATTCTTTAAAGTACGGATGACAAACGAAGTCACGCAGTTTGTTGTCAGCGAGATTTGCAAATTGTGCAAAGTCGGTATCAAGATCACCATAGTTCAAAGGCGACGTCGTCCCGGCGCGGCAGGCATACTCCCATTGCGATTCCGTTGGTAATTGAATGGACTGACCACTCTTCTGCGAAAGCCATTGGCAGAACAGGTTGGCGTCGTTCCAGGAGACTCGCACGACGGATTTTTCCGGCTCGTTCACATGAAAGCCGCGAACTCCAAATTGCATCCCGTAACGTGATTCCACGCGACTGTCGTGCGAGGGGTCGTAGATTTCAAATTGCCCATTGGTGATTTCCTTTGTGCTCATCCAGAAAGCTTTTGGTATTTCGACTACGCACGCAGATTCGTCTTCATAGGGCTGGAGAAGTGTTCCGTCTTCCTGCTTCGATTGAGCACCCATGAGGAACGTGCCGGCCGGTATGAGCTGGAATTCCAGGGATAACCCAGGCGCACATTCGATTATTTTTGTTGTTTCAGACGCGTCGCCGAAGAGCCGTTTGGCTTCGTCAGCCTGTCGCCGTTTGGCCTCGGGCGAGTCGAACGACCAGTCGAGTGTAACGGGTTCGGTCGCGGCTGCGGATTCACGTTGTGCCTTAACGGTCGCGCCGTCTGGCAAAGGAGTTCCCTGCTGCAGTGCGGATAAAATTTTCGCCTGACGGCCTGTGTCCAGCGGATTGCCGGGAATGAGACTGTGATTCGTCTGATAGGTAGCCGCGGCGCGATTCGCGTCCCAAATTGTTGGTTTTTTCACTTCCTGATCTTCTGTTCCACTTTTATACAATTTCATGACTTCCATGCGAAATCGATTCCAATAGACAGAATTATTGGCGTCGCCCTGTTCGTGCCAGTAGCCGTGATAGGGTGCGTTCAGGTCAATCCAGGTCAGAATGCGGTCCCAGGATTCCGCGTCGAGTTGAACGCCATAATGCCCTTTAATCAGCATACGATACAGGTCGGTCGTTTCGGCGCTGAATTCCGTGGGCATGAGTAAATGATAGTCACTTTCCATACCAGGGCGTCTGACGTAGCGATGCAAAATATTGTAACTTGTTGACCAGTTTCCGCCCCGGGTCGCCGTGTGATAAGCGCTGACGTAATCGGTTATATTATCCAATCCGCGAAGGTCAAATGCCGAAAGATTCGAATCTGTACTGCCGTCGTGACAGGCAATGCAATAGCGATCGAGGACCGGTTGCACTTCCTCTTTAAAGGAGAATCCACGTTGCGGCCCATACCAGGGATCAATTGTTGTTGCCCTCATACGCTGTACGAGCGTTGGGTCGAGTGAGTTGGGAGAAACGCTGTTTTGGTCTTCGTGACATCCGATACAGGAAAGTACTTCGCCGGGCATGGCGGTAAACCAGCTTCGCATAAGTTGAATTTCCTTGCCATTTTCGTCAAGTGGCTGAATCGCTATGGGCGTATTGGCCGGAACAGTGAACATAGCCGACCCGTTAGGCTCAACAGGAACCGTTCCGAGCGTATTACGAATATCCCAAGGACCTTCCGCACCGACACAACCTTGTGGTCCGCCCATATAGGGAAGGAGGTAGTTATAGGTAAAAAGTCGCAGATTTTTAACAGTTCCGCGTGGCACGCCTTTGAGTCCGTCCCCAACATAGATATCAGCGATAAATACCGTGGCATCCTCTTTCGTTGTATCGACGCGATCGGCGATCACCGGCGGACGCTGCGTTGCACGAAGTGGAACAGGCTCAAAATTCGCAAAGCCTTTTTCCTTCGAAAGCAGAATCATATTATCGTCGGTATCGACCAGGTAAATACCCCAGCCGTCGCCTGGTGTCAGACTCGCAGAGACGAGATAATAATCGCTGCTTAGTGGATAGGGGTGCAGAAATTTCGGAAAACTTTCGTTAACCAGGCAATCGACAATAAGTGTATCCTCATATTTTGGATCTGTTTTTGAGGCAACAATGCGCGGGGTCCCGCAGATGCGTTGGACCGCTCCCTGTGCTTCCTTTCGCCCTTGTTTAACGTCAAAGAGAACGAGTTCGCCCATGCGTGACACTCCATGATGACCACCAACAACGGCAACGAATTTCGTCGGCTCTTCCGGAATGGGCCGGGCATAAAACATGGCATTGGGCCAATAGGAATTGGAACCGTAGAAGGACGCCTGATTGGTGCCGTCGGGATTCATGAGAAAGAGCAAGCGAGCATGGGCATGTGGAACGTCGGCGTACTCCCATCGCTGGTACATAACGCGACCATCCTCCATAACGACGGGGCACCAATTATGCTCCTGGTCAAAAGTGAGACGTCGTATGGTTTTCTGCTCGTCGTTGTACTGACGATACATATTGGTTACCCGTGTCGCCCCGTTTACGCAAGGCACGGATATGTAACAAGCACTGGAGGTATACATTATGGAATCATCCGGCAGATAGCACCCGTCGTAGGCATTAGCTTCCGGAAGATAGGGTAAGAGCGGCGCAGCAGGTGAGGCGGCCAGGGAATCGTCGTCGCCACGCGTAAGATTCGTTTCAAAGATATTCCACTGTCCCTCTTGATTTACCGAACTAAAGAGCAGGCGGCCGGCGTCGAAA
Organism: Planctomycetia bacterium; assembly: GCA_030539295.1. Lineage (GTDB taxonomy): Bacteria > Planctomycetota > Planctomycetia > Pirellulales > Thermoguttaceae > JAUNBG01. Next base: position 37,948 of record JAUNSJ010000006.1, on the reverse strand, counting down.
TGAAGGTCCATATCACCAATGAACGCGGGAAATTCCGGTTTGAAAATCACCTCCGGATCCTTCGTTGCATTTTCTTTGTTATGCAATTTCAGGCAGCAGAGGGCGTCGTCGAAACCGCGACCATTTATGGCACTGTTACTCACCCAGTTATTGACCAGACCAAGGTCGTTGGCACCACGACGAATAAAGAGCAGATCGTCGAAGTCAAGGAGAGGATTCGAGCGTGCCAGCGTTGCATATTTGTGAATCGTGTCAAAAAATGTGGTGGCGATTTCAAGTTTGTCCACGGAAGCGAAGTCTGTCTTGGAACGTGTGGAAAGCGTTTGCTCCAGGTCAGCCAGTGACGCGCCGTATAATTCCTCAATTTCCTCGCGGCCAAAATTTTCCGTTAACCGGGAAAGCAGCGATTGGCATTTTTCGATCAGCAGGCGATATCGTGCGGGGGTTATGGTAAAATCCATGGGATCTGTCAGAATGGATTTGGCGGGAGACTCGTCAGTTAATGTTCGGGAAACGCGAACGATAAATTTATTTTCATCTTCCGGTGGCGTTTGAACAAACATTTCCGGTCGATAGTCGAGTTCATTATTCAGGTCAATTTCGGCCGGTGTAACGTCGGGTTTTTCAATAATCGTAAACGTTAATTCGTTTTGCGGAACCAGGGCCGTTATGGTTTCATTGCCAAAATGGTCGGTAAAGGTCAGGCCACTCTCCTGTTTCGCAGCGCGATCGTCGGCAACTTCCCAGAACCAGTCGCCAGGCGCGTGTGCTGTGGTCGTCAATCTTGTTTGCTGAAAGCTTTTTATAATTTCGCGCGGGGTCTGCCAGTTTGCGTTCATCTCGAATTGGGGCTCCAGTCGCAAGGCAACGATGTGCGGAATACAAGCGTCCGGGCGCGTTATGGCAATGGTATGTTCCCCTTGAGAAATTTCGAATTCTGTAACGCATTCCCATTGGGCGGTTTCTGTGGACCAGTCGCCAGTTGTCCCGGCAGTCGCGTCGGCCAGTTTTTGACCGTCAAGGTAAATTTCCGTCGGCCGTGATTCGAACGCCGCATAGAGTATGGATAGCGCGTAACGGCCCGACTCTGGAAACTGAATCCGGTATTCAGCCCGGTTGGGATATTGACCGTTATTAATAATGCATGCCTGTTGACCATATTCGCTGGTTGCCTTGACGTTCCCTTCGTCGAACCAGACGGCGCGCATTGTGTACGTCTTGTCATTTTTCTCTGCTCCTGGCACATTTATGGTATCGAAAAATACCATAACCAGCAAAGTCAATGGCAGGAACAAGGTCCAATGAACGTTATCAATACAAACTCGCGAAGTGGTCTTTTTCATAATCTTTTTTCCAAAAACTGAGTTAATTTTGTGCTTTGACCTTCGCTGATTCTCGAAAGTCAAAGCACATTCGGGTTACCAACACATTGAAATCATGGCAGGTCAATTACCATATTTTTATCTTTTTTTGTTATTGTTACAGGAAAGCCTTCTGTGGACGTCCCATATTTTTCCAATAACTTTTGTTGTTCCGGTGTATAGGTAAATTTACCGGGACCTGTTATAGTTCCGCCAACATTGACCAGATACAAGCGGCATTCACCAACTTGAATGCCAGCGGTATCACTGCTGTACTGTGCTTTGAAGTGGCCGTTTTCGTCGGTCTTGGCCGAACTCAAACGACCTTCAGCAGGCTTGAATTGTATAACACAATTAGCCAGGGGCTGACCGGCACTGGTCAGGGTTCCCTCGACAGGAACAACCTTGTAGGGCTGACTCCCACAACCTGTCAGACAGGCGGTTAGCACCAGGGCAGCCAGAGCCAGGGCACAAATGGGGGCCGTACGATAAAAACCTGTTTTTTGCAATCTCTTCATTTTTCTTTCTCTTTCTTTTTTTAGTTTTTATCGTACTGTTTCTGTACCGCCGCCGTAATAGGGACATCCGCCGGACGACGGATGTCCGGCATAGCAACGGGTAAAGGTCGCCATGTACACAGTGAAATTAACCGTATTGGAAACGAATGTCACGGAACCATCGGCCATACTGGCATTAATTCCGCCCGGATGCCAGGATCGGGCATGGCGACCAGCCAAATTTTCGCATATAGGGTTCAAGGGTAAATTCCGATTATTGCACAAAGTTCCAGTAACATAGCCGGGGCCTGAATGATTCACAAAAAAGAAAGGATTGGAATATTCCTGACTTACGTGACATGTTTCAACCTCGATATAGTCAAAGGGCCGCGGCTGGTGCGTCTGCTCCAGGAACAGGAACGTGTGCGAAGTTCCGTCAAGGATATCGCCGATTTCCACATTGCTATTGGCCCAAAACAAGCCACTTAGCGGTGCATGTGTATCGTGATTTGATGTTACCGCACCGGAGAGTGTTCGTTCCGGATATGCATTGTAACCATTAGCCCCATAATCCTTTTGACCGGCGTCGCGATTGGGCGAGGACGGACACTGCAGGGAGGATGGTGTGCTCCGAGACGCGGTTACTTTATCGGTGTTCGTACTGTCGCCACACGGATCGTTCTCCTCATGGTTCCCCCAATGGAAACCCACATGGTCTGTATAGGCGGGCGAAATGAAATCGATGATGGAATAGGTAGCGCTGCCTTCCATAAAGGGGAGCAGGAACGCGGGCCAGCCGATCATTCCGCAATAGATTTTTTCGCCGTTGGGCTGCATGCAAGAGAAAACACAATCTCCGGTTTGCGTATCGGCAAGGGATTTGAGCCAGCTGTTGCCGGGACAAAATTTGCCGTGGACATCGTGGTAATTGTGCGCGGCAATAGCAATCTGTTTGAGATTGTTCGTGCACTGCATGCGTCGGGCCGCTTCTCGAGCCGCTTGTACCGCGGGGAGCAGTAAAGCGATTAAAATCCCAATAATCGCTATAACAACCAACAACTCGACCAGGGTAAAGGCGAGCCACCGCCGTATGCGATTCGTGGCATGGGCAGATGTACGGGCATAAAAATCGGCAAGGCGGAGTACTTTGACTAGTCTTCCCCCCCCCCCCGGATTAACAGCTGCGCTCGTTCGAAGTTTCTTGTTCTCATGGTGTAAACTCCTTGTGAAAATGGTGTTAGCTGAATAAGGCACCTTCACCGTTCATGCGACAACATAACCGCAAAGTACCCTCTTGCGTTGGGCAAAGTCGTTTACCCAACGGTTACAAAATCCATTATAACACCGTGAAAACTGTTTGTCAAGCGAATTTTATTGACGATTTGTATTTATTTTTTGACGTTTTGTCCACAAAGATAAGCAATAAAACAAGGTAGCAGAGCGCCGGTATTTCATTTGTTGTACAATTTATGTTTTTTGATACACCCAGGTCCCCGGGCTGGCCGGCAGTCGGGAACCTGGTGCGAACGTTTAATTAAGGCCGCTTGGACCGTTGGGTGTAGTCGCCCCAAAGCGGTACGTTAAAGTCGATCCAGCATTTAATCGCTTGCTCCTCTTCCGAGGTCAAGGCGACGTCTTTGTGATTCTCGTCTTTCAAAATTGTGAACAGGCTGCTCTTAAAGGTGCCGAAGGAGTAGGGCTGAACTTTGGTGGTGACGCCGCCGCCCCAGTAATAATCGAAATAATGGACGGTCCCGCTTTTGATGAGCCAGCGATAGGAGTTTGGAATCTTATTGGCGTCGCGAGTCCCGGTCAGGTCGAGTTGTTTGGCACTTTTTGCCATCGTGTCCGGCGTGTGACAGGCAACGCAATTCTTATCGAGGACCGGCTGCACCACGTTTTCGAAAGCGAAAGGACCAGCGCCCCAAGGCGGCGGAACAAGTTCTGCGGCGGGATTACGTGAGGCCATAGTCAGCTTGCCTTCGGGCGTAATAAGACGGCTTTCATGACAACCGATGCAGGACCGCTGCTCGCCTGCCTGAAGTTGAATGACCGATCGCATACGCTGAATCTCATTATAGTTCTCGTCGAGTAGCTCGAAGAAGAGAACCTTATTGGCCGGCGCGAGGAAATCTGCGGAGCCGTCTTCCTGAATTTCGACAGTACCAATAACGCCTTTGGCAACGTAACTCGGCCAGCCGAATGCCCCTTGCAGAATATCAGTCGGCGCGGCGTACCATTCTTCAAACGGGTCGTGGTCGGCGCGATACGTACCGTTCTCGTTCTGGTCAAGCCAGGTGGGCAGCTCCTGACAGATTCGCAAATATTTTGCGATGCCAGGTTCGACCTGACCTTCCAGTCCGCGATAGACGTTCGCAATGGAGAACTGGCCCAGGCCGCGTTCGGCGAGCGACGGATTGATACTGCCCAGGAGGACCGGTGGGACGTCGCGCGGCTGGAATGGCTGCGGGCAAATGCTGTCGATAGAGGGGTCCTGATAAATCATTTCCCGATTACCGTAACGATCGATAAGCCAAAGGCCAAACCGATGATTGTGAGCATAGGCAACGAGAATGACATCGCGTGAGATGGGAACCGGTTCCCGGAAGGTTTCGGTTGGCGCCCAGTAACCAGGCCAGGGCACATCCGGCGTAATAGCCTGCATGGCCGCCGGATCGTGTGGGCCTTTCATGGTATCGAGCAGAAGGACCGGACCGTTCAAGTCGCCGAAATGGGAGATACCAATCGTACAGACTTCGCGGGTATCCGGAACATCACGGCCGTTAGCGTATCCTTGAGGCAGATTAATCGTGTTGCCGTAAACGAGTTCCGGCATGGTCCCGTCGATTCGGATGGTCCAGAGCGTGTGTCCGTAATCCGCGCCTTTATCGACATATTCCGAACGTGTCCAGAGTAGCCGACCGTCGTCTTTAACACTCGGCGCGAATTCCGTCAGGTCAGCATACGAGAGTTCACGGATCCCGGTCCCATCCTTTTCCATGCGATGCAAAACAAATGCCTGGGGACGCCAGCAAATAAACTTTTTTTTGCAACGGGTCGAGACGAATGCCAGACCATTGTCCGGAAGTTCCGTTGGCCAGAAGTCATGGAACGGTCCATCGGCGCTAATACGTCGTGCTTCTTTTGATGCCAAGTCGTATTCAAAAATGCGGAAATATTCTTCCCGGTTAACGCGATGGGCATAAAATATTTTTGTAGCATCGAACGAAGGAGACGGGTTACGAATAACACCATCGCCGGCATTAATAAGCTGTTCACAGACGGCTTTTTCCGGTTCCAGACGCCCCTGTTCGTTTTGCGGAATGGAGAGCACGCAAACGCCACCGCCCGGATTCCATTCGGAGTCGAACAGGTCACTGTAATTGTGCGAAGGATGGAACGGACCACGCTTATTGAACAGGATTTTTGTAAGCGGATGAAATTCTTCATTAGTCAGGAAGCAGTCGCGTTTAAGCAGACGCAGTTGCAGGAACAGATTGCGAATTTGTGAATCTGTTGCGGTTCCGGATGATTGAAGTTCATTGCGATTTTTTTGCAGGATATTGAATTTATCCCAGAGTGTTTTTACATTCGGGTCGGCTTCCTCGGGCGATTGGTATTTTTGTGCAGACTCGACGTTGGCGAGTTGCACAAGCTCTTTGGCTATATCGTTGTAACGTGGATTCACGGCGCCAGGGATTGCGATTTGCTTGCGGAAGTGGAGATGCTCAACGGTATTGGGGTCGAGTGCCGTCCCGCGCGCAACGATGTCCTGTAGCTGGGTACTAACACGTTCGCACGGGTCGTACCGGAAGCAGACGAGTTCGTATTGGGAAGCGTTCGCGTCACAAATTCCAAGATGGAATTCCGGGCCGGTTAATCCGGTTTGCGAGGGGAGTTCAATGGATTTTGTTTCGTTAGGAATCAGGTCAATCCGCTGTGACCAGTCGGCCAGTTTATTTTGCAACAGACCGTTCGGCTTGCGAATGGAGTTTGCCATCAGTGAGATGGGAGCATCGGCGAAGGACGTCAGGTCGACGACAAAAAATCCCGTTTTCGTGAATTGTGCCCGAAGTGAGAAATTGGCGGGGAGAAGATGAACCGGGTGACCACCTGGCTCGCTCCATCGGCCGCCCATTCCGAGAGAAACAGCGAGTCCGCGTTTGTCATATTCCGGGAACCAGCTTAATGGCAGAGCAACCGTTGTGGTCAGAGTCGCTGGGTCAAATTGACTTTCGATTTCAACGATTTGGTCTTTCACGCCGGCCGGAGTATTATCAACCCATTTCCAAACAACTTTATTCTCGTTGGTGAGTACGAGCAAACCGCGACAACCGGCATTTTCCAGCGTGACCATAGCCAAATGGCGTGACAGGAGGCGATTCGCCTTAATGCAAAGGAAGAGCTTCTCGCCTGTCGCGATTGCGGAGAGCTTGTGCGAAAGAAGCGGACCGGCAGACCATCGATCGACTCCGGCTGTTGTGTGGACGGTCACTTCAGACGCCTTTTGCCAGAGCGAATCCTCGTTGAGCGTAAGAGCGTCAATATCATTCTTTGCAATGGGCAATGGAACGGTGTTTTCCCAGGCAAATTGCGGTTCCACGAATTCCGGATAATGTCGCTGTCGCAAATGGCGCTGGACATCGCCGAAGCCGGACATTTTTAAATTTGCAATTTCTTCCGCCAGGAAAGCTCCGCGAAGCAGTGCCTCGTCCGGGGAAACGGATTCTTCCACCGTGTCAGCCGGCACGAGGTCAATGGCTTCGCCCCAAGGGACCTCTGAATACCAATGGGAATAGGCATCCGTTCGCACAGGCTGGTCAACGACAATAGCGTTTTCAGAACTTTTGTATACCGTTTGCCAGGTCGTGCCGTCCAGACTTGTTTGTACTTCCAGCGATTTCGGAACGCGATCGCCATATTGACGATTTCGGTCCCGGGAAAAGACGACACGGTCGAAGGTCACTGGTTCCGGCCAGACATATTGTACCCATGGTGCAGCGTCGCCTGGCTTGGCAATCCAGCTCACGGCGTTCCCGTATTGACCATCGTTGAGGTGGGCGATGGTATGGTCGCTATAGCCTTCAATACAGCTCGACGCGGAGACAACAATGCCACTGATGCGAGCCAGATTATCCGGCGTCTCTTCCTGATAGATTTCCAGTTCATCGAAGCATGGGGCGTCGCCAAAATTCCAGGCATGAATCATAACGCGTACCGCTTTAGCTGTCGTTGACTCGAACTTGACAACATTGGGCCGGTCACCAAAGATAGGAGTCATAAAAGGTGACTCTTCCGCGCGGCACGGCCGAGCAGACAAGGCGAAAATCGTCAGGACCACCACAGCAACATGAAACAGACTACTAAAACTCAAAGTATTTTTTCTTACAGTTGTCATCATCAAAATCCTTTGTTAAAATTTTGGATACCGCCTTGAATTGGAATCGGGTCAGAGAGGCAGGTACTCCCAGCGGGTTCACACTTTAGTATACCCGTTTCAGGCGGAGTTGTCAAGCAAAATTCGTTGACGATTTATATTTATTTTTTTGACGATCCGTCCGCAATTCCTATAAAAAACGCCTGATTCAGCGAGAAATCAGGCGTTTGCGTGAAAATAGGATCACGGGCAGAAAGTGGCACTATTTTTTCAAATCGAACTGAAAAACGTCGTTTGCCGCAGTGCCGGTGACCTCGGCGGTAAGGGTACTCGTTTGGCCATTGGCGTATTTCTCCGGAAGAAGATGCTTGCTCGGGGCGTAGGGATTCTCCGGCGTGGCGCCCCCTTCAAGCTTGAGTATGGCCACCTGAAAGCTCCCGGCCTGCGATTGAAGTTCAAAGTGACCCTGGGCATCCGTTTGTGCGGAAGCGGGTGCCGACATACTCGTGTTCGTAAAGCAGACCGTGGCCTTTTCGACCGGGGCGCCATCGAGTGTAACGGTTCCCGTACACTTGCAAAGCTTGGGACCTTTGGCGCCGCAGCCGATGAAGAATGCCAACAAAGTGAAAACGATCAACAAATGTGTAATTGTTCTAAACGACATGATTAAACCTTTTCTGTTTTTTTGGAGTTGTATTTGCCCTTTGTGACCTGCAATCCGTATTAGAATTTGATCGTTTGTTTATCGGCCCGGGCACCCATATATTGAAATGTTTTGTATTCGATCGTTTCGGAAATAAAGTGGACACTGCCGTCGGCAAAGGCGAAGTTAGCGCCTCCTGCGTGACGCGAAGCGTAGCCAACGTCGCAAGCCCAGCCACTGGCGGATCCGTCAATGACAGGACAACCACAAACACCGGCATGTTTCTTCGTACCAGTATTGATTGTGCAGACGGTGGAATGCCAGTAGGAGTTTCCGTGCATCCACCCTCCCTGGATTGTATGGAAGTTTTCTTCCGCCTTTGGCAGGATTTCGCCAAGCAGGATCGTGTTGGAGGTACCATCAGAAATAGCCTGCATACGGGCAGCCCACCCGAAGTGCGCATAAATACCGGAATTTTTCGGACCGGACCAATCATCGCCACGGACGGTAGTAGTGTATCCGGCCAGAGTGCTATTATGAAAAATGGAATCACATGTATTGAAGTTTACATTGCCGATACAACAGGAGTAGTTACTCATGGCACGATTCTTGGTGATATTTTCGCCTGCGGCGCCAATGAGTTCCCCCTTACGTGTTTCATAATCACTGGACGCGTCTACCGGAAAAAAGTATTCCGCGCCCTGGTCTGAGGACGGGCACAATAAAGACGGAATCCAATACTCGAATACAAATTTATTGTCGGACGTAAAACTCAAAACTTCAGTTGAGCCGTCGAAACGGCAACTGTCATAAAGTGAGGTCTGTTCCATAAAGGGCAGGAGACCGACCAGAAAGCTGCCATGGTTGGTGGGTTCGTTTATGCCATGAAGCCAGGCATTGGGTCCTGGTGGTGCCGGGGCGATTTCATTCCGTGAGAAGCATTTATGGGCATCGTGATAGTTCTGTGAGGCCAGGGCCAACTGCTTGATATTGTTGGTGCATTGTGAGCGTCGGGCCGATTCCCTCGCTGCCTGGACCGCGGGAAGCAGCAGTGCGATTAAAATTCCGATAATCGCAATGACCACCAGTAATTCCACCAGCGTAAAGGCTTTTTTCGTTAGAGTTGTTTTCATGGTATTACCCTTTATTCTTTTTTTGTCGTCAATTTTTTCGTCATTTAATAAATCATGAAAGGAATATTCACGTTTCGTTAAAATTTAACCGTTTGTCCATCGTAACGAGAGCCGAGATATTGATAGACCTTGTACTCAATTGTATCGGAGAGGAAGTGGACACTGCCGTCGGCGAAGGAGAAGTTAGCGCCTCCTGGATGCCGCGAGGCGTAGCCAAGATCGCACGCCCAGCCGCCGCCGGCCGTTGGACAGGCACAAGTGCCCGGATATTTCGTCGCACCCGCATTAATGGGGCAGACTGTGGAATGCCAATAAGAGTTCGGATGAGTCCAGCCACCCCAAAAGACGTGAGCGTTGACTCCAACCACCGGATGAATTTCGCCGTGCAGAATTGTATTGGACGTGCCGTCCAGAATATCGGTCATTCCAGCTGCCCAGGTTGCATGGGCATAGACACCGGAAGTGTTCTTCCCATTGGTGCAGTTACCTCCGTGTACAAGATTGCAGTAGCCATCCAAAGTGTTATTGCCAAAGACACTGTCACACGGGGCGAAGTTGACGTTTCCGATGCAAAGTGAATAGTAACTAATGGCGCGATTCCCGTCGTTATACCCGCCGACAAGTTGCGCTCTTCGCGTTGCTTCGTCCTCTGAAGCAGCGACCGGGTTTATATATTCCTTGCCGAAGTCCGAGGATGGACAGACCAAATCGTCAAGCCAATATTCAAAAATAAATTTCTTGTCTGCGGTAAAGCTGAGTTCCGTCGCAATATCGAATCGGCAGCTGCTGTACAGCGACGACTGCTCCATGAACGGCAATAAACCAACGAGAAAACTTCCGTGGTTGCCCGCAAAAGCGACGTCCCAGTTCTCTGTTTCCGAGTGAATCTCGTTACGCGAAAAAGATTGATGTGCGTCGTGGTAGTTGTGTGTGGCAATTGCAAGTTGTTTCATATTGTTCGTGCATTGCATGCGACTGGCCGCTTCCCGCGCCGCTTGGATCGCTGGCAGGAGGAGCGCGATTAAAATGCCGATGATCGCAATAACGACCAACAGTTCCACGAGCGTAAAGCCTGACTGCCAGCGCACCTCATTTGATCGGAATAAGCATGGTCCTTCTTGTTTCGAGAAATTCTTCCTTCTACATGCCGTGTTCTTCATGATAATAAAGCTCCTTTTGTAAACAGGGTTGATCGCTACAGTCACAACTAAGCCGCACGCTCTAAGGATTTAAAAAACTTTTTAAGCCATACAGCAGTACCTTGCCACTGACGAAACTCATTATATCATGCCGAAAAACGTTTGTCAAGCGAATTCTATTGACGATTTATATTTATTTTTTTGACGATTTGTCCATATGCAAAGGATAGATAACTTATTGATATTAATGGTTCCCTTCGGTTTTTATAGCAATGTTGAATCCTCCTACCGCGCGGCAGGACACGGGCGGCTTTTGCAACTTAGTGTATTTGGGTCGCGGCCCATTCGGAGAGTTTTTCCCGGTTAATCTTGGCGTTGTGTCGAACATCAACAGGGAAGTTCGGGTGGATGAGGACGTGGTTAATCTCGCGGGTAAGTGCGGCATTCTTAAGGAGCACACGCATTTCCAACAAAAAGAATTCCTTTTCGGACGCGTTCTTCGGACAGTACTCCGGCTTTGGCTCGACAATCATGACCGGAATACGCAGATTCGTCTGTCGAGCACCAGGCAGGGGTATACCGGCCAGCGCCGAGCGGCGTACTTTCGGACTGCGATTCGTTACGGACTCACACGGTATGGAGAAGAAGGAGCCTTGTTCCGAGACGACGCGATGGGCCTTGCGACCACAGAACCAGAATCGATCCTGGTCGTCGAGGTAACCGACGTCGCCCATGCGATGCCAGACGGTCCCGGACTGGTCCACAATTTTTGCCAGGGCATTGGCGTCGATTCGGGTTACATAGCGGCGTGTGACCTGGGGACCGGAGACGAGCAGTTCGCCAACCGTGCCTGGGAGACAGACTTCAAGTTCGTCCCAATCGAGCGGGTCGTCGGTTATGGTAATGACTTTCCATCGCAGAGTGGGAAATTTTTTCCCAACGCAGATTCCGGCGCCCGCTTCCGTTTTCGGGCGGGTTTCCGTAAGGACTTCCGTGGCGGAAATCACGGCAACGGGAAGTGCCTCGGTCGCGCCGTAGGGAGTATAGATCTCGCCTTCGGGATGAATGCATTTTTTCATTTTTTCAAGGAGTGAGAACTGAATGGGAGCCCCGGCGGAAATAGCACGCTTGAGAGTCGCAATTCGGATATTATGAGCCAGGCAATAGTCGGTTACGCGATTCCAGAGGGCGGGAGAGCCGAACGATTGGGTGACTTTCCAGTCGCGAGCGGCTTCCAGAAAGAGTTCCGGATTGATTTGAGCAGGTCGGGTCGGGTCCATATCAGGCAGGACGGCAGTCGTCCCGTGCGCGGCGTTAAAGAGACCGAAGAAGGGAAAGCCGGCCAGATCAATTTCGCCCGGCTTAATCTGGAGTCGGGCAGCAATTTGACTGACCTGGGTATCGAAAATACGATGGGTATAGAGGACGCCTTTAGCTACGCCGGTACTGCCACTGGTAAAGATAATGGCGGCCGGGTCGTCGGGAGCCGTCGGATGGCAGAGCGGTTCACTCGAGGTTTCCTCGCGTGCCTGTTTCAGGGTCATGCCGGACCAGCCCCAGCGTCGACCAACGGTCAGGAAGAATTTTGCCTTGGGGAACCAGCGTCGATACCAGAGACGCACGGCCATTGCGGCAGGAATGGCCACGAAACCGTCCGGCTCCGCCTCTTTGAGGCAGCGCAACATCCCTTTCAGGCCCATGCCGGGATCGATGAGTATGAGAACGGCACCCGCTTTATACAGGGCAAAGACGAGGGTAATAAAGTCGATTCCCTGTCGGACGAGAAGGGCGATTTTCATGCCCGGCTTCAGGCCATTGTGTCGCATGGCCCAGGCGATGCGGTCGCTATCGGCGTCGAGTTCGCGAAAGGTAACGACGCGATAGACACGTTTGCCGTAGGGGTTGCGAAGGGGCCGTTTGCCACGGAACTCCGGCTGCGCTATGGCGATATTATCGGGTATCTGTTGGGCCATGTCAACAAGCCGCTGGGCAATATTTAAATGATTGTCATTCATACAATTCCACCTTTGTAAACTTGGGACAGTCACTCCTCGGGGTGGCGAAGTCTCTTTATTGTCGTTATTATTGTTATTTTTAATACAACTTACCGTCGGTACAACTCGCAATATCGAGCGATCATTTTTTCGAGTGAGAATTCATCGCGGATGCGAGCTTTTGCGGCGATTCCCATGGCCTTGCGTGTGGCGTATCCTTCCGGTCGCAGGAGGAGAAAGGATTGATGCGTAACGGCAGTGCGACGACGTTGGCGGTCGCCGTCGAATTCCGGTATGAGCATGCCGGTTTGACCAGGGACAACCAGCTCTCGATTGCCGGGAATATCGGAGGCAATCACCGGCACACCGGCGGCCATGGCCTCCAGAATGGAATTCGACTGGCCTTCATAGGCACTGGTGCACCAAAGGAGGTCGAAGTGCGGCATGAAGTTGGAAACATCGTTGCGATGACCGAGGAAATGAACCCGGTCGTTGAGCAGGAGTTCTTCCCGATAGCGGAGGAGTCGATCGCGTTCCGGGCCGTCTCCGATGATTATACCGTGATAATCGATGCCCATAAATTTTAACTGGTCGAAGGACCAAAGTGCCTCTTGAAGTCGCTTTTGGGGCCAGAGTCGGGCAACAATTCCAATAAGGAACGGACCGGACGACGGGTCAAACGCGTCGGTCTCTTGCGACGCAATACCAAGCGAGTTAAGAAGTTCCGCTCGGGACCAAGGCGACGGCGGCGGAGTGGGCTGCGCATTGGGTATTACGACGAAGCGATCGGCAGGCAGACCGTGCCGGACATAGAAATCACGAATGCCGTCGCTATTGGCCGCAATGGTATCGGTTTTTTTGGCCAGCTGGCGGTCAATGAGGAAATGGAGAGGCGACTTCCAGGGGTCGACACACCGCTCGCCACAGATCACCCGCGGAACGCGACAGGCAAAGGCGGCCTTTCGACCGTACGCATTAGCGGCAAAAAGCCACGTATGGACAATGTCCGGTTGCAGTTTGCGAATGAGTCGTTTGAGACGTAAATAGGCGGAGAACGAGATTTTACGTTTTTTCCCGATGAGTGTCCAGGGAATACCGGCCGCATCCAGGTCGGCGGTCAGCGGGCCCGTTCGGGTAAGCAGGGCAACGTGAACCTCAAACTCGTCCCGGGGCAGTCCGGTCGCCAGGAGCACGAGTTGCTTCTCGGCTCCACTGCGGTCCAGCGTTGGTATGATGAACAGGATTTTTTTCTTGACCATGACCGTGCTCTATCGTGTTAATTCCCACTTAAATCTAAGCTCATTCAAAGGTTATGCCGCCACTGGCGTTTTCCCCGGGAGATTGCGAACCGGGCAACCTTCCGGCGACGAACGGCCGGCCGTTAACACGTCCATGGCGACCGCTTGCAGACACTATAATAACAGAAATCGCCTCGTTCGGCAAGGGTTGTAGGCTCTTTGCTCTCCCATTTTACCAAAAAACCGGGTACAATTTAAAGAAAACAGAAAATTTGGGAACTTTTCGGTTGCAAAAGCAGTTTTTTTCGGGTAAAATAGATATTGTGCATTGGGACCAGCCCCCTTATGCAATAACGTTGATAACATGAATTCCTTAACGATAAATCATACAGTTCAATGCGCAAAATTTTTCATAAGTGGCTCTTCGTGTTTGTGGCCATTGCTTTTACCTTTACTTTTTGCATCTCGTATTATTTGCAGACGCAACAGGCGGAGCTTGCCGCCGAAAAAATGATCAATCGGAAGATCGCGGAAGTAGTCGCTCAACTGGCAAAAAACAACGACTACCGTCAGACGGTTCTGGCTCATCTCGAGGCGGAAGCGGTCGATAAGGTCAGTGCCTTGGCAGGAACACTGCGTTCGAATAAGGAGCTCCTGAATGATAGCGACCTCATGCGGCAGATTCTTGTCGCCGCCCAAATTGAGCATGCCATTCTGTTTGATGGCGACGGGGCCATTGAGGCGGAAGTGGATAGCTCCACGGGTCAAACGACGATTGATAAGAATTTTATTGAGACGATCCAGAAGGAGTTTAAAGACCCGGAATTTCGGCTGGTCGATGTTTTCCCGGGCCAGGGAATCCTCGCGGCCACAACCCGTCTGGATACGGCCGGGGCACTGCTGATCTGCTATAATCCGGATCGTTTGAACGAGGTTGCATTGCCAACGGAGACCGCCAACCGGACAATTGCGGCCGGAATAGGGGCCACGGGCGAAATCGTTCTGGCGAGAAAAGACCGCATTGTCAGTATTGCGGATGCGCAAATGACTGGGCAAAACATCTTGTCGCTTGGGATTCCGTTTCGCCGCCTGCGTGAAGGACAAGGCACATTCTGGGTCTACTCGCGAGGGGTAAAGACACTCTGCTGTTATGAGCGCATTGGCGATTATAATGTTATCGGTCTGCTGCCGAGCACGGAAATCTTCGAGAGTCGGGATCAGAATGCTTTTACGCTGATTTTGCTGAATTTTCTGCTCTTCGGTGCGGTGTTTCTGCTGGTCAATGAGATGATTAAGCGAGTCGTCATTGTTGGCATAGAAAGTGTAAACTCATCGCTCAAGCGGATAACCGAAGGGAATCTGGAAGAGAAAGTCCAGGTCTTTACGAACGAGGAGTTCGTTTCGCTTTCGGCGGGAATAAACGCGACGGTACAGGCTCTGCGACAAGCGATTCACGACGCGGCGGCCCGAATTGATAACGAACTGGAATTCGCGCGGGCCATTCAACTGTCCGCCATGCCGAACGTCTTTCCGCCCTATCCGACGCGAAACGAGTTCGATATCTATGCGTCCATGTACACAGCGCGAAACGTGGGCGGCGATTTTTACGACTTCTTCCTGATCGACAATGACCATCTGGCCATTGTCATTGCGGACGTTTCCGGAAAAGGGATTCCAGCGGCTCTCTTTATGATGACGTCGAAGACGGCAATAAAGAATTACGCGGAGTCCGGTTTGACACCGAGTCAGATTTTCACGCGGTCGAACACATACCTGTGCGAGAATAACGAAGCGTGCATGTTTGTAACGGCTTTTCTTGGCATTCTTGAGATCAGTACGGGCAAACTCACCACGGTCAGTGCTGGGCACAATCCGCCGGTTCTGATTCGCGCCGACGGGTCGGTGGAATATATGGAGTCCTCGGGCGGGTTCGTTTTGGCCGGTATGCCGCTGTCAGAATATTCAGAAAGTGTTTTCCAACTTCAGGAAGGCGATAAAATCTTTATGTATACCGACGGCGTGACCGAAGCTTTTGACCGCAATGGCCAGATGTTCGGCGAGAACCGGCTCAAGGAGACGTTAGGCTCGCCCTATGCGTCGCGTGCCAATCTGCTGGAGCTGATCTCTTTTATCAAGTCGGAAATTGACACATTCGCCGACGACCATGAGCAGTCGGACGACATAACCATGCTCGTTCTGGAATACAAACGGTGCAGCGCCGCCGGCAACTAATGGCGACGCCAAAGGGCGCCGCGGTGTCGCCATGTCGCTCGTCCCAAGCCCTGCTCTTCAGACTTTTTAACGACAGAAGTAATGGGATCGTTTGTTGAGTGGTTCACAGGTTTTCAGTGAGACAAAATGTACACTCCATACTACAAACCGGTCATAGAAAATGCTTGACTCTCCTTGAACGGCTCGTTATAATAAATTTTATTGGTGGTGTGGACTTGGTATTTTTCAATTATTGTGACGACACACCGTTTTTGCCAAACAGAGAGGTGGCAGTGCTCTGTTGCTCCTTAACGAGAATGAGGAAAGGTGATATTCATGTTATCAGGCAGAACGCGTTGGACGGCTTTCCTTGTCGTCTCTTTGTTTGCCGCGACATTAAGCGCAGACGAAATCTCGATTGATTCAATACCGGAAATTACGTGGACACTGAACGCGGGAGGCAACCGAAGTACGTCGAGCCAGAGCGTTATCTCGCCGGATCATTTAGCGTCGAAGTTCAGTGCCATGATTGAAAGGGAATGGCTTCGGGAAGACGGACTTGACAGCGCCGCGGGCCAGGATTTTTTAACGGCTGCCGAACGGCATGAAAAAGCGGCAGATCTCCTTTTGAGCAATTTGGCGGATTCGCTGGACGATAAGGAGACGTCGCGTTTTCGTGCGACGCTGGTGGACTTGGCAGGCGAACGGGCCAGCGCCGATCCCAATGATCCGGTCGCGTGCGAAACGGTGTACGCCAGGATTCGCGGACTTAAACGTCGAATCGCCTTGTCGAATCCCCTTTTGAAATTTGACAAGATACTCTTTTGCAAGCGTGCCCCTGCTGATTATTCCCACTGTGTCATGCAATATTACGGATGGCGTGCCCGGCGAGGCGGTGGCCTGTTCCTGCTGGAAGAGCCGGGCCGTTCCCTCTTGTGTCGCGACATAACCGGCGGTAAGCTGGAGCAAGGGTCTGTACTGGAACCACAACTGTCGTGGGACGCGAAAAAAATTGTCTTCTCCTGGGTGGACATGTCTTCCGACAAAAAGTACGATATGTGGAAAGTTCATGCCGACGATCCGGACGAAGGATTTTATCATGTATGGACAGTCGGCGTTGACGGAAGTGACCTGAAGCAGATAACAGCAGGTTCCTTCGACGATATTACTCCGAACTGGTTGGCCGATGGTGATATTGTCTTCTGTTCAACGCGGCGCAAGGGACATGCCCGATGTTTCGACCCGGCGTTCGGCCAACGTTGGCAGGTGTACACACTCTTTCGGACATCTCCGCAGGGCGATTGCATCAAGCAGCTCTCCTGGCACGATACGAATGAGTGGTTCCCGGTCACGTCGCACAACGGAACAGTCATCTACTCACGCTGGGACTACATTGACCGCGACGCGGTAACCCATCAGAATTTGTGGGCAACGCGTCCGGACGGGACGAACCCGCTTGCCGTCTGGGGGAACGCAACGCCTTCTCCCCATTGTACCTTTCAGGCACGTCCCATTCCGAACAGTCAGAAATACGTCTTTACCGCCTCGGCGCACCATTCGATTACAGGAGGCTCGCTCGCCATTCTGGACCCGAGTGCCGGCGTGGACGGTCTTCAGGCACTTACGCGAATTACGCCTGATGTCCCTTTTCCGGAGAGTGAATCCCTAAATATAAATGAGTATTACGACTCGCCCTACCCGTTATCGGAAGAGTTTTTTCTGGTATCCTATAGTCCCTGGCCTCTGGTTTGGGAAGTGGACGGCGCCAATCGGGTCAATGCGCTGGGTATCTATCTGTACGATATCTACGGCAATCGTGAGTTGCTCTATCGCGACCCCGAAATTGGCTGTTCCAATCCTATTCCAATCATCCCGCAGTCGCCCCCTCCTGTGCTCCCGAGTCAGTTACCGGCCGTTAATGCCCCCACATGGGGTGAAATGACCATAACCGATGTTTATGAGGGACTCGGCAGCTCGGTTGCCCGCGGCTCCATAAAAGAAGTTCGGGTCGTCCAGATTTTTCCCAAGCTGACTCGCGATGCTGACAAGCCTCCGGTTGGACTGGCAGGCGAGGAGAATGCCCGTGCCATTTTGGGAACCGCGCCGGTGGAAGACGATGGCTCCGCTCATTTTCGCGTTCCGGCAGAGACTCCTCTTCTACTTCAGTTGCTCGACGAGAACGGATTCGCGTTCCAGACAATGCGTTCACTGACCTACCTGCAGCGTGGAGAAAAGGTTTCGTGCGTCGGCTGCCATGAGAACAGGGAGAACAGTGTTTACTCCTCCAGTGAAGGAACCTTGCGTGGCGAAGTATCCCGGCCCAAGGCGAGTTTGCGGGACCCCTCGCAACTTGTCCCAGGAAAATGGGGCAACAGTCCATTCTCCTACGTTCTCACCGTTCAGCCGATTTGGGATCGCCACTGCATCTCCTGCCACAATGGCCAGCGGACAGAGGGCGGGCTCAATTTAACAGGGAGTCGCAAGGGCGATTTTACCGAATCTTATATTGCCTTGTGCGGTTCGTCCGAGCTCTTTTGGGGTGATGACGGACAGGACCCGACCCGGACGGCCCAGGCATGGATTCCCAGGTTCGGCGGTCGCAATACGATACAAAGAACAGAGCCGGGCGGACGCTATGGAGCCTTAGGCTCGCGACTGGTCAAATATCTCCAGAAGGGGCACGAAGATAGTGTCCTTTCCAGGGAAGAAATGCAGGACATTGCCACCTGGATCGACCTGAACGCCGTTTTCTACGGAACAACGGACCCGGAGGAGCAGGAAAGACAACGCAACGGAGAAAAAATTCCCATGCCAAAAATCCAATAAATATTAAGACAAGAAGTGTTTCACGCCGTTGACGCTTGGGCGCCTTTGGCGTGAAGTGATATCGATCCCGCTTGGCTTTTCCGTTATGCGGACACCAGGTACCCTGGTCTTGAGTCTTCAGACGCATGCGTGAAAAAACAGTGAGTCGGTAGCAACAATGTTCCTTTCGACGAGAGGGCTGACTTGTTTCGCCCTCTTTTAATTAACCCTTACAGGAGGATGTGTTATGAAAACAGACAAACTGGACAAACCGATGTGTAACCTGGCCCAGGCCAAGACCGGAGTGGTTACCTGGAGAATCGCTGGAAGATGGGCATGCGGTTTAAAACGGGGGGGGGGGAAGTCTGGCGACTTTCAAGAGATGCCTCGCTTTTACACTCGTTGAGCTCTTGGTGGTCATTGCCATAATTGGCATTTTGATTGCCCTCTTATTGCCCGCAGTTCAGGCGGCGCGTGAAGCGGCAAGGCGTATGGAGTGCACCAACAAACTGAAACAGATTGCGTTGGCACTACACAACTATCACGACGTCAATGGCGCGTTCCCGCAAGGCGGTATTACGGCCTGGCCCAATAAGGTCGCCTGGAGCAGTTCGACAAATTCATCTTTTTTGGTGATGATTCTCCCCTATATTGAGCAGACGGCGATCTATGACAACGCGTGTGCCTCAAGCTTTAAGCACTTGAACGTGCGAACTCCTCCCATGATAAATTCTTCAAAGGCTCCGAACTCAACGGACAAGGTCTATCACAAGCCGATTCCATCCTACTGGTGCCCTTCTGATTCCGAAGCGGTCTGGGTGGACGCAGGCCTATATTCGCGATCCAGCTACGCGGCATGTCACGGCGACAATTCCGTTGGCAATCTGGAAATTCCGTTCTGGTGGTACGATAAAACTGGCGCCATGACTCGGGGTATGTTCAGCTGCCAGGAGAATGTGGACCGTTGGGTTACCATGGCGACCTGTCTTGACGGGACCTCGAATACCGTGTGGCTTTCGGAGCGCACGGTCAGTATCGTCATGGGCAGCAATATGAAGTACGACGGGACGGGGCACATTAAGCGTGTAATGGCTATTGGTACCAACGGGCGAAATGCATGCATGGGCCGCAAAGGCGCTCATTCCATGATTCTGGGTGAGTCCAAGGGAATCGACAAGGAAGAGTGGGTTGCCTCGGGCGCCGGCAAAACGAACTACAATCACATTTTGGGTCATAACTTTGCCTGTGGTGCTCTGGTTGGGACGGGATTCCAGACGATGCTGCCTCCAAACGCTCCTTCTTGCGAAAGTGGCGGCGGTTCCTATATGTCAAATACAATAGTATCCGCACAGAGTTTCCACAGCGGCGGCTGTAATGCGGCCATGACGGACGCGTCGGTTCGTTTTGTCTCCGATACGATAGACGTTGGAAACCTCTCGGAATCATCTGGAACGACCGGCCCCTCGAAGTGTGGAGTTTGGGGAGCTATGGGTACTTGTGCTGGCGGCGAAAGCGTGTCGTTGTAATTCGGTGTTGTAACATTATCAGACTGACCGTGAGGCTCGGGGTTGCTTTTCATGCCGCGAGACCTCACAGGCAGTCAACGACGTACGTCTCAGAAGGGAGAATTTTTATGAAAAGGGAAACGAATCAGTCTAAAGTTCGTTGCTTTATTGTTGGCTTGTGTTGTTTTATGCTGGCATGCATTTTGAGTGGATGTGGCAATGAGTTTGATCTTCAAAACATTAAAGGAACCGTGACCTTGGATGGAGCACCTGTCAAGGGAGTTTCTGTTATGTTCGCGGCCATAGACGGTCAGGGTCGCGACTGCGGCGGCTATACCGATGCAAATGGCACATTTACAATGACGTCTTCCGTTGGCAAAGGCGGGGACGGGACCTCGCCGGGAAGGTACAAAGTCTACTTTCAAAAGATGGTGCCTGTTACCGATTTACCCAACGGGGACCCCCGCAAGACACAGATGGCTATTGCCCAGAGTGCCATGGTCGAGTCCTTGCCCGAGAAATATCTTGACAAGGATTCTTCTGAATTTGAAGTGGAAGTTGTCAAGGGAAGAAATCAATTTACCTTTGACTTGACAAGCAAATAGTTCCTCTTGGCACTAAACCAGTTATAAGAAAACCGGAAAGAGGGTTATACGCCAACGGTCACGGCGACTGAATGTTTTCGTCGTGGCCGGGTTAAACCGGCGTGTGCCAAATCGGACTGTAATAATGGATAAACTACACACAATAAGCAAAACCAAGTCGGTTGTCGCCTGTCAGGTCACGTCCTCTTCGCCCTCCCTTTCAGCCCCTGAAAAATCTGCTATAATGCAATCTTTATTTACGCTTTTGCCGGTTATAGGGAAGTAAAAGAACCTTGGTGGCCGGTGAGGGACCGTTTTTTGGGGTCGTTTTTTGGGAAAGAGGTAAAAAATGAACCGAATTCTGATCATAGGTGCCGGTGGGGTCGGCCGCGTCGTAACTCATAAATGTGCCCAGCATCCGGAAATATTCCAGGAAATTACTCTGGCGAGCCGTACAGTAGCCAAATGCGACGCAATTGTTGGCGACATAAAGAATTTTCCGGGCAAGATTCAAACAGCGGCGGTCGATGCCGATAATGTGGAAGAACTTGTCTCGCTGATCGAAAAGGTGCGTCCGCAACTGTTGATTAACGTTGCACTTCCGTATCAAGACCTGACAATCATGGCCGCGTGTCTGAAAACAGGAGTCCATTATCTTGATACGGCCAATTATGAGCACCCGGATGAAGCTCATTTTTGCTACGCTCCGCAATGGGCCATGCAGAAGGATTTTGAAGAGGCCGGACTGACGGCTGTTCTCGGGTGCGGGTTCGACCCCGGCATGACCAACATCTACACGGCCTATGTGCGTAAGCACTATTTTGACCGCATGGATTATGTCGACATCGTCGATTGCAATGCAGGCGACCACGGCTATCCGTTTGCGACGAACTTTAATCCGGAAATCAATATACGAGAAGTCTCCGCAAAGGGTCGCTATTACGACCAGGGGATCTGGCAGGAAACGGAGCCCCTTTCGGTCAAGCGGGAATTTCGGTTCCCCGACGGCATTGGTAGCAAAGACATCTATCTTTTGTATCATGAAGAGATGGAATCACTCACGAAGCATTATCCGGAAGTCAAGCGAATGCGATTCTGGATGACGTTTGGCCAATCGTACCTTATGCACTTAAAGGCGCTGGAAAACGTCGGCATGACGCGAATCGACCCGGTCGTCTATGAAGGCCACGAGATTATTCCCTTGCAATTTTTGAAAAAACTGCTGCCTGACCCGGCATCGCTCGGTCCGCGGACGGTGGGTAAGACGTGCATCGGCATTTGGGTCAGCGGCGAGAAAGAGGGCCAGGCCAAATCCTGTTATTTATACAATACGAGCGATCATCAGGCATGTTTCCGTGAAGTCGGGGCACAAGCAGTAAGTTATACCACAGGCGTACCTGCGGCTCTGGGCGCCCGACTTGTACTCACCGGCGAGTGGTCCGGAAAGGGTGTCTTTAACGTCGAGCAATTTGACCCGGATCCGTTCATGAGCGAGATTGGGGACTGGGGGCTGCCCTGGCAAGTAACGTTCCCTTCAGCGGCCTCGTTTGAAGACTTTCTCATTTCGCGCGACCCCTGTGCCAGTGGAGACAACTAACCTTGATGAATCCCGTTTTTAATTATCCGAATTTCGACTACGCGGCCTTGGAGACCCGAACGCCGTATTATATTATCGACCGGGCACTCATACGTCGGAACATGCGTATTTTGAAGGAGGTGCAGGACGACGCCGGATGCCGTATTCTCCTGGCTCTGAAAGCGTTTTCGACGTGGGGCGTCTTTGACGAAATTGCTCCTTACGTCGCCGGGGTGGCCGCGAGCAGTTTGAACGAAGCGCGACTGGCCCAGGACTATTTCGGCGAGGGGAAAGAGATTCATGTCTATTCGCCTGCCTATTCCATGGAAGAGATGAAATCCCTGACTCGGATTGCGGACCATATCGTCTTCAATTCACTTGAGCAATGGCACACATTTCGCGACGTGGTCGAAGGGGCCGGCCGAAAGATAGAAGTGGGTCTTCGAATTAATCCGGAATATTCGGAAGTCGGACTTGAGATCTACAATCCGTGCACAACGCGTTCGCGGTTCGGAGTGCGGCTGGAAGGTCTGCTGGACGCGGGAGAGAACGCACTCGATGGAATTGACGGTTTGCACTTTCACACAATGTGCCAGCAGGGTTCCGACGTACTTCAGCGAACGGTCGGCGTTGTTTGTGAGCGGTTTGAACGATATTTTCCGCAAGTGAAATGGATAAATTTCGGGGGCGGCCACCACATAACACGAATGGGCTATGATGTAAGGCGTCTGTGCCGAATCGTGCGTGACTTCCGCGAAAAGTATGGACTTGACGTTATTATGGAGCCTGGTGAAACGCACGTTATCCACACGGGATTTCTCGTCTCCACCGTGCTCGATGTGATTGAAAACCCGAACGGGGTGGACGTTGTCATACTCGACACCTCGGCAGCGGCGCATATGCCAGACGTGCTGGAGATGCCGTATACACCGGAAATACTCGGCGCGCGGCGCAACGTGGAAGACTGCGATGCTCCGCTGGAGGAAGGTATGTTTAAATATATCATTGGCAGTAAAACGTGCCTGTCAGGAGATATAATCGGCGAATACCTCTTCCCGCGTCCGCTTAAGGTAGGCGACCGGCTGACCCTGGAGGACATGTCGCAATACACGACCTGTAAAAACACAATGTTTAACGGCATACAACTGCCGTCCATAGTTTCGTGCGATTCCGAAATTGACGGTGGCCGTTTCCGCGTGCACCGTCAATTCGACTACAATGACTTCAGAAACCGATTGTCCTGAAAAAAACTCGAGGTTGCTTTTATGACGACGCCGGCCGAACGAATTGAATCGCTGTCTCGACAGATACGCGAGGCCGACCACGCTTATTTCGTGGAGCAGGACAGCTCGCTAACGGACCTGGAGTACGACCGGCTCGTTAGCGAACTGAAGAAGCTTGAGGCGTCGCATCCGGACCTGGTCCGTGCGGACTCGCCCACGCAACGAGTGGGCGAAAAAATCTCGAAGGATAAAACTCCCATTGAGCACAAGCGCCAGATGCTCTCGATTGAGAATACGTACAGTGAAGGCGAGCTTCGCAGTTGGGGTCTGAAAACGGAGAAACTTCTTGCGGGCGAGAAACTGGAATGGGTCTGCGAACTCAAGATAGACGGCGTTGCCGCGTCTTTGCTCTATGAGAATCGATCACTCGTTCTGGCCCTGACC
Source organism: Planctomycetia bacterium (assembly GCA_030539295.1). Lineage (GTDB taxonomy): Bacteria > Planctomycetota > Planctomycetia > Pirellulales > Thermoguttaceae > JAUNBG01. Next base: position 14,218 of record JAUNSJ010000006.1, on the reverse strand, counting down.
CGGGGCGATGGCCGCTTCGGTGAAGATATAACCGCCAATGTGCGTACAATTCGTGACGTACCTCTGCGATTGCCGCCGAGCGCCCCGGACTCGCTTGAAGTACGCGGCGAAATCTATATGACCAATACGGATCTGGTGCGTCTGAATATGGTGCGTACAGCGCGTGGTGAGAAGCCGTTTGCCAATACACGTAATGTAACCGCAGGCAGTATCAAGCAGGACGACCCGGCTGTGTGCGCCGAGCGCCGTCTACGTTTTTTTGCCCATAGCGTGGGCGTAACGGACGGGCTGGGCGTTACCAATCATCTTGACTTCATGCACCTGCTGAACGACTTCGGTTTTGCCACATCACCATTTATCAAAAAATGCAATTCGTTCGAAGAGGCCATGGACTGGTGTAACGAGACGATTGCCCGACTGCATGAACTTGATTTTGAAATTGATGGAATTGTTCTCAAAGTCAACGATTTTGAACAGCGTGAACGTTTAGGGGCAACGTCCAAAGCTCCCCGTTGGGTCATTGCCTATAAATTCGAAAAATATGAAGCGCCGACGACCGTGCGGGAAATACGCGTTCAGATCGGCAAGTCCGGTACGATAACGCCCGTGGCCGAACTGGAACCTGTGACCATTGCGGGTACGGTTGTTGCCCGTGCGAGTCTGCATAACGCGGATGAAATCGCGAGAAAAGACGTGCGTGCCGGGGACCAGGTCATTATAGAAAAGGCGGGGAAAATTATTCCGCATCTCGTGCGGGTCGAAAAACATTTGCGCAAAGAGAACGTTCCGGAATTTGTTTTTCCTTCGCGTTGCCCTGCCTGTGATGAGCCGCTCGTAAAAGATCCTGGTGGCGTTTTCATTCGTTGCGTCAATAACGAATGCCCCGGGCGTTTGCGTGAACGAATCGAATTTTTTGCGTCGAAAAGCGCCATGGATATTGATGGACTTGGTCCGGCAATGGTGGAGCAGTTGACCAGCGAGCAGCAGGAAGGGCTTCTGGCGATGCCGCCTCTGGTGACTTCGTTTGCCGACTTGTACCGACTAACGACTGACAAACTTATGCAATTGGAACGTATGGGCAGGAAATCAGCGGAAAATCTCCTGGCCGCCATAGAAGCGAGCAAGAGGCGTCCGGCGTCGCGACTGCTTTGCGCTCTGTCAATACGCGGAATCGGCGAAAAGGCCGCGCACACGCTCATGTCTCACTTTCATTCTTTCGATCGGCTGGCAAAGGCCACACGTGAAGAAATCGCTTTGTTGCCTGATATTGGCGATAAGCTCGCGTCGAATTTGTGGGAGTATTTCCACGACGAGGCCATGCTGGCACAACTTGAGGAGTTGCGAGCTTGCGGACTCCCTTGGGAACTGACAGAGGACGAAAAAAGCGAATTATCACAACTGCAAGAGCGGGCTTTGTTCGGCAAGACGTGTGTGGTTACCGGTACACTTGAGCACCATACGCGTGAAGAGATGGAAGATCTCATTCGCTCGCACGGCGGTAAAGCAAGTTCGTCGGTTTCAAAAAAGACTGACTATGTAATCGCTGGCGAGTCGGCCGGGAGTAAATTAACGAAAGCACAGCAATTGGGCGTGCCTGTTCTTTCGGAAGCGGAATTTATGAAACTTCTTCAAATTGAGCCCTGAAAGAAAGCAAGACATGAAATTGCCAATCAAGTCTCATGTAACAATACAAGATGCGAAGTTAATCTGGCAGGCGGGAGTCGACGCCGTTATTCCCGCGCCCCTGATTGCAAAAAATGTGCAATGTTTTACCCGTAACGACGGACTGGTTCTAAAAATTGCCAATCAGGAATATTCGCTCGGGAGCCAAGGCCGCCTGTTCGTGATTGGTATGGGTAAGGCCTCAGCCTCCATGGCCCAGGGACTGGAAGAGTCTTGCTCCTCTTTACTGAAGTCCGGACGAATTCTGGGCCATGTTAATATTCCCGAGGGAAATCCGGGCCGTACGACGGCGATTGAACTTTGGCCTGCCCGAGCCGCTGGATGCAACGAACCATCTGTGGCAGGAGTCGAAGGGAGTTACAAGATTCTTCAACTTCTTGAACAGGCCACCTGTCCTGACGACTTGATTTTGTGCCTGGTCTCCGGCGGTGGCAGTGCGTTGCTTCCACTTCCCATCCCGGAAATAACACTTGACGAAAAACTTTACGTGACGCGATTTCTCTCCGGGGCCGGCGCTAACATAAACGAACTTAATACAGTGCGTAAACAGCTCAGTCTCGTTAAAGGAGGCGGTCTTCGCCGTCTCTGCTCTGGTCGGCGTCTGGTGAGCCTTATTCTCTCGGATGTGCCAGGCGACCCGCTCGATATTATCGCCTCGGGTTGTACCGTTGCCAACGCGACAACAGCCCGGGACGCGCTCACAATTTTGCAAAATTTTCATGCGGAGAGCGACAAGAGCCTTGACCACATAATTCATGTTCTTACGGAAAAATCGCAGAAAAAAGAATCGGACGACTCCGTCGACGACCGTGAACACAAGAATATCATCATTGGCAGTAACAAGACGGCGGTTCAGGCTGCGGCGGCAAAAGCCCGTTCTCTGGGTTATCAGCCACGAACACATTCCGCAACGGTTTGTGAAGGCCAGGCCGAGGCGACCGGCCGCGCCCTGATTAAAGAGTCACGCCAAATATTCGACGGCTCACGGCCGGACCATTCCCTCTTCTGGTCCGACGACGACTTCGACGCCGTATCGCTACAGGACTGCGACTGTATAATAAGTGGTGGCGAACCTGTTGTCGAGCTGGTGCCACGTGAATTTCGCGGACTCGGCGGACGCAATACGCAACTGGTTCTGGCCGCCTTACTTGAGTCTCTGACTACGCCGGAAAACTGTATACCGATCTTCCTCTCGGGTGGTACCGACGGCGAAGATGGACCCACGGAATCAGCAGGCGCCTATTTCGATTCAACTCTTATCAATCGAGTCAAGACCGCCATCCAGGCCAAAGAACTTGACCCGGTCGACTATCTCGAGCGAAACGATGCGTGGCATTTCTTTGAGAAAATCGACGCCCTCTTTTCGCCTGGCGCCACAGGCACGAACGTGTGTGATCTGCGCATTGTGCTGAAATGAAAAGCTCAAGCAAGCTGTAAAAGACCAAGGGTCCTGCGTGTGCCGGGAAGGAACAGAAAAGACATCCCGAACGAAAAATGTCATTCGGGATGTCTTAATATTCCGTATTCACGTCAGCAAGCGGACAAGATGATTCGCTTATTCCTCACTCTCATTGAGGTCGTTTTCATCTTCCGAATCATTGGGATCGGCGTCCGACGCCTCGCGGGACAACGAGTTGCTGTCAAGTTCGCGGTCTTCTGACGTAGCAACTGGAACGTTCCCTTCGGAGTCGTCATCTGTTCGCACAGTAGGCACGGCACTTTCGGCATCTTCGTTTTCGCTACCCGGAATCCGATTAACCGCCACGAGCGTATCTTCTTTATCTATGGTCATAATGCGAACGCCCTGCGTATTGCGTCCGACCTGACTGATATCAGCAACGCGAATACGTTGTATCTTACCGCGTGCGGTCATCATAAGAACTTCATCCTCTTCCGCGACCCGGGCAATACCGACGACCGGTCCATTTCGATCCGTCGTCTTAATATCGATTATACCGCCGCCACCGCGCCGCGTAATACGATAGGAGCGTGCGGATTTGACTTCGCCATTTTCTAATTCGGTGCCGTCGAGTTCGGAAGAGTCAAGTTCGGAGTCGGTTTCCAGTTCGCTGCCCGTTTCCAGAACGCTGTCGATTTCCGTATCGAGATCGGAGCTGTCCTCGAGTTCCGAATCGTCGTGGCCGTTCGGCTCAAGTTCCGTAGGTTCGGGAACAGCCGGCGCGTTCGGGCCAAAGGGCGTTCGTTTACCATAGCCATTGGCGCAAATCGTCAGCAGGTCGGCATTTTCGTCGGCGACGACCATACCTACAACATGGTCGTCATTTCGGAGTTTTATTCCGCGAACGCCACTGGAATTACGACCCATGGCGCGTGCGTCGGACTGACGGAAGCGAATGGCGCGGCCTTGCGCGGTTTCCAGCACAATTTCGTCACCCTTGGAGCAGACGTTAACGTCGATTAACTCATCGCCCTCTTTAAGCTTTATGGCGATAAGCCCACTCTTGAGCGGGCGGCGATAGGCGGCCAGTTTCGTCTTTTTAATCAGTCCGTTTCGCGTTGCCATAATGAGATAGTAATCAGGCATGTCAAACTCTTTAATGGCGCGGCAGTCGGCAATTTTTTCGTCTGGCGCCAAATTAAGGAGGTTGGCCAGGTTCCGCCCCTTGGCGTCGCGCGCCAGAAGAGGAAGATTATAGACTTTGTGCCAGTAGACCTTACCCTTATTCGTAAAGAAGAGGAGATAGGCGTGCGTACTGGCAACGAAGAGATGACGAATCGGATCCTCGGCATCGGTCTTGGCTCCTTTAAGCCCTTTCCCGCCACGGTTTTGTGCCTTATAAGCGTCGACGGGAGTACGCTTTATGTAGTTGTTCGTGCTGATGGAGACGACCATGGTCTCTTCGTCGATAAGATCTTCATAGTCGATTTCGCCCAGTTCTTCGCCACTGATTTCCGTCTTACGCGGGACGCTAAAGCGTTTTTTCACTTCGAGCATATCGTCACGAACCATATTGAGTATATTGCGTTCGTCGGACAGTATGCGTCGAAATTCCTGCACATCGTCGAGCAGAGCTTTATACTCCTGAGCGAGCTTTTCCTGCTCCAGATTGACCAACTGGCCGAGAGTCATATGCAAAATGGCGTCGGCCTGGACCGGGGTAAGGGCATAGTTTTCGGCAAAGCCACGATTGACGACGAAAGCGTCGAACCCGTCGTCGCCCAGCGCCCGCTTGAGCATGGCCGAAGGGCACTCAATTTGCATGAGCCGCTCCTTCGCCTCCTGCTGCGACTTCGATGTACGAATAACGCGAATCACCTCGTCGATATTGGCGTGAGCAATGAGCAGACCTTCAACGGTATGTTCACGTCTAAGTGCTTTATTGAGCAGGAATTGCGTTCGCCGGCGTATAACGGCTACCCGATGTCGGATAAACTCTTCGATCAATTCCTTAAAGGTGAGAACGCGCGGTTTGCCGTCGACCAGAGCAAGCAGGATAATGGAGAACGTATCCTGAAGCGGCGTGTACTGATAGAGCTGATTGAGCACGACGTCGGGGTCGGCGTCCCGCTTCAGTTCGAGAATAAGTCGAACAGGCTCTTTCAGGTCGGACTCGTTTCGAATGGCCGAGATACCAGCGATTTTACCTTCGTTGACCATGTCGGCAATACGTTCCTCAACCCGGTCACGTGCCTGCTGATACGGGATTTCCGAAACGACGATTCGCGTTTTTTTGCCGTGCTCTTCAACGCGGGCGCGGGCACGAATGACGATATTGCCGCGCCCGGTGAGATATCCGCGATAGATACCCCGTGTTCCGCAAACGATACCGCCAGTTGGGAAGTCCGGTCCGGGACAGATTCTCAAAAGCTCCATAGGTGAGACGTCGGGGTTGTCAATCACGGCAACCGTAGCGTCACAGATTTCGCCCAGGTTATGTGGCGGCACACTCGTGGCCATACCGACAGCGATACCACCGGCCCCGTTAACGAGCAGATTGGGTACCTTCGACGGCAGGACGACCGGTTCCTGTTTGCGCTCGTCGTACGTGGGAATAAAGTCAACCGTATCAAGATTAAGGTCTTCCAGGAGCGCGGCGGCGAAGGCGGAAAGCCGTGCCTCGGTGTATCGCATGGCCGCGGCCGGAAGGCCGGCAATAGAGCCGAAGTTCCCTTGTTTGTCGACCAGAACATGACGCATATTCCATTCCTGGGCCATACGCACCAGGGTAGGATAAATGACCTGTTCCCCGTGCGGATGGTAGTTACCGCTTGTATCGCCGGATATCTTGGCACACTTAATACGAGCGGACCCCGGACCAAGTCCCAAATCGTTCATTGCAACGAGAATACGTCGCTGAGACGGCTTAAGTCCATCGCGGGCATCCGGAATAGCTCGACTTATGATTACGCTCATCGCGTAGGTCAGATAACTGCCCTTCATTTCGTCTTCTATCGTTTTCCGCAGCAGTTTCGTGCCGTCCGGGAGGTATAAGTGCCCGTCCGCGGCCATAACCGGGACAAGATAGTTCGAGTCGGACCCCGGCGCGGCACTGCCCGACGCTCCGTCCACGGCGCTGTTGTGCGCATCAACCGGAGTTACTTCCGGCTTGCTGTTGTCGTTTTCGTTCGATTGCCCGTCTGGACGAATATCATCGGAAGACAAAGGACACCCCCTCTTGTTCAGTGGCTGGTGAGACGACTGTTGCGGAATCCCTCCTCCACGGAAGAAAAACAGCCTTCAATTAACCCCTCTATTATATAGGAAAAGGAATTTTTCGCAAGGGTTTTCTTCCCTAAAACCCGGTATTTTACGCTTTTTCGCGAATTTTCACCGGGTTATTTTTCGTCCGGTTATTTGTAGTAGATGGCGACTTCCGCAGGGGGGTAGGAACGGCGTTTCCGACGCGGAATATCTTCCTGTAACAGGTCAAAATCAAAGCGATCGTCCGCCTCGATAATAAAGAGGGAACCGGCCGGAGCCACCTCTTTGACCGAGCGAAGAAGCTCCAACATCTCTTCTGTGCGGTTAAGATAAAAATCATAGGGGGGAGAGCAAAATACAATCCAGGGCAGGTCGGTACGCGGACCATCCCCCCGGGCAGACGTCGCGGGCAGATTTTTCCCCCAAAAGAACACATCTGTCGTTTTCAAATCGATTCGTTCCGGAATCGTAACGTCTTTTTCCCGCAAAAGGGCAATATTATCGCGAATAACGCGTGCGGTTGGGAAATGAACCTCAATCAACGTGGCCGCAACCGCGCCCCGACTCAACGCTTCAAAGGCCAAGGCTCCCGTACCGGCAAACAGATCGATAGCGACTTTCTCCTTGACTTCCGTCCCAATCAGGTTAAAAATGGCTTCCCGGACGCGATCTTTCATGGGCCGAACCCGATTATCGCCCCCGTAATGAAGTTTCGTCCCGCGATAGCGTCCGCCAATAACGCGTAAACCGACCGATTTCCCGCGGTCGCCCGGCTCGCTACCGACGTTGTGCCCCCGCTTGTCCCGTGACCGGCTATTGGAACTTGCTGCCGGCGTCTCTTCTTTCGGTACCCGCAGAGGAGGGAGCGGACCTAACGCGGTGCGCGCGGCGTTATAATGCTCAATAAATTCTTTACTACTCAAGATACGTGGCGTTTTAAGCGCGTCTTCCGCTTCCCGGACACGCTGACCGGCCGACCCGGGCCGCCGCTGTCCACCGGCCAGATCGGTTCGACTCTTCCGACCGACGACGTAAACGTCCGACCAGCTCAGTTTGCCCTCTTCGGGCTCATCATCCGGTTGGCCCATGGTATCGTTGGAATGGCCTTGCAGATTTTTGCGGTAATTCTCCTGATTTTTTCGATACTCATCCGGGGAAAAGCGAAATTTCCGGTCCTGCGGAGGGTTCGTGCGGTTTTTTTCTGACATTATTGTCCTTTGTTTTTGATAATTTTAGCTGTAAGGGGGGGAACCCGCTTGTTTTTTCCACGATTTTTCCTTATACTATAGGAAAGAGGAACCGCACGAGGGAACGAGAACCGGGCGGGAGTGGTCAGGTGACTCCGGGTTCCCATTCGTCGTTTGCGAATTCCTTACCCTCCAGTATACCCCCGGATGGGGGAAACATCAAGAAAGAGAAAGAATAAAAAGATGAAAAAGAGGATGTTTTTTTTCCGGATGCTCGTCTTGGGCGCGTTTTGCCTGTTGGTCTGCCCCATGGACGCCCAGGTTACGGGTCAGGAACAGGCCCCTGCTGCCGCTCCTGTGGCACCACAAACTCCGGAACGAAAAGTTTTCGACCAGAAACTGACAACCTATAAAGATAAGCTCAAGGCCCTCCGCGCTCTCAAAGAAGAATATCAAACAGCGGAACCTGCACGTAAAGATGAGATTCTCGATACGTTCAATCCGATGATCAAAGAGACGGAATCGCTGCACCGGGAACTGATTCCACTGGCCATTTCGGCCTATCAGACGGCCAGCAACGCCGACCAGGAGCTGGGCGCCTTCTTAAGTGGCATGCTGCAATGGACCACGGTTGTGCGCGAGGATTATGAAACGGCGTACAGCGTAGCGAAAGTCCTTTTGGCGAATGACCTTCCGCAAGGAGCGGAGATTCTGTATGCGTGGGCCGCTTTTGCCGCTTTCAATACGATGAACCTGGACGATGCGGAAACCTGGTTCAAAATCGCGGATCAGAAGCAGGTCGTCGAGAAGGCTGACCCGGAAGACAAGATGGGAATTCGCCGCATGCTCGAAATGGGACTCCCGATGTACAAAGAACTCTGGGCCAAAGAACAGGCCGCGAGGGCAGAAGACGCGAAGAAGGAACTGCCCCGCGTTCGACTCAAAACGAATAAGGGCGATATTGTGCTGGAACTGTTTCAGGACGAGGCACCCAATGCCGTCGGTAATTTCCTAACTCTTGTAGACCAAAAGTTTTATACGGACGTTCCGTTCCATCGCGTACTCCCCTATTTCATGGCCCAGGGCGGTGACCCAACGGGCACTGGACGTGGCGGCCCCGGCTATACGATTCCCTGCGAATGCCGACAGGACAATGCCCGTATGCATTTTCGCGGGTCGATCAGTATGGCTCACGCTGGACCTGATACCGGCGGTTCACAATTCTTCCTCACCTTTGTCCCCACTTTCTTCCTGAATCAGCGTCATACGGTTTTCGGCCGCGTCGTCGAGGGCATGGAAATCCTTTCCGATATTCAGCGAATCAATCCGGAAGATGAAGTGCAGCCGGCCCCGGACAAGATTATTGAGGCCACGATCGAAAGAGGCGCTCCATTCGAGTTCAAAAAAATGCCGTAACACATTGTGTATTAGGCGGTTCCGCTCCGCTTTGGGTGCGAAGGCAAGAGCGTGAGAATCAGATCCTGGGCATAACGCGCAAGCTGAAGAGAACCGACTGCCGGCAGTACAGAAAACTCATCAGAAAGTAAGGATGAAAAGGACTACATTATGAGTGAAACAGAAAAGAAGATGGAAGGCGAAGCCGAAACGAAGACAAAAGTCCTCGTTATCGATGACGACCCGGAAATATCCGAATCCATTCGGATCGCCTTGGAGGTCACCGGATATGACGTCGTGGTTGCCCGCAACGGGAGTGCCGGTCTGGCTCTGGCCGAACGGCTCAATCCCGACCTGATTATTCTCGATATGATGATGCCGAAACGGAGCGGTTTTCTCGTTCTGGAGACCCTTCGGCAAACGCGCAAGGTGCCGAATCGCGTTATTATGATTACGGCCAACGAAGGAACACGGCATAAGGACTATGCCAAGGAACTCGGCGTCGATGAATATATTCACAAGCCGTTCCCCATGGACGTCCTGCTCGAAGCGGTCGTTCGTGTTCTGCATAAATGAATAGAAGTAAATGTTCGATTCCGCAACGGACGACCTGTGGAGGCTCTTTCGTTGCGGTCGTTTCACGATCGCGTAAAACGGGGCCAAGACTGTGACAACCGACCTGAAAAAGGAGGTACGACATGTTTTGCAAAAACCATTATGAAGCGGCCTTTGAGCACTATTTGCAAAAGAACCGTATTCCGTACTTTGCCAACGGTCAGGAATACCGGAATCGGTTCGACGACGATATTACGTTAAAGAACTTCGATTATGTCGTTTCGACCCGGACGAAGTGGAACTGGATTATCGACGTCAAAGGTCGAAAGTTTCCCGGACTCGGACGCTCACGCCGCTACTGGAAGCACTGGACGACACAAGACGACCTGTCAGGCATGCTGCGTTGGGAATCTTTTCTGGGCCAGACGTTCCGCGGACTGTTCGTCTTCGCCTATTGGCTGCAGGCCGACCGCTCGCCGGTTCCCCCGGAGCAACTGTTTCGATGGCGTAATGGCCTCTACGCGTTCGTCGCAATCGACGTGCACGCCTATCTGGCCGAGGCGAGGCTCATTTCGCCCAAATGGCAAACGTATGAAATGCCGGTCAAAAAGTTCCGTGCCCAGGCCCGACCTTTTACCGACTTTATCGTTTAGCGTCCGCAAACAGAACAATTTTATTCGGTTTTACCCGTCCTTTAAAATTTTTTTGAGTTATGATTATGACTGGCAATACGCGGATACTCAATGTGTCCGATTTCGCAAAAATGAAAAGTCACGGCGAAAAAATCGCCATGCTAACCGCATATGACTACCCGACAGCGGCCCTGCTCGATGAATCCGGCGCTGATATGATTCTCGTCGGCGACAGTCTCGGTATGGTCGTTCAAGGGCATGAGACGACTTTGTCCGTAACGCTGGACGCCATGATTTATCACGCGGAAATGGTCGCTCGTGCCTGTCGCCACGCAATGGTCGTGGTCGATATTCCGTTCCCCTTCTGCCAATTGGGTCCGGAAGAAGCGGTCCGCGCAGCGGCTCGTATTATGAAAGAGACCAAGGCCGGAGCGGTCAAAATTGAAGGCGGAGCGGCTCGCGCCCATACGGTTCGCGCTGTTGTCGATGCCGGTATTCCGGTTATGGGCCATTGCGGGCTTATGCCGCAAAGTGTACGTCGGCTCGGGGGTTACAAGGTGCAGCGGGAAGAGAAACAGCTTCAGGACGACACGAACGCCGTGGTCGAAGCAGGCGTTTTCGCCGTTGTTCTCGAATGTGTGGGGGCTTCCCTGGCACGTGCGGTAACCGCGGCATGTCCGGTCCCCACAATAGGAATCGGCGCTGGCAACGGGTGCGACGGTCAGGTTCTCGTCTTTCACGATTTTCTCCACCTTGCGACCAGACCACGTAACGAGCATCCGCGGCACGTACGCGTCTATGCCGACCTGGCCGCGACTGTGGAGCAGGCCGCTCGTGATTACATAGCCGATGTAAAAAGCGGCGTTTTTCCCGGCGACGACGAATCTTTCCACTAAGCAAGGGATAAATTTATGTCCGACCAGCCGACTCCGCTTGACAAGTCCCCGGAGCGAATCGCCTCTCTCTTCTGTGAAGTGGCTCCTCGCTATGACTTCCTCAACCATTTTCTCTCGCTTTCCCTGGACCGCTCTTGGCGACGTCTGGCAGCGCGTGACCTCTTTAAATCTCTGGCCAGAGACGGGTCGGTGCTCACTTCGCCTGTGCTCGACGTGGCGACCGGGACCGGCGATCTGTTAATGACCCTTATTAAAGAATCACGGCGCCGCAAGTTTCAGTTCGTAACCGATAAGAGTGGGCCAACTGTTACGACCTTCGACGGAACGACCCGCGGCGTGGATGAACGTCCATTCGTGGGTCTGGACTTCTCGTCCGGTATGCTGGAAATTGCGGCAAAAAAAATACAGCGGTCTGGCCTTGAGGAGCAGACGACGTTTCTCCAGGCGGACGCGACCGCGATGCCCTTTGCCAACGATACGTTTGCCGCGGCCACGGTTGCCTTTGGGGTCCGTAATATGGCCAATCTGGACCAGGGGCTGGCGGAACTGGTGCGCGTTGTTCGGCCTGGCGGCTATGTTGGCATTCTTGAGTTTACCATGCCTCGCGGCTGGTTCTTTGGCCCGGTCTACCGCTTCTATTTCAAGCATGTACTCCCGCGGCTGGGCCGACTCTTCTCCACGAATCGGCAGAATGCCTATCGCTATCTCTACGAGAGTGTTGCCGCGTTCGACGACCGGGAAACCCTGGCCGCTCGGATGAGACATGCCGGACTGGTCGACGTCTCGGCCCAACCTCTCACTTTTGGCACAGTGGCCTGGTATAAAGGCCGCAAAATATCATGAAAAGACCAGAATAAGTCCGACCAGGGCCGGAATCATCAAAAAACGCAGCATGTACAGGCCAAAGGAGCGCCCGCCCAGAAAGAAAGCAATCGCACTCTTAAACAGCAGATTCGCCATCATGGCAACCAAAACAATGCGCCAGCCCCAGGTCATAATAGCACTGTTCTCCACGGCCAGTCGCGCCGTCGAAAGCACAACGGCGTTCGGCTCAACCAGTCCGGAGATACCCGCGGCGGCAAAAAGCCCCTTCTCGCCGAAGAAATGAATCCCCAGTTTCATGAGCAGCATTATGACCGCGTAGAACATTCCAAAGGTAATCGCAGGCACGAATTGCGTCGGATTTTTCGGTGCCGACATGACAAAATTTTCACTGCGAACGCGCCGCCAGAGCAGAAGGGCCGGAACGAAACAGGCCACCAAAAAGCAGGATAACGGCCCCAGACACTGCCAAAAGAAGGACTCCGAGACGATCACCGCCAAAATGAGCAGACGCGCATACATGACCGTATTGGCAATCATCATAACGACCGCCGCCTGGAGGGGCGATATGCTCTTGTCCGCCGCCATACGCGTATAGCAGACGCTCGTCGCCGTACTGGAAACCGCGCCACCGAGTACGCCTCCGGACAGAATGCCTGCCTGCTTCCCGAAAAATTTGTACGTTACATAACCGGCCAGGGACAGTCCTACAATGAGTACGACCATGAGCCAGGTCTCGTATAAATTAAACGCCTTAAGCGGGCCAAACGCGTCTTTCGGCAAAATCGGCAGAATAACGAAGGAAATCATGACGAAATACATAATCGCCTTCATGTCGTCTTCGCCCAGTTTACGCGCTATCTGATGCAGCTGGAGCTTAAACTGGAGAAGAACGGCGGTCAGTCCGCCTGCCTCCAGGGCCAACATGGTCCACGATGGATTGGCCAACATAGCCCCCACACAGTACATAACCAGCATGGTTACCAGGGTCGTCATACCGTGAATGTGGACAGGCGACTCCGGCTCACTCGGCGTCTGATCGCCCGACTCGAACTTCCCCGACGCCAGCTCACTTGCGCCGCGTGTCCCACCCAAAAGCTGTAAAAAAGCCGCAACGATACCCAGCAGGGTAAGACTGAGCAGCCCCGCCGGCAGAATCCAGACCCCAAAGACCGTCGTCAGAAGTGCGGAAAGCGTGCCGAGCACTGTAATTAGGGGAAATGTGCGGATTCCAAACAGAGATCCTGCCCGCTCCCGCTGAATTCCCACCAGAAACCCCAGAATGACCGCCAGGGCAAACTGCACCGCCAGCGTCGCCGGGTCGGGAACCGGTAACATACTGCCCGGCATCGTTAGTGACTCCAATCGACCCATGCGATTTCCCCTCTCTCACCTCAAAAGGAGGAGTCTCGCAAGGCAATATCAAGATTGGAATCGTAACGCATGCCGATTAAGGTCCAGTTACGCGAGACGACATCGGTTGTCTTCGTCGGCGGTCGATACCAGGTAAAATACCAGACGACGGGATAGTTTTGACATTTATAAAGATACCGAACCACGACGACATCCGTCCCGATCATCTTCAGACCGGCCTCCTCAAAAGAGAGATAGTTCCCGAATCGCACGTGAATATCCTTCATTTTCGCGGCCAGATCGGTCGCCGTCTTCTCGTCGCCGGAGAGCGGACTACTCTTGAGCAGCTCCTCCAGCGCCTTTTTCGCTCCCTTATTACTGTCCGACAGATTCTCAAAGAAACTGCGAATATTAGACCGAATCGGGGCCAATTCCGTTTCCGAAAAGACCGCATTCTGCGCCTGAACGGTTCCTGGACCTTCCTCTCGCATCGCGAAAGCCAAAAGGATCGCAACCAGAGCGACCAGAAGAAAGCCTGGTACCTGCAACTTTTGAGTCGTTGTCATAGAATTTCGCTCCATAAAAGTACCGGATCCCGGACTTGAACCGGGACGCCCTTGCGGGCAATGGATTTTGAATCCATCGTGTCTGCCAATTCCACCAATCCGGCAAAAAGGGGGAGTTCGAGGGAGGCAAAACAAATCCCTCAACGTCGAATACCCCTTCATTCTACTCCAAAAGCAAATTGGAGCAAGGGGGGCCAAACGTCTTCCCGGGTCCCGCGCACCACTTTTGCACTATGAGTCCGGCACAGTGACTTATTATGTCTCAACCATATTCTCAAAACACACACTCCTTGCCATGTCAAGACAAGGCGGGGCATAAGACAGCCAGATATTATCGCGTGGAAAGGCTGTCTCCTGCGGAACGAGGGCGAAACACGTCCAAATTGGCTCCATTGTTCATTTAGTCAACTTGAACAGGACCGTATCCGGCGAAGCGAAGTCCCAGAAGAACTCGTTCGCGTTCTCA
>JAUNSJ010000035.1 GCA_030539295.1 Planctomycetia bacterium | reverse complement strand
GAACGGGCGAGCAGTCGGGAACGCAAGTGGCCGTGAATCCGGGCACGGGCAAGCTTACCGGGTTGTCTTTTTCTGCCGTTTGGTATAATAGAATGAGGAGTAGAGTGGAGTGCGAGTACAATAACAACGGAAAAAGCGGCGAGGCCGCGGGAGAGGAAAATGACAAAAGTACGAGAAATCTATGTCTGTTCAGTTTGTGGCAATACGGTGGAAGTCATTGCGGCCGGGGGCGGAACGCTCGTCTGCTGCGGTCAGCCGATGAACCTGCAGGCGGAGAACACGCAAGACGCGTCCCGGGAGAAACATGTCCCGGTCGCCACACGTCAGGAGGGTAAGGTCCACGTCGTCGTCGGGTCCGTCGCTCATCCGATGGAAGCGAATCATTATATCGAATGGATCGAATTCATTCAGGGCAATCACGTATGCCGACGTCAGCTCCATCCAGGCGAGGCCCCGGAAGCCGTCTTCTGCGCAACGGACGAACCCTTTACCGTTCGCGCTTTTTGTAATCTGCACGGACTCTGGTCCGCGTAAGACGGAACGGCCGCACAGATCAAAAAAAGCCCGCTGGGACTCTGCGTCCGGCGGGCTTTTTCTCAATTTCATTCTCGTTTTGTGCAGCCTCGCCCCCTATCGAACGATTCCTGACAGGGCAGGCCGATTATCTCAAACTCATTCCCGCTCGTCAGGGACAGCAGGAGTCGCGGGCTTCTCTTGTTCCGACGGTTTCGCTTCTTCGGACGGAGCCGCAGCAGAGCTAGAGGCAGCGCCCCCTTCGGACGCCGACTGGCCCGTCTCGCCATTGAGACCCGGTATGATAATACCAGGACGAACAACGCGAATCGCTTCGTCGCCGGCGTCTGTGTTTTCACTTTCGGTTAAAGACATTTCCGGCTGCTCCGGACGTTTTTCCGGGGTCAGTTCGGCCGTCTCTTCCCGACCTTGACGCAAAAAGGTGACCTTCTGAACCCCGCCCTGGGACTCATCCAGAATGGTCCCAATCTGCCACGCGTCTGTTATAGGCGTCTCGCCCAAGGTGAGCAGAATATCACGCGGCTGCAAGCCGGCCTTGGCCGCAGGGGAGTCAGGCAGAACGTCAACGACCATAACTCCGGTGCCAGGTTCCAGTCCGAGATAGCTCGCCACTTGCATCGGCACGCCTTGCACCGAGGCGCCAATCCAGTAGTCACTCAACTTCTGTGGCGCCCGCGATTGCATATCGGTCCCGGCCGAATTGTACATACGGAAGGGGCCACGCATTCCCTGCTGCGACCAGAGCTGCTGAAGTTGTTCAAATTGGGCTCGCTGACGCTGCAGCATCTGCTGCTCAAGAGCACGCATGGCCTCGAACGGATTGCCTCCGGCAAGCGGCGTTGGCAGGTCTGTAAGCTCGTCGGACATCTCCCCGTCCATCGCGTCTTCTGTAAGTAACGGCGACTCGTCAAGCTCCTCCTGACCCGTGCCTGGCTCTATGGTATTCTCCGTATTCTCCACCAGCTGTCCGTCTTTCCAGACCTTTTTCGTTTGAATTCGCTTGCCGTCCGGGCCCAGCCGATTTTCCACGACGATGGAATAACTGCGGGACGTTCGTGCGCCCGGAGTCAAGAGGGACTCGTCGGCCGTATCCGTTTCTTCCGTGGCCACTTCGGTCGCATCTTCTGTCTCGGCCGCCACTTGCGGGACCGCCGGCTCTTTAAGCTGCTTCGTCTCCTGACCGAACAGCGTCTGCCCGGAAACAAGAGCCGCCGCAATCGCCAGCCCTAAAGTATACTTGCAATTCAAGGTGAGAATTCTTTCCAACATGATTTTCTCCTTCGTTCTCTTCTTACTCTTCGTTCTTTGTTCCTATTGATATCGTACCGGCGACCGAACCCGATAGGTGTCCACCGGCAGAATCAGTGTTCGACCGTCGTCCAACGGGAACATTAAATCTTCATAAACCGTCTCGACGTCGTGCCCTTGCTTACGCATGTCTTCCGCCCAGGCGTTAGAGGTCTGACTTCGCAGGGTACGCAATGAATCCGGGTCGTAGCGGTCAGCTTCAACGCATGGTACCCGAATGCCATTAAAATCGGAGGACGGACTCTTAAGGGTTACCTGATGAACCGGCGCGGCCGAGGCATGAGTTGCGGGCGCCGCTTCCGCGACTATATTGGCAATACCATCACCGGCCAACGGCGGAATTTCAGGGGTGACCGTAGCGACCGGAGGCGTCATGCCCTCCATAACGCGTGGCACGGCACTGGGGACTCGTGCCGGCAGAAAGGCCCAAAAGGCAAAACTGGCCAGTAGCAGAGCAACGAGGAACCCGGCGGCCATAGCGCCCAAGATAGTCGGCAGCGTCGGTCCGCCTGTGGAGCCGTTCAGGCCCTTAGCCCCGCCGCCACGATAGCCGCCTTTTTTTAACGGTATGACCAAGGGGTCCGTTGCCAAGGCCATCGGCTGCGTCTGCAGAGCGGCGGTGCCTTCGACCGGGGCGTCCTGACCTTGCGACCGCCCGGATTTTCCTCGCTCCAGCGTTAAGTCGGACAATCCGCCTTCGCCGCTGTCGAAGAGTCCGGATTCCGGAAACAGGTCGCGCAAAAGTCGCTTCTGACCCTCCAGCTCCTGCTCCCGGGTCCATTTTCGCCCAGAGGCGTGGCTGACCTGAACCGCCGGACCGCAGACAACCGGCGCCTGGGCACGACAGCAGTCGCGAAAGCATTGCGATTCCAGAAAGGCTATGGCACAAACGCGCCAGCCGCCATTAATCGAGTCGAGCCGCAGGAGCAGCTCGCGCCGGGCTTCCTCGTCCAATTCACCATCCACAAGGAGGTCTATGGCAAGTCGGTCTTCCGGCGGTATGGAATTGTCTTTTGTCACTGCGTTTAACATGGTTCTTCTCGAGTTGTATTCCAGGGACGTACCGAATGCAATCGGTATTAAAGGTTATGTAAAAAATGACTCACGGCTCCAAATCGTACTTCGCCAGCCGCTCGCGCAGGAGTCCGCGGGCACGATGTAACCGGGCCTGAACCGCGGAAACGGACAGACCAAGTTTATCCGCCATTTCCTTATAACTCCATTCGTGAACATACTTTAGCATAAGTAACTCCTGCTCCCGTTTCGGTAAGGTTTTCATGGCCTCACGAACTTTTTCCTGTCGCTCCCGGGCCAGAAGCCATTGTAGAGGCTCCATCTGATGCTGGTCGTGCTCCGTGACGGGAACCTGTTCGGTAAACCGATTAATCAGCTTCCTCTTGCGGCCCATCGTGCGGCGGTAGAGCAGCGACTGGAGAACGGCCAGTCGATAGAGCCATGGGGCGACTTTCGTTCGGTCGCTAATCGGCGCCTTCTGCCGGATCGCGGCCAGGGAGACCTCCTGAAATACGTCGTCGACCGCGGCTGCCTCGCCCACACGCGCCGCGATTACCGTCCGGAGCCACGTCGCATTTTCCTCTAGCGCCGCTTCCCAATCGATGGCCGGACCGTCCGGCGCGCCGGTCAACAGCTCATCGTCGTCCAAAGAAGGAAACAACGATTCGTCGCCGGACTCGTCGGTCTGTTCGTCTCTCATCCAGTCGACAGGGATCTCTGTCGTTGGCGTTGCGTTCGGGGTCATACCTGCTTCTTTCCGCAAGGGGGCCGTCTTGAAGTTGCTTGTCAATCGTTCTGTTTCCGACCGCCACGATTTGTTGTTCGTCTTTTCGATAATCTGGCCTTTTTTTCCAACTTCGTTGTTATAATGGATTATCTATCCTATAAATTTTATCTAAACTATTCATTTTAACATACAAACAAAGTTTCGTCCCGCTCGCGTTCTCTGATATTATAATGCGTCGGGGCCGCGGAACAAGTCGGTAGGAGCGATGGATGGTCGCGCAGGCGGTTGGCGGGAATCAGCAAGCAGGCGCGCGAGGTGCCGGTTGCCATGCATCCGGAAGAGGAGACAGGGAACCGGCAATCACGCGACCACGGCTGTGCAGGCCGCTGTCGGGACTAGCACCCGCAACCGCAACCGTAACTTCGGCTGTAGTTGTAGTTATAACCGCCATAGTAGGCCGGGGAGTAATAGCGCTTGGCGCGATGGCAGCGTTTTACCTTGTAGACCGGCTGATAATAGCAGGGCGAGCAGCACGAATTGTAGGAACTGCACGAGTTGTAATACGAGCTGTAGCAAGGTTTGTAGCACGGGTTGTAGCAGCAGCTATACCGGGCCTTGCGGCAGTGCTTCTTATACTTGTAGTAACGGACAGGGGTGTAGTTGCAGCAACTGGTGCCACAAGCAGGCTCGCAAGCGGGCTGGCAAGCAGGCTGACACGCCGGAAGACACGCTTGCTGACAAGCAGGCTGGCAAGCAGGTTCACATGCAGGTTCGCACGCCGGCTGGCATGCAGGCTCACAAGCGGACGGTCCGCACGGAGCACAGGCGTCCGGGGCACAAGGCGACATCGTATCTGCTGTATTTACCGGGACATCCGCAGCCGGTGTGGCCGGGACCTCAGTCGTTACGCTGTTATCTTGAGCCTGAACTCGACCGGCTACCATAACGGCACAGGCCACAACCAAAGCAATCGCGATTCTTTTGTACATCTTTTTTCCTTTCTTAATATCGGGAGACGCAATATTCCCACACGTTCGCGGCAATATCAGCTCACCATCGTTGGATTTCTCTCACCCGACAGAGCGAAAAAGACACGGAACCAGGACCCAGGCGTGAGCAAGGAATCAGGGCCGGGACGTTCGCCGCTTGCGGGTAAAGAGGGGCAATTTGGGAGAACTATAGTTTCATTCCCCTTCCCGCGGCGAAATCATTTCCTTTTTACGCATCGGGCCACAACCGCCCGACCGCCATTGTCGCCGTTTCTTTCGACAAAGGCATCCAACAGTAACAGAAAAGACACCATTCAAATCCCGCGAAAATCAGACTCGCTCTCGTAATTCATCCGCTATATCAGTAAGTGCGGTCAAGACCTGTGATTCCAGTTCCACAGAAAACCGACACTCCGGAATGGCCATACTCAGACCAGCTAGGGCCTGATTCCGGCTGTTCGTTACGGCCGTCCCCAAACAGTAAAGACCCATATCCGCGTGAAACAGCACGGCCGTTCGCTCGCGACAATGTTTCTCTATCAGGGCATGTTCCTCCTGTGTAAGTGTCAGACCAGGCGTCGCCGCTGCAAGTGCCAAGCCGAGCGCCGACTGAAAATACGTCTCACGCGTACCCACCATGGAGGTCATACGTAGCGGATGCGTACTTTCCACCTTGTCTTGATAGAGAATGCCGTTGCCTTCCGGAAATGCCAAGTGAACCGTTTCGTCAAAAGTACGCGACAAGTTTACAAGGTAGGGATGAATAAGCTCAACTTGTATCCGCCGCACGTCACAGTAACTTCCCAACTGCACGATTTTACTGCCCAGAAAGAAACGACCACTCTCCTCGTTACGACGAATCAAATCCCACTTCTCCAGCGATGCAATAAAGCCACACACGGTCGGCAGTGCCATTTTCAGACTCCGGCCAATATCGGATAAAGTCAGCAGACCGTTATGGCTGGCAATCTCTTCCAGAATCATCATGGCCTTATCCACCGAGCGTATTGTTTTCATAGCTGCTTATCGCTTTTCCTTGACGTCGTGACAGCGTCCGGGACACCAAAACGCCCTCGCCTGGGGTCGTTTCTTCTTGCGTTCCCGAACGCTCCCGAAAATTCTTACAGGCCTTGCCCGCCCGCGTTCCTCACGCCGGCGCGTCGGGCCATCCTGCTTATTTTTCCATCAGAACGTTGGCCCCGGGGCAGACCTTCTCCAGATTGGGGGTCAAATCGAGGTCAATCTGACCGGCTACGAACGCCACCAGATCGGTTATGACGTCTTGAACCAGCTCCTTGTCCCACATCTCATTACCGTGCCCAAGTGACGTATAGGCCACGCGCCCTTGGCCTTCCATGCGTGCCCAGGTCGAAGGATAGCTCGGACGTTTATAGCAGGCATTGTGCCCGTCCGTATTCATTCCGGCCGTCTCCTGAACCAGAATGACGTGCATATCCGGGTTCAAATTCTTAAGGCAGTACCATTCTTCAAAATGCCGAATCGGCGCCCCTGCACGCTTCTTAAGGCACGGTAACTCCACCGGTTGCGTCGGAATGAGCGTCGTCTCCTGCTGATCGCCGTGCGTAATGAAATCGCCCCCGATCATGCGGATATATTCCGTGCGCTCCGATTCCGGCTGGTTCTCGAAGAGCTCGCCCTGACACTGCCAGGTGTCCGTTGCGCTATGAATGCCGAGCAGACCCGTACCGCCACGTATGGCCGCGAACAGGTTCTTAACCCCCTGTTCCGAGATTCCGATTTTGCCTTCGGGCGCCTTGTCCAGCTCGCCACAAGTATAGAAGACAAACGCCGCGTATTGCGACAGGTCGCCGTCGAACAGGGACCCGTCTTTTGAGCAGACGACGTCCAGACCGAGCGGTTTTGCCCAAGCCTGAATCTTTTTCGCCGCGTAGCTCAGCCCGTCGGCCTCGTCGACGGTTGGCGGATGCTCCCACTCGGTGGAGAGGTCGAAATAAAGAATCTTGCCCCGCTTCTCGCCCGCGTCGGCCCAGGTCATACCCGGAGCGGCACAAACGACGGCACACGTACCCAGCAACTCAATAAAATCGCGTCTTTTCATTCTGTTTTTCCCTTCTGTACTAAGCGGGAGCCCGGTCCGCGCCCCGCGGTCCGCCGCGAGGTCAGCATAACAGGTTCTCCCTCTTCTTTCATCGTATAAAAAACATCCAATCCGTCAAGGAACACACACGCGGAAAATTTGCGCAATTCCATTTAGATCCCGCGCAAAGGCCATCTCCGTGCCCTGCCCCAATGACGTTCTCACATTTCAATCTCGAAGCCTTTGCGTCGCTCCCTTGATATCATGGCCGTTGCTTCCTGGTCACCTTCAAATTCGTATGCTTTCTGATTCCAACGCAATGGTCGCCCCAGGCGCAGGCAGATATTCGCCATGTGGCACATATTGATTCCGCTCACGGTCGAGGCAACATCGGAAACCGGCTGTCGGTTCAATTTAATTGCGTCGAAGAAGTTTTTCATGTGGTCGCCTGGTGCCTGTCCTTTCATGAGGTCGTTAATGACGGCGGCCAGTGACTCTTCGTCCTGCTTGGTAAGCTGCTCGACCGGCTTGCCTGTCAGACGACCGCGATTGACACGAATGCGTCCTTTTTCGCCGGAAATAATCACTTCGTTCGGTCCGGAACAGAGCTGAAGTGTATTGCCGTTTTCATATTTGAATAAGACGTCAAAACTTTCCGCCGTATCGTACCAGCCGTCAATACCGGGAAAAGTCCCTGTCCCACTGATCTCCACAGGCGCGTCCTCGGTTGCATTGACCGCCCAAACAGCGAAATCGACATTGTGCCCGCCCCAATTCGTAATCTCGCCCCCGGAATAGTCGAGCCACCATCGAAAATTATAAAAACAACGCTCCGGGACGTATTCCCGCCAAGGGGCTGGACCCAGCCAGGCGTTCCAGTCCAGTCCCTCCGGCACCGGTTGCGTTTGGAACGGCGTGCGGTCGTCGAAAACACCCTTTTTAGCTATCGACTCATTGGCGGGACAGGAGCAGCGAATAGCCAACCGGGATCCGAGTCGACCACTGCGGCAAAGGGCAGCAGCCCTTATGAAAGTTTCATTTTCTGTCCTCTGCTGCGAGCCAACCTGAACGATTTGTCCCGTCTCCCGCGCGGCCTGGGCAATGAGTCGACTTTCTTCCATCGTCAATGTAAGTGGTTTCTCCACATAGACATGTTTTCCAGCCTTCATGGCTTCAATGGCAATTTTCGCGTGCCAGTGGTCAGGCGTTCCGATCGTAACAGCGTCGATACCCGGGTCCGCGAGAACCTCGCGATAATCCTGATACACCTTGCACTGCCCGGGATAATAGGCCGCAAAGCGCTCGGCAAAAGGTCGGTGCACATCCGCAACCGCCAGCATAAGGCCCAGAGAGCCTGCTTTTCGACCAATTTGCGAGCCGCGCCCGTCAAACGGCTGCTCGTTGTCCCATATACCGGCCCGATACTCGCTCGTTCCAATGGCAGCAACGGTAATTTTATCGTTCACGCCTTCCGCTCGCGCCGGCTGGGAACTGCTGTATAAATAAGGAATAAAAAAACTACACGCCCCTAACGAAACCGACTGTCGCAGAAACTGCCGCCGATTCACTTTTGTTCTGCTTGTTTGATTCGCCTTTACCATTGTTCTCTCCCTTGTGGTTATGTCTGCCATTACAAAAATGCCGCGGTCAAGATCTTACCTCGCTCAAAGATTCCAAAAATCTTCTCCAATCTCATTTTGTATTCGCTATTGTCGAATACTATTTATCATAGTAGAATTATAGCAGAAGTTCCTATCCTTGTCAACCCCTCCGCCCGCGTCCCCCAATAGGCGGGGTGCGTGCCAAACTTTCTTGCGAAGACAGGTCGGGCCTGCTCGCCAGGGCCCGACCCAGCAATAACATTCGGGAACTACCAACAACGAAAACGAACCCAGCACCGCCAATCTGCGATGGATTCGCCCTAACGCTGTCACAACCAAGAACCGGCGGCCGGCGTTAAGAGAAACGCCTTTTACGAATTTTAATAGAAACGGAAATGAGGATGAGAGCGAATCCCACAGCCATGAGAATGAGTCGAAGATAATTCCCCGCGAAACGCTGCGGCGAGCCGAAAAGACTCGCATAACCCGCTACCGGTTTTTTACCGTCCCAGACGTACTGCACGCCCGAGTCCCGATCATCTAAGTTAATAATATCGGTTCCGGCAGGCAATTCGGATACGAAATCTTTTTCATGAAAAGCAGGCGATAAGTCAATGTCACTTCTTCGAGCCGTGACTTTACATTGTACCAAACCACCGCCTTTTTCCGTCCCTTCCCAGGAATAGGTCCCGGCAGTCAGTAGAGGACTTCCCTGAACAGAATCAATTGTAATCTGATCCAGGCAAATATCAACCTCGGTAAAAGCGTCGTCCGAACGCGGTTTGCCTTTATCCGAAGGTCCTTTGTGAATTTCAATTTTTCGGAAAAGACACTCGACGGCGGGGTCAAGCCAAAGCCTGAAGGTGCCATAGGGGGTCTTGGCCGCAATCACTTTGCAAGAGATGCCGTCGATGACTTCGTCGGGTTCAAGAGAACAGGCACCAGCTTTCATGAGATAGGCCGCTATATTGTCTGTGCCTGTAAACCCGATCATACCATCGAGCCAAAAACCATAAGAAGTGCCGTAAACACAGTACTGTTGAGCTTGCTCAATATTTGAAGAAAACGACGCGCCCTGGGGAGCTTCTTCACCGTTCCGCACGCGGTAGTCAACGGACGCGTGATCATCAATGGTAGACAAAAAATATGTATCCGACTGATCTTGAAGTTTGTTGTTATTTGTGTGTTCGCCTTCAAGACGAAAAAGCGTATTGGACCGGAGAAGCTGAAAATGCCACGTCTGTTCAGGAAATTGAACATCGCCGGGAATGACCGATTCCTCGGTTGTCTCAACCACCATTCGAGACGTTGCCGTTTTACACAGAGCACGATCGCATCGAACTAACAGCCCTTCCGCTGAAACCAAATCCTCCTCGCACCAGGCAGATAACGGCAGGAACAGGCAAGAGATCAACACACCGAGAAGACCTGCACGGCATTTCATTATCTGGCCCCCCTAAATTGAAAATAAATCGTTGTGAAAAAACATAAAACAGAATGCCGTTGCTGTAAACGGCATAAATTCATTCTATCACGCCTTTTGCGGAAGTCAACATGTTCTCTTAAATGAACTGGCGAAATAACGGGCAGAGGCCAAGAAATTTTTGCGAAGATATAGGGAGGGCCTGCTCGCCAGGGCCCGACCCAGCAATAACGTTCTGGGAACTGCCACCTACCCCGAATTTGCCATTTTACCCTCCCAAAACACCGGCCGTGGATTCGCCATTTATCCCTCATCGCCATTCACCGGCGGCCTGTAAGGCCAGCATAACATAGCCCGGGGCAAGGGAGCGTAGCGACCAACGCCCCGGGTTAACGGTAGAAAATTAACATCGCCCTGTAAGGGCAGCACAAACAGCGGCGACGCCTTTCGTTGTGGGTGGTTATTGTTTTCGTTATTGCTGGGTCGGGCCCTGCGTGCAGGCCCTCCCGTACTGTCCTTTCGTGGCGAGGGGGCGCGCTGGTCACGGTCCCGCGTTAGAGGGGAATCAACCCTCTATCGCGGACCGCTCATGCGTGGATCGTTATTCCGCTTCCGTGACAACAATAATCTCGTGGATGGGAACCGTGTCGACAGTCAGGGCCATTTGGCCATTTGCGTATTGCCAGTCGATCTCGCGATGGCCGGGCTCAAGTCGAACGGCAGCCGGCTTCTTCGGCAGGCGTACTGTCAGGGCAACCGGGCCGACCGGGTCGACCGTTTCAATCACGCCTGCTGTGGCGTGCGGGCCGGACGTATTGACCAGATGGATGGCCATTTCGCCTTTAACGGTGCGCATGAGAGACAGGTCGACTTGCGGAGTGCCGTCGATCTTGACAATCGGGTCCGGGAAGAGTTCATGGACCGTTGCGTTCACGAATTCGGACGGGGGATTCTCTTGCGGGGTCATGGCAATGGTCCCCTTACCGAGTGTGTAATACTGGAGCGAGCGGCCTTCCGGGGCCGTGCCGTTGCGAACCGCGGACGCCGACTTGAGAACCGCGTCGAACAGTTTTGGCATGGCCGGACCTACCAGATAAAGTCGACCGCCTTTTTCCACGTATTTGCCAAGCTGTTCCACCAGTTCCGGCTCCACATAATCCCACTGAAAGACGACGACCAGCGGATATTCGTCCATGTGTTCCATGAGTCGTTGGGTAACGAGAATGGAGACGGCCTGTCGGTCTTCCACGAGGCAGTCGAGAATGCCGTCCTGCCATCGGTCCCACCAGAAGAGTGCCTGTCCCCTCTGGTCCCAGCGGCGATAAGTTCCTTCCGTGGAGAGGAGTAAGGCAATTTGCGGAATCCCTTTGGCCTTAAAGCAGACCTCCTGCCGCTCGCGGCAGAATTTGGCGACCTCACCAAAGAGTCGAACTTTTTCAATATCGACACTACCATCGCGGACCGGGGGCCGCCCCGCGGGTTTCTGGGAGAAGACCGCCTGATAACCGCCGCCCTGGGCAATCACGCACGCGGCTTCCCGCATGAGCTGTATGGCCGTCTTGCGTATCTCCGGTTGGTCCGGGTCGCCAAGACTCCAATCGCAAAAGCTCCAGGACATAAGGTCCCATGGCACCTCCTGGGTCATGAACAGTCGCGAATTGTATCGGCAGACATTAACGCAATTATAGCCACAGATATCGCCGGAAATAAAGTCCACTCCTTCGAACGGGGCTTCCGGCATATGAATGGAGAAGGCCCAGTTGCTACAGAATTCGAAATCCGGGTTGGCCGCTTTGACCGTGGTTATATAGTGTTTCACGTAGCGTCGGAAGAGCTCCCGGTGGAAATTACTCCAGGCATGCCAGTTCGGGTCGTCCTTATTGGTCGGAATGGCGTCGATTCCGGTCTCTTTGGTAAAGAGCTCTTTGGCGGCGGGGGACCAGTCGCGAACGACGCCCCAGCAGTCGCCGTCCACCCAGCCTCCGTCCAGACCGTAGTCGTTAGCCAGTTCGGTGAGCTGCGGAATGAGGAGCGAGTCGGAATAGGGACCGAGCGTCGACATTTTTTCGCCGATTTGCGACCCGTCGGCGGCCAGAGCGGACCAGTCGTTATGCAGTTCATACGCACGGCGGTCCCAGATTCCCGAATGATGACCGTAAAGGGAGACACCCCGTTTCGCCGTTATCTCGCGCCAGACCTTGAGCGGGTCGCCGACGAAACTCCCGCCATGGTTACCCACCCGGGTCGGATAGCTGGAGACCCCCGGATGACCCTTGGTATCCGTTTCGAAATAATCCGGATGCGTAATATCGATCAAGGCGTTTAGCATCTCCGGCGTGGTATTCTGACCGATATTTTTATCCTTCATTTCGGCGTGAAAATCGAA
Organism: Planctomycetia bacterium; assembly: GCA_030539295.1. Taxonomy (GTDB): domain Bacteria; phylum Planctomycetota; class Planctomycetia; order Pirellulales; family Thermoguttaceae; genus JAUNBG01. The sequence goes on along the minus strand of JAUNSJ010000035.1, from coordinate 26,883 downwards.
ATGGACCCCGAAAAAGCAATCTTTTCGTGGCAATCGGGGCGGGTCCGACTCTTCCGCCTGTACCGTGCGGAACGGGAGAATCGTAACACAAACGGCCAAGGCAAAAACCCAGGCGTTAAGAAAACGTCGATTCATTTTTTGTCCTCCTTATAGTGACTTTCGCTCAAGGGAAAACCGGTCGTCATTGCAAATCAATGAGCAGATTCTTTTCCGGCTTGGTAATTTCAAGTTCGTAGCCTGTGGTGCCCGGCCCGTACTTTTCCGCGAGCGCTTTGTATTTCTCCGGAATGGGAAGTGGCTCGCCCGTGACAGAAGTACGTTGGGAATGCAGTACGGTCATGACGATTTTTCCGGTGGGCACACCCATGACGTCCGGCGTGTGCTTCGCTTCAAAAGAGCCGTCTGCCTTGGTCGTGGCCCGGCTCGGGCGCCCTTGAGTTTCGACCGGACTGAACGTAAGTAGGGCCCCTTCCAGCGGTTCTCCCTGCCAGGTTACTACGCCCTTGACCGGGACAACTTTATACGGTATTTTCGGACCGCACCCGATCAGCAAAAGGGCGGTGCAACCGACAACAAAGGCAAAAATTGACTTTCTGTTCATTGAACTTCTCCTCATGATAAAATAATGACTACAAGGAATCCACCGTTTGTGTGCCGCCTCCACTGCGCCAGCAATTGGTTTCAAACGACCCCTCGACGTAAGCCGGGAACCCGCCCTGATTCCGCGTAAAGGTCGCGGCATAAACAGCAGTGGCAACCGTATCGGAAACAAACCGGACAGACGCGTCTGACATGGTCGCGTTTATTCCACCGGGGTGGAAGGAATAGGTACCACGGTTATTATTCCATTGTACGGTGTACAGGTAGTTGGGTTCGTACCCCGTATACATGCACCAAGTATAGGTGGAATAACCGTGCCCATTGCAATTTTCATACAGGAATCCATTCCGGGCTTGCAATGCATCATTGATAACCTCGTCACTTCGAACACAATGGGACTTTTCCAGAATGAGGAATGTGTGCGAGGTACCATCCAGCACATCCGCGATATTTGTTGAACTATTGCACCAGAACATGCCAACGAGCGGTCCGTGTGAGTTATGATTATCTTTTAGATTGGGAGTAGTCGACTGGGTCCGTTCGGGAAAACCGCTTGCCCCATTAACGGCGTAATCTTTTTGCGTGCCTTTGTTGGCAAAGGTTCGGGGCGTCGAAGGACAGACCATGGATGCCGGCGCGCTCCGGCTGGCCGTAACCTGATCCGCGGCAGACGTGCTGATCCGACACGCCTCGGTTGTGGTCGTGTGGTCATAGTCCGTCGCTGCGTAATCGCAACACATAAAAGTGGTAAAATCGACGAGCGAATAGACATTCGTGGCCTCCATTTGTGGGAGGATAAACGCGGCCCAACCCATCATGCCGCAATACAAATTATCCGCCTTGCCGTGAGCGTCAGAAGAATTGTGAAGGTTGGAAAACCACGTGTTGCCCGGCGGGAAACAGCCGTGCACATCGTGATAATTGTGCATGGCCAGCCCGATTTGCTTCATGTTGTTGGTACAGGACATGCGTCGGGCCGCCTCACGCGCCGCCTGGACCGCCGGCAGAAGCAGCGCAATCAAAATCCCGATGATCGCAATAACGACCAGCAGTTCCACCAGGGTAAAGGCTCTCTTGGGAGTGCGTATTCTACCCCCCCCCACCACTTTAACATTTCCAAAACACACACAAGCTTTCTCAATGTTCTTCTTCATGTTCCGGTTCCTTTTCAATAGGGTTTTGCAATTTGTATTTTCGGACTACGGACAGTCCGGACATTTATTTCAACAATCAAGGAAAAAACCTTGACTTCTTTGGTTCAAACGAGTATAATCGAAATTGCAATAAGGATTACGGGTCGTTTGCGACCTGATTTTCATCAAAGTTTTCCGGTTCCCTGATTGTCTGATTTATATTTTAATCAGTGAGTTCAAATCTGTCTATAGCACGCGTGTGCCATAGCATGGTACTTATGTGCCAATAGGAACTCCCAGGGGAATTGAGGTGACTTTGAAGGCTCCCACACGAACTGTACTGACAGGAAACGAACCTTTGTACCGTTATCGAGTCCTCCTGTTTATTGAAACGACGAACCACTTCGGCCGCACGATCGTCGAAGGAATCAACCACTATGCGCTGGAGCATAACTGGCTCATCAGCTTTGAGCAGCGGGGTCGATTCGATCCAATCAAGCAACAGCCAAACTTTCTTCAGGCGGACGGAATCATATCGCGGACGTTTCTTCGCGATTCACAGGATGCCCTGGTTCAGTTGGGACTGCCTATGGTAGAACTTGTGGGCGCCTTTGGCCCGCAACTTCCAATTGAAGTGACGATGGATGAAGACCTGCAAACCCGAATGGTCTTTGACCATTTTTACGAACGTGGTTTACGTCATTTTGCGTTCTTTAATGTGGAAGATGCCCCGGTTATGACCAATCGGAAGAATGCGTTTCTCAATCTGGTCGCGGAAAGGGGATTTCCTTGTCATACGTGTTTTTTTCCTTTGCGTGAATCGAACTACGCCATGCCGCAATGGCGAGAGGAATACAGAGAGCCGCTCCGGCAATGGCTGCTGTCGCTGCCGAAACCGATCGGCCTTTATGCAGGCATTGACGCGCACGCGAAAATTATCCTGGAGTTGTGCAGCGAACTGGAAATTCCCGTACCACGCCATATTTCCGTCGTGGGCGTTGAAAATGACGAATGGTTCTGCCGCATACAGCATCCGACGCTTTCGAGTGTCGATACGGCCGGGTACACAATCGGGTATCGCGCGGCCGAACTTTTGGAAGCGAAGATGAACGGCACGTATCAGAAGCAGCCGACCGTTTTGGTCCCGCCCAGCTTTCTGGCCATACGCGAGTCGAGCGACTTCTACGCCGTTGATAATGAAGATATTCTCGATGCGCTAAGCTTTATTCGGGAAAACGCGTGCAATCGAATCAATACGAACGACGTCGTTGAGGCCATCGGCATTTCGCGGCGGTCGCTCTACCGCGGGTTCGAGCGCTATCTTCATCGTACGCCGCAAGACGAAATTATGCGTATCCAAATTGAGACGGCGAAGATCCTCTTGCGAGAAACGAATATCCTCGTAACCAGTATCGCGGCCAGGGCAGGCTTTACGACCCCGGAATATTTTGTACGGGCCTTCCGTCGCGAGACAGGTATGACCCCGAATCAATATCGCAAGCAGTCGCTCTACGGCGTGGCGAACGACGATAGCGACCCGGGTCAGGAGAGTACGTAGCCGCGACCGCGGAACAGGATGAGCAGGCGGTCATTTTCGTCCAGAACCTGGACTTCACAAACGGCAAATTTCCGCGTACGGGCAACTTCCTTTGCCTCGGCCCGAATCCGGCCCGACTTGACCGACTTTATATAAGAGACACTCGTTTCAATTCCGACCACCTCCTGATCGTAATTACAGGCAGCGGCAAAGGCATAGTCGGCCAGCGTAAACAGAACGCCGCCCTGAACAATACCAACGCCGTTTAAGTGCAATTCGGTCAGGTCGAGTTCCGCGTGTGCCCAGCCGGGCCCCGCGTCGGTCAGACGTATTCCGATCAGATCGCAAACGAACCGGTCAGCCCGCATTCGCGCTAATTGCCGCTCCTTGTCGTAAGATTCTGTATCGTTAAATTCCGTATTACCTGTCCGGTCGTCCACAGCAGACTCCTAAATTGCAAAATATAATGAAAAAAAATGTTGAACACTGCCGCCCAAAACGAACAGGTGCCAAATCGAGTGCATCCAGCGGATCTTCTTCATGAGGAAAAAGACGCAGCCGAGTGTATACGTTATCCCGCCAAAGAGCAGAAGATTCCAGGAGACAGGCGGCAGAACGTCGTACATCTGACGACCGATTAAAAGCACCAGCCAGCCCATGACCAGGTACAAGGCAAACGTTACCCAGTGCGCACGCTCGCGGTAGATACTGTAGATAAGAATCCCCAACGCGGCCAGGGCCCAGACAATGCCGAAATAGACCCAGCCTAACGGCCCGTAGAGCACGGAAAGACAGTACCCGGTATACGTTCCGGCAATGAGAATAAAAATCGCGTTGTGGTCCAAAATGGCAAAGAAGGATTTCGTCGGCGGATGCGCGATCGAATGATACAGCGTCGACATGAGGTAGAGAATGACTAACGAGGCACCAAAGATACTCGTACCCACAACGTACGGACCGACCAGCCCGGCCGGGGCGTGACTGGCGGCACGGGCCACCAAGAGCGCCATCGCCGCAAGCGACAAAAGAGCGCCCACTCCGTGCGTTACGGAATTGGCAATCTCTTCGCCCAACGTGTACCATTTAAAATAGGTCTTCCTGCCTGTCCTCATGTGCGTTTCGTCCTTCTCCGGGGTGCCGGTTTCGAGGGGTACGCTGCCTGCGCGATTTGCCTGAACGTCAGCGCGCTGTCGCGTCGGCCGGGACCGCTACCAGGTCAAGTCCGTCCACTTCCACGACTTCACAGGGTACGATTCTGCCGGGAACGAGGTTCGTCCCTGTAACGTAGACGACCGGGTCTATATCAGGCGAATCGGCAGGCGTCCGACCGACAAAGAAATCAGGAAGCGGATTGCCCGCTTCGTCTGTGCCAGTCTGGTCTATCATAACATCAATCATGGTTCCGACAAGCGTTCGGGCGCGTAAATGGGTCCTTCTTTCCTGCTTCGCGTAAAGTTTTCGGTATCGCTCGTCCTTAACGCGTTCGGAAATTTGACCTGGCAGGTCCGCGGCAGGCGTGCCAGGCTCCGCGGAAAACTTAAAGATGCCTGCTCGCTCGAAGGACCATTTCGCCATGAACTCGACCAGCTCTTCGAACATCTCCTGCGTTTCGCCCGGAAAACCCGTTATCATGGAGGTCCGCAGCGTCAGTCCGGGAATCGTTTCTCGCAGTCGGGCCAGCAGTTCTTCCGTCTCCGACTTACCCACCTTGCGATTCATCTTCTTGAGCAGTTCGTCATTGCAATGCTGAAGTGGCAGGTCAATATAGGGCAGAATCGACGTCTCGCCCGACGCACGCATGCCGAAAAGCGAGGTTAATTCCGGGTCGAAATGCAAAGGGTAGGAATAGAGGACACGAATCCAGTCGAACTGGTTCTCCTCTTGCAGCGTGCGTAAAAGAGTCGCCAGTTGCGGCTGCCCGAACAGGTCGCTGCCCCAGAAATTCGTCTCCTGGGCAATGAGGACAAGTTCGCGCACTCCGGACTCGGCCAGCGCTCGCGCCTCGGTCATAATCGTCGGCAAATCTTTACTCACATAACGTCCGCGAATCGACGGGATCAGGCAGTAGGAACAAAAGCGGTCGCAACCGTCGGCAATTTTTAAATAGGCAACGTGCGGGGCAGTAAGACGCGTCCGGCGTGAATCGTCGAACGTGATTCTTTTATCCGGAGACGAAAGAAATCGGTTTCCTGTCGAACGACCCGATTCGGAGACGTTGGCCAGCGCGGCAGTCGCACCGGTAAACAGGCCGGCCACAACTTCGGGCAAGCGCAATTCATCGAACGGCGAGAGCCAGGCGTCGACCAGGGGAAAACGCTCAACCAAGTCCGGCCCGGCATGCCGAACCAGACAGCCGGCCACAATAATAAATCGCAACTGGCCGTCCTTCTTAAGACGAATCAGCTCCTTAATACAATTCTCCGCCTCTTCCCGGGCCGAGGCCAGAAAGCCGCAGGTATTGAGCAGGGCAAAATCAACGTTCGTACCGTCGGGCACGAACTCAACGCCCGCGGCCGCCAAACGGCCCAGCATACTCTCACTATCGACCAGATTCTTGGGACAGCCGAGGGAAATGAGACAGCAGCGACTCCCTTTGACTTCCCTGGCAAAAGGACGGACCTGGCCCGACCGCCGCGACGACGATCGGGCAGAACGATGACCCGTACTTCCACTCATAGAAGCGCCCCCAGCTTCCAGTTGTCTGGCAGAACCGCACCCTTCTCAACACAGATGACCCCGTCGCGAATCATGCCGAAAAATTTCTCCGACGTGTTCTGGATCTCGTTCGGGTTCGTGATGCTCACGTTACAGCCGATACTGCAATTCTTGTCAACGATGGCACCGTCAATAACCGTATTATCGCCAATACCCAGAGGCGGCTGGTTCGGCGGCGTCTCCTTCGTGGCCGCGTCCAGATTGCCAATGTAGTCTTGACCCATAATGATGGAATTACGAATAACGCAATTTTCGCCAATGCGACTTCGCAGACCAATAATGGAATTTTCGATGAGCGCCCCTTCGCCAATGGAGCAGCCGTCGGCCACGAGCGAGGCCCGAATGTGCGCGCCGCCAAAGCGGGTCGCCGGCAGGAAGTTCGACTTGGAATACGTCGGATGCTCCGCAGGCGAAATATCAAAGACCGGATTCGCCGCCGCCATCGACAGGTTCGCTTCGTAGAACGAACGTATCGTACCAATATCCTCCCAGTATCCGTCGAACAGGTGGAGCTGAACCTTCTTACTCCGTATGGCCGCGGGAAAAACTTCTTTTCCGAAGTCGGCATAGTCCGTCTTCTCAAGGATATCGATCAGTGTGTCGCGATTGAACAGGTAAATACCCATACTCGCCAGATATTCCCGCCCGTGAGACGCGACCCCGCGCTCGTCAATAAGTCGGGCATCGGTGCGCACGTAGTCCAGCTCTTTATCTTGCGGCTTCTCCAGAAAACCGACGACTTTACCCGTTTCGTCAATTCGCATAATACCGAGTTCCGGCGCCCGCTCCCGCGTTACAGGAACCGAGGCAATCGTCACATCGGCGCCCGCCGCCTTGTGCGTGGCCAGCATAGCCCGAAAATCCATGCGATAGAGCTGGTCGCCCGAGAGCACGAGAACATGGTCAATATAGCGCTGACGAAGATAGTTCAGATTCTGCCGCACAGCGTCGGCCGTCCCCTGATACCAGTTCCCGTTCTCACACGTCTGCTGCGCCGCAAGAATCTCGACAAAATTATGGCTGTACTTATCGAAAGAATACGAGTGGACATGGTGATGCAAGCTCACCGAGTTGAACTGCGTTACAACATAAATCCGCTTTAAACCGCTATTTATGCAGTTTGAAAGCGGTATGTCGATCAGCCGGTACTTACCGCCAATCGGAACCGCCGGCTTCGACCGCATTTTCGTTAACGGATACAGTCGGGTTCCCCGTCCCCCGCCTAAAATCAGGGCTACAACATTGTTCATATTACACCTGTCTGTTTGCTAAAAGGACTTCGAATTACGGAGCGACTGCGCTCGGTGCCTTTTTCCCACCCTCTTATTATAGCACCTTTTTTTAGAAAAACAGCCCCGGGGACCACAAATGCCCCCTTTTACCGGAAATTGTGGCGCAAACAGCGGCGGAATCTGTACTTAGAATTTTACTCAATCCTATTACCCATGTAGCCCTGGCCCCCTGCCGAGGGGAGCATTATTCTTCCCGCTCGCGGAAAACTTCTTCTATCATGCGTAAGGTCTCTTCCACGAGCAGTCGTCCACCGTCCGGGCCGACCTTGAAACTGGCCGGTGTACTGCCGTAACTGCCACTTGCGATTGAGCGACTGGTCGGAAGATAACCGCCAACATTGTCCAGGTCCGTAAGTTGGGAAATCAAGGTTTGAGTTGCCAGACTTCGCGCCTTGATCTCAATGCCATAGTCACAATACAATTCGAACGGATTGGTACAAATCACCAGTCCACTGATTCGCAAGACATGAATCGGGACCCGAAAACAAGGATGTTCCGTCTCCTGCTGGGCGTTATATCGGTCTATAATGGCTTTTTGCCAGCGGTAGAGCACATAGCTCCCCGAGGCGCCCCGATCGTCTGCGTTTTCCATTTCGGCACGAAAATGTTCCGCGCTCGCAACGGCTTGGTCATAAACATCTTTTTCGATAATTGCCTGGGGAACGTCAATCTTGTGACATTTGTGAATGAGGATCACCGACGCCTGACGATCCTTTTCCGCTGGCTTGATATTTTCATCGACCGCCCGAACAATTCGCATTGCAATGTCTCGCATTTCACTTGAACCTCGCAGACTCCTCATTCGTGATTCGGCTGCCTTATTATAAAGGAGATGTGGCGACATATCTCCCGCAGCCCCACACACAGGCAGAAGAACAACATCGGACCCGTATCGCTCTTCAATAAGGAGTCGTACCTCATGCCAATAATCTGCGTTGACCGTAGCAAGAGACTCCACCGTTTGCGCGGGACAAGCAACATTAATGACAATGGCAAGGAGGCGATTATTATTGTCCCAGAAGTAGATTAAACCTACATCATGGTCTTCCATTGCCTCCAAAGAGCGGAAATCGTGTGCGTTTGTTTCTCCGTACATAAGTGCTCTTCCTCCCTCGTAAACGGCGCGTCGGCATCGGGCAACCACGGCGTCACCAAGAGCGAAAGAAAACTGACTTTGTTGCTTGTTACGCCAGCAGTCGGCGGCAGCTGGCACGACTTTTGACGTTATAAATTCTATGGACTCCGCCGGACTCATGACATCTGTTCTGTCGGTCAGGTATTCATCGTTCAGAAGGCAATAGGAAGTATGAGAGTGAGTTACCGATACAATAAGTTTATCGCACTCAAATTCCGGTATGGCTTCCGCAATAGCCTGACGGAAACGGGTCATAAACTCTTCCGTTAAAAAGCAGAAGTCGAAAGAGATAAAAATCGCGCCATCTTTATATTCTCCGTTTTCGCGTGTCTCGATTGCCAGCAGAGTGGCCAACAGGGGTGAATCGACTTTCGTATGAATTCGCGTACACGTCTGCCCCTGCAAAAAAATGGGCCTTTCCGGAGTAATATCGACCTTGGCGCACGCGGTCCAAAGTTCGCTCCCTTGGACCGGTGAGGCCACTACCAGACTGGAGAGCCAGAGAGCAACGGCCCCGAGGCAGGCACATGTAAAATTTATTTGGTTTATTGTTCTCATTTGTTCAACTCCTGCACTTTATTTTCGATCGAACGATTGTTTAACTTTACTTCGCACGGGCTTGCCCACGTCAAAAGTCTCTTTTACCGGCGAGGGCCCGACTGTCAGTTTCAGGTCGGACGTTTGCGAATTCCTGTATTTCTCGCCGACGAGTTCATAACGCTGCTTCTTGAGTAAATGACTGTTTTTATACATCCAGGCACGGGAAGCTTGTGGATCTTTCGGGATTTGATCTACAGGCCCTTCGGTTATCGTCTCTTGCTTTCTTACGGTAATAATATATTCCCCTTGCGGTACTCCTTTATATTGTCCGTGCGTCAAAACAAGAAGGCGTCCATCGGCGTCGGTAACACCCCCACTGCCGTATTTTGTCTCTTCCGCAAGCGGAGTAAGAGAGACCTGCGCTTCGGCCAGAGGAACTCCCTCTTGCGTAACCGTCAGCGAAACGGGCGTAAGTTTTGGCATTCCCTCGGGTAAGTTCGGACCGCACCCGCACGTCAACAGTAAAGAGATCAGAAACAGAGATAGCACTGCCTTACATTCTAAAATTTTCATTATAATACACCTGTTTTTTCGTATTTTATGCTGTCAGCACTCCACTTTTCACGCTTTTTTATGTGATTGCCCGGAACTCAATTGCGTCCATGGCCACCTTAAAAAAAACGAAATGGAACCGATCTGGGGTAAGGTGAGAAGGCGAACACGAAGTCCGCCTCCTCGTAGCAATTTCAAAACGAGCCGGAACACTACAGACTGATGGTTTCTCCGCCAAGGGAGGATCCCAAACTCCCCCAAATACCATAAGGACTCGCGCCTGAAATCACCGCTGCCTTCTTCAAATTGCCGCAATCGATTGTATCGGAAATGAATCGTACGGAACCGTCGCCCATGGCTGTATTCGCACCTCCGGAATGATAGCTTGTGGCCGACATAATACCCGTGGAACTATCATCCGTCGCAAGCTCAATACATGAGGGAGAATTGGGAGGGAGTACCGTACAGAACCCCGTTATGGTAAATTTCCCATCGGTGATACCGTCGCCACGCCAAGTCCTCGCGATTTCACCGCTAAAGAGTTTCGGGTCGCCATTCTTTCCACGAAGGTCAAGACAAGATTGCGGGCCGACTCCATCCGTTATCGGGTCTTCGTAGTTCGGAAGCACTCCCGTTCCGCCACGAATCGTGTCTATCGTTCCATTGGACCCGGCGGGGGTGTTTTGTTCCCCGGTTACCACCGCGGACTCACTGAACGCAACGGTATTACTCAAACCATCAAGAATAGAACCAAATGACCGGTATACATATTGACCCAAAAAACCTCGATATCTCGATATGTTCATATATGCGGCAATTCCCGTTCTACTCCAGCCTGTTGGGATAAGGTCACTCGACCAGGCCTGGCTCAAAGGAAGGTGATAGAAAAAACCGCTGGGCCACCCCTGATACATTATCGTATCTCCATAAGAGACCATATAGTTCGTACAAGCGATTCTTTGACCGTTATCGGCAGCAGAAGAGTCCGAAATAACAAACTCGGCCGAATCAGAAGGACAACGATAGCCGGGAACGCCCAAACACCGCCAAGGTGGGGTCCACGGATCCACCGGATTGGCCTGGATAATATCCCACGCCACGCTTTGCTCCATGTAAGGCAGAATGGCTCCCAATGCGGAAAATGACTTGAAGTTTCCACTTTCACTTATGCTTGCCGGAAGGTTGGCGTGGACATCGTGATAGTTGTGCACCGCCAGCAAAATTTGCTTGAGATTGTTGGTACAGCTCATGCGCCGTGCCGCTTCGCGCGCGGCCTGAACCGCCGGCAGTAGAAGTGCGATTAAGACTCCGATGATGGCGATCACCACCAGAAGTTCGACGAGGGTAAAGGCGAGAATTTTTCTGACAAGGGATTTTCTTTGAGAACCTAAATCTCCCCCCCCCCGCAAATTAACGTTCGCGCCACTTCCATTCTGTTACTCTTCTTCATGTTTCTTCTCCTTGTGTAAAGAAATTTGCACCAACCGAAAATGTGGATGATTATTGAAACGAAACCCAATCATCCCGACTATTATTCTACTATTTCTTATTATACACAAGAAAACAGAAAAAACAATTCCTTTTTGCGCAAAATAGACTTCCATTTTGCGACAAATTTGAAGAATAAGGTGCAATCGCCCCTAAGGTGTACAATCAGAGGCGTGCCAAATCGGGTTGCGATAATAGACAAATGACACGTAATGAGCAAACGAAGTTGGTTGTCGAGCGTCAGGTCACCCCCCGCCCTGAAAGGGCAGCCCGGGCCGTGCCCCAATGCTGACGCCGGCTTCGGGTTCCTGGTATATTCAGAGCCAGGAACCGCGTGGGGCACGATCGCGTTTTATTCACTGAGAATGAATTCGCCGTCTTTGAGGAGTGGCTCGGTACCGGGGGTCATCATTTCTTCGGCACTATTGCCGTAGGGCATGAGTTCAACTTCACTTGAGACGGTCGTGGCTTGCGGGGTAAGCGAAGCGGTTTTGTCGCCGGGGATAAAGGCGGAACCGTCTTGCGTGGTCATCTCCTGCTGTACCTGTTCGTACTGCGGGACCGTTGCCGCGGCCGCACTGGCCTGGCAGGATTTACAGCCGGTCTCGCTCGGCTCCGTGCGCTTCATGCCGCCCATGACGGACCCGGCGCGATAGAGCTCGCCCATGCACTGGTCGCCATGCTCCGGAACGAAAGTCGGTTGGCAGCTGTCGTAAGGAGCGCCGCACGAACGACATCCCATCCAGGCGGCCATCACAATCAACGCAACAATATATCCTGTTTTACGCAACATATTCATCTCCCGCCGGGGCAGTACCCGGTTCTGCACTCTTCTACCACACGGACCTTACAGGGAACGACTTTGTCGGAGTACGGCGTCCCTGTCTCCTCTTGCCGGCTGTCGTAAACGCACTTCAGCGTACAGGCAGTCCGGCACCTATAACTATTTTCGGCCGGAACAACCGGAATAATTGATAAAAAAGGTACAGATTGCCCAAATTTTATTATTTTCCCGACATTTGTGAAATGAGGCAATTTGGAGTAGGTATTTCTTACATTCGGTCCGCACTCCTCTTGCTTGGCGGTCCGCATAACAGTTAAAATTAAAAGCTTTGGCGTAAAGATAAAAACCGCTGTAATCGCTGTAAACGGTAATTTAGAGAAAATACAGAGTTTAATTAAACTTAGGTTTACCCACTGCCGATTCTGACAAGGGAGAAAGTCTCTCCCTTGCGGGCGTCTTGATAAGAGGTCCGTACGCGAACAAAAAGTGCAAGCGTCAAGAAAGATGCCTCGGTGATGTCGTTCGGCATGGTGGGAAAGCCGATGCCCGGACAGCGATTGTTTCGGCTTCAAGAAAGGGAACAAACAATGAAATTTAAAGTACTGGCCGCAGTGTTACTGGCAGGCTTCTTCAGTCTTGCCGCAACGCAGGAGACGCAGGCGCAAGAGCGTCTCATCTCACGAGGGACTTCGGCTCGAGTTTACGATGGACAAGACTGGGCACGTTTTCAGTACTATCCGTATTTTTACTACCCGCAAAATTTTACGCCGCTTTCGAACTACCGAAGTTCGGACGACCTGTACTATCGGTACGGGCGTAATATGCAGGTACCGATGTACAATCCCTACTGGCAGAATTACTACCCGGTCCCGCGACGTTTCCATGAAGGGAAGCATTTCCTGCTGGACGTCTTCTAAGCAGAAACGGCTTTAACAGCCGCGTCGGGCAAGTTTCGGTACTCTCGCCGGTCGCCAGGAGAATTACGAGAATCGGTTCATTGGAGGGACAGCGTATTTTGCGTCCCTTCAATGAGTGCGAATTGTTTTTTCTGGCACCGCGTCGTTTGTGTATCGCGGGATGCCGGTCTTGTTATATGACTTCAAACCTTGAACAGATTTGTACTTAGATATTTTTCACCGCGGTCGGGGAGCATAACGACGATCAGGCCACTATCGATCATTTTGGCGGCAGTCACGGCGGCGAGCATGGCGGCCCCGGAACTCATACCGACAAAGATTCCCTCTTCGTGCACAATGCGTCGCGACATTTCAAAGGCGTCTTCACTGTCGATTTTGATGGAGATGTCGATCTGACTGGCGTCGTAGATTTCCGGCACGATCGCTTCGGCCATGTTCTTGAGGCCTTGGATATAGTGTCCGCGTACCGGGTGCGCTTCGATAATTTTAATGGACTGATTGTGTTCTTTCAGGCCCATGCCGACGCCCATGAGTGTGCCAGAGGTCCCGAGCGAGGAGACGAAATGCGTAACGCGACCTTCTGTCTGATCCCAGATTTCACGGGCAGTCGTTTTATAATGGGCCAGTTTATTGTAGACGTTTGAAAATTGGTCCGGATTGAAATATTTGTCAGGCTCCGCGGCCACGAGCGCTTTACATTTCCGAATGGCCCCGTCGGTCCCTTCGTTCGCGGGCGTCAGGACAACTTCCGCCCCGAACGCCTTGATCATCTTCTGACGCTCAATGGAAACGGCCTCACTCATAACAATAACCACATGAAAGCCGAGCACGGTACCGACCATGGCCAGTCCGATTCCGGTATTACCGCTGGTGGCCTCGATAATGGTTTTGCCTTTGGTCAGCTTGCCTTCGTCGATGGCCTGCTCAATCATTTTCATGGCAATACGGTCTTTTATACTGCCGGTCGGATTGAACCCTTCGAGCATGGCACACATTTCGACGTTGGGATTCGGATTGAGCTTATTGATGCGAACCAGAGGCGTATGCCCAATGGTCTCCAGAATTGTATTGTACATCCCTGTACCTGTCCATATAATCATTAGGGAGTGACCTTAAGTCAAGGCCACTCCTCCTCGTAAGAACGACAAAATCACGGCGAAAACACGCAACGCAGATCAACCGAAGTTTCGCTCAATCATGCGTTCCAAAGCGATTTCGAGATATTCCGGGGAATCATAAAGCCCGGACGCGATTTTAGCGCGAGCTTCGTTAACGCGGTCGAAACGAATCGACGTGGACTCGCCGGACAGCTCGGCGCTCTGCGCGGTCATTTGCGGGCGACCTGTTATCTCAAGTTCGTCCTTAATAACGGTTTGGGAAGCGTTCGAGGTCTGCGTTCCGGTCGCGTTTCCTGTCTGCTTCGTCTGGTGCGGAGCGGATACCGGCTGGGATCCACCTATGACGTTGGCTCCGTAAATATTCATTACTTCTTGTCTCCTGCTATTCAATCTGTTGTCAAAACACCAGTCGTGTACGCGGTAGGCCGGTAGAAAAACCGGCTCGCGGCCAAAAACGTCCTGCTTTTGAGCCTGGCACGCACTCGGGGATAACCCCTTATCTCTTATTATCGTCCGCTTCCGGCAACATCTTGAACAAAAAAACCGAAAAATCGGAAAAATTGTTAAAATTCCTAAAATCGCCACCCGACGCCACTTGCGGCATTCTCTATATCCTTCGTATGCCCGGCACCGAAAAATATGACAGACTTTTCCTCCGCTTGCCCACGCACGGGCGATCGGACGCCGCCCGTCCCGAAAAACCTGTACCTTTTACATTCTTATTATAGAACATGTTTTTGGCTCGTGCGGCGAAATTCCGGAAATTTTTCTCAACTTTATTATGCCTCATTTTCCCTCTTTTACCAATACGTATCTGACCTCTTTTTCCCTTATTTTCGAATATTTCATGAAAAAATCTCCTATTTAGTCAAAATTTACGCCCAATCGTCCTGTTTTATACATCTTGCCTATTCTTCCGTTTTTTACTATTCTTCTGTCTCGGCCGATAAAAACGAATTTTTTCGTAAAATTTTGGTAAAAAAGGGGTCAAAGCGTTTGACAAAGAGCCCGAAACAAATGATAATAAGTTTCTGTCCCGTTCGGGACTGTTGGGGCATAATGCCTTGAAAGAAGTGTAAGTAGTCAAAATAAGTAATGCAAGGAGAAGAAGAGTATGGCACAGTCACAATCGAAAAAAGTCACGCGAGATAACGTCAATGCGGTTCTAGCCAAAGCGATGGACGCGGGAGAGGGTCTTCTGCGACTCGTTCCGAACTGGGTCCCGCGAAGCTTTCTGCAGCCTGGCAAACGCATTAAGCTGGCGCCGACCGACTGGTATGCTCTGGGTCTGAATCGAGGCGGAATTGACGAACGATGGTTTGCCAGTACAACGGAAGCCGCTAACGAAGGGCGGGAAGAAGATGAAGGACTGAGCTATGTGAAGTTTGAAGGGGAGAAGTTCCTCCTGCGAGACGCCGTGGAGGAAGGGCAAGGGGCCGTGGTCGGCGAGCGTATGTGGGAAGAGTACAAGCGTTGGCCGGTGTTCTCGAAGTTCTTTGACAACGCAGGCCCAATTCCACACCATATGCACCAGATGCAGCAGCACGCGGAATTGACCGGTCAACAGGGCAAGCCGGAAGCCTACTATTTCCCGCCGCAACTCAATGCCGCGGAGAATCATTTCGACTATACGTTCATGGGACTTGAGCCAGGAACAACGAAGGCCCAGGTTCGCAAGTGCCTGGAAGACTGGAATAAGGGCGACAATGGCATACTGGACCTGGCAAAGGCCTATCGGCTCAAACGAGGTACCGGCTGGCTGATTCCCGCAGGCGTACTTCACGCGCCGGGTTCGCTGTGCACCTTTGAACCGCAGTGGGGCAGCGACGTCTTCGGGATGTATCAGTCGCTGGTCGAAGGGCGTGAAGTGCCTTGGTCCCTCCTGGTTAAGGACGTTCCGAAGGATCGCGAATATGACCTGGACTATATCGTTGAGCAGCTCGACTGGGATAAAAACGTGGATCCGTTCTTCAAGGACCACAACTATCTTGAGCCGATCGTCGACGAAGCGAACTCCGACGCCGACGCCGGATACTGGGACCGCTGGATTACGTACGGCTTAATCGACGGCAAGCAGCGTATTTCGGCCAAGGAACTGACCGTTATGCCCGGCGCGTCCTGCGTTATTCGTGACGGCGGTGCCAGCGGCTGGATTACCGTTCAGGGACGCGGAACCATGGGTAAACTTAATATAGAATCGCCCAATATGATTCATTTCGGAGAAGAACCGGACGACGAAATCTACATTACGGCCACAGCCGCAAAGAACGGCATTAAGATTGTCAATACGGGCTCGGAACCGCTGGTCGGACTGCGCTACTTCGGTCCCGATACGCACGCGAGCGTCCCGAACGTTGGCGATTATAAAAAATAATCTCTAACCAAACGTTTTTCACAAAAGAGTCGTCTCTGTCGGCGACTCTTTTCTTAAGTATGCAATGGGTACACCCCACCCAAGCCCTCGCTCGCAACACAATCCCCACTGTATTGCCATTTTCTCAACCACAACAGAAAGATGACCATGACAAATTTTTCCAGAATCTCTCTCGGTTTTGTTTTATACTTCCTGCTTATGCCTTTGGCTTACAGTGCGGAACCGCTACCGGAATCGCTCGCCTTTTTAGAAAAACAGCGACTTGCCGCATGGCAGACTTATACTCCGGACAGCTGGTCGCTCTCGGAAGGGGCGGAAGGAACCCATGAAAATGACATGCTTAGCCTGACCGCTCATGGCGGGCATACGCGCTGGCTCAGCAGTGCCGTGCCGGTGGCGCCGGGCAGTTTACTTCGATTTCACATGAAAGCCGGGTCGCCCGACGGGGCCGGGTCCAATCCCTGCGGAATCTTCGGGCTGTCCCAGGATTATTCCGTAGCCGCCAGTGCAACACCTCAAGAGATGCCCGGCTACACATGTCAGCTTCGGGACAACCAGGAGAACATGCAACTCTCCTGTGGTCAGTGGGAGAGCACTGGTACATTTCAGTTCTCCGACGTTTGTGCCGCGCCGGTCGTTCCGGTATTCGGGGGCCTGCAGTCGTCGCGGGATGAATCCTGTGTCCTGCCACTGGCGGCGGGCGAGTCGATTCATGGCGGCCATTATCTCTATAACATTCTGAACGCGGGCATCCATGGCAATTACGACCGCGCTCTGTGTTCGCACAATGCCTCGTTCAATACGAATCGATGGTGTCTTTCGGAGGGGAGTGAGGTGGTCTATAAGATTTCGCTCGTTCCGTGGCTGCTGAAAGAACAGGGAACACTGGAGCAGGGTCAGCCGCTGGAGATGAGCGATGTCATATTGGACTTCTCTCTGTGCTATTATAACGCGGGGCAGGCCGTTCTGGACGTTTCGCTCGATGGTCAAACCTGGCAAACGGCGGGTCAAATAGCCGACAGAAGTTCCTTGAAGATTGATACCGTGAACGAGCTGCTTGGCAAGTCGGCCCTGACGGAATTTTATTTTCGCATTCGTGGCGAGAAACTCGACGACAGCGGCTCGGTGAATCTTCAGGTCAGTGATATTAAGGTCAACGCAAATCTGAACAGTGCCTCGTTTGAGGGCAATGGTCAAACGGTTTATGCGGAAACGACCGGCCCGTGTCAAGACGGGAAGCTGGAGTTGATTCCTTTATTCTTCGGCGAAGATTATTCGTTCCATGCCTTGGTTCGAGGGGACAAGACAGACGCCGCCTCTTTGGAATCGCTGCTGCCGCGTGTGTCGCGTAAGGGTCAGGAACAGGCAACGACGCAAGACGACTGGAACGTTCATATCACATCGCAATCGTCTGACGGAACACAGGCTCTGGTCTCCTTCGTCTGGCGGCATCAGAGTGATTCCGAACCATTATGTGTCAAGTGGACAGGGAATCCAAGTTTCCAGTACGAGATGCAAATTCCTTTTTTTGTGAATCAATGCTATACGCGATACGCGGCGAAGGCCACAGGCAAGAGCGACGGGGTAACCGTCTCCTGGTGCGAGCAGGATTACAAAGTTCCCAAAGAGCCAAAGCTCATGGAAATACAGACGGCCGAACCAATTGCCATGGCCGCGGCGGGTAACGATTTCGAGTCGTTCCAACTGGTGATTTATGCGGATAAGGAATCGCCTGAACTGACCGGGATAACCGCTACTGTTGCCGACGCCGTCGATGACCAGGGGCACACCATAGCGGCCGCGAAAATGGACCTTCGTTACGCATACTATCACGAAGTTACCTCTTCGACGGACTCAACCGGTGTCTGCGGCTGGTGGCCTGACGCTCTTGTCCCCCTGGAGAAGGGAGCCGACGGGTGCGGCGCTCCGCTTAATATCACGCCCGGATGCAATCAGCCGATCTGGTTCACAGTGCACGTTCCTGCCGGGACTCCCGCCGGAACTTATTCATCAAGCGTAACGCTCAAGAGCAACGACGGCCGACTTGACCTGACCGTACCGTGGCAAATTACGGTCTGGGATTTTGAGATTCCGCAAAAGAATCGCCTGGAGACCGCGTTCGGAATGAGTATCTGGAACGCGTTCCGATATCAGAATTGTCAGACGGACGAAGATCGCCGGACCGTGCTGGAGTTCTATTTAAAGAATTTCAGTGAGCACCGAATCAGTCCTTATAATTGCACGCCTTTGGATGAGTATGTCATTTCCTGGGATACAGAGGCTGATCCGCCGCAAGCTCATCTGGAGACGCAGTCGTACGACCGGGAAATGAAACGCGTACTCGAAAAATATCATTTCACAAATTTTGTCATTCGCGTACCGGGCCTCGGCGGTGGTACTTTCGAAGAACGCTACGAACCTAAAATTAAAGATTTTGGACAGGAGACTCCGCAGTTCCATGCTCTCTTCGGGTCCATGATGCAAAAATTGCAAAATCATCTGGAAGAACTCGGAGTCCTGGACGGTGCCTATATCTACTGGTTCGACGAGCCGGAGCCGAAAGATTATGATTTCGTTGCCAACGGCTTCTCTCTGCTCTCGAAGTACGGGCCGAAAATCAATCGCATGCTGACCGAAGAGCCGTCCGACGCGTTTGTACAAGCGCTCGACCAAAAAGAGACCAATATAGATATATGGTGTCCGATCAGCAATAACTTCTCGGAGAAGGAATCGGCTAAGCGTATGGCCGATGGGGAACGTTTCTGGTGGTATGTTTGCACAGGTCCGAAAGCTCCGTTCTGTACCCTCTTTATTGACCATGCGGCGACGGAACTGCGCGTTTGGCACTGGCAAACGTTTGAACGTCATATAACCGGTACGCTCGTTTGGGAATCGCTCTACTGGACCAGTCCGAGCGCGTTTCCGAAGTCCGCGCAAAACCCGTATCTCGACCCCATGGGCTATGTCGCTGGTGGTCCGGCAGGTACTAAGAGTTACTGGGGTAATGGCGATGGCCGATTCCTCTATCCGCCCCTGGCCGCCGCCGTGCCGGGCAGAAACGACGGTAAACCCATTCTTGAAGAGCCGGTTTGCAGTATACGCTGGGAAATGATTCGCGAAGGCGTGGAAGATTATCATCTACTCCTTATGCTTAAAGAATTGGCCGAGACGCAAAAAGAGACACTCACCGAAAGTCAAAAGGAACGTCTGGCCGATGTCTTTAATATGACTCCCATTACAAAAAGTTTAACAGAGTTCACACTTACGCCTGTACCCATTTATCAGCAGCGACAGAAAATCGCCGACCTGATTATGGAACTTCAGCCGGCGAAGGATAAATAAGCTTTCCTTAAAGTCTTGCTCCTGCCTCCGGCGAATTCACGCGGCGAGCGCGGAGCATGACACATTCGCCCGAACGCTGTGACTGAACGTTACGACGCTCTTGATTTAAGGGTTATTCCTTGAGTTCAAGAGCGTCTTCTTTTGGCAAGCACTCTGACGGTCGCAAGCCAAAAGAGGCCGCCGCAACAATCGCAATAGCGACCATGAGCACCGACCGCATACGCATATTCGTCCAGAAAAAAAGATGCGGCACGACAACTGAAAGTATCAGTAGTCCCCCCCAGAGCCAGAGCCGATATGCCGGTCGCTGCCCTGCAGACGTTGTGCGAAAACGTCGCGCGATCGCCGCTGTTCCAAAGACAACAAGCGTGAATTCCATTAAATAGAAGACGGCAACGCCGACTCGCGATGCGCACCGCATGGTCGATTCCGAACCGCTCTCGACCGTATTATACGGGAGGCACTGCACCAGCGTCCCGAAACGAATTGCCATGCTTTTCACAAAATCGCAAGGCCGGTTTCTTATTACTTTTAGCGACTCCTCGCGTGCCAGGTCATTCTGAAACAGTTCCGCATTGCGACTGCCGGGCTTTATGCCAGCCTCGGCCATGCGAGTTGCGCACGCATCGCTCCACCAGGCATGAAACGCGGTGGGGTCCCAGGCTTTTTCCCAGGGCGCGTGCTCCTCGTACCAGTCGTAAAGATAATCGTTATTGGCCAAAAGAAGAGTATAGCCGTCGTGGGTTGTCGTGGGTATGACCCTGTTAAAATAAATAAAATTGCGCACTGTCCAGGGCAGAATAACGAGCGTCAGTCCGAGAAGGAACGTTACGCACTGCCCAGGCGAGAATGCCCGTCCGCGCCGCGTTAAGAGCAAGGCCAAGGCAACCAGGCCCGCCCAGCCGAGAAACGCCGGACGGCATAGCGTTGCCACACCGGTTAACAGACCTGTAACCGCCGTAAGAGCATAGCGGCTCCGTTCGCGCTCAGCAAGAGAGACGTGCGCAAGAATCCACCAAATGAGAATCGCCAGAAATGTTGCCAGTGTCTCGGTCATAACGACTCGCGACTGCGCCAGGAGAATCGGATCGACAGCAACGAGCAGACCAGCCGCAAGCGAGCCTGTTCGCGTCAGCCCTAAAAGCATGCCTGTCCGTACAACCAAAAAAACAGTAAGCAGGCCCAACAGGGTATGAAAAAAGGCTATACAGCCGCGCGAGGTGAGACCACAACCATGAGTTGAGGTCAGAATGGACGAACTGGATGCCGTGCCGCTATCTTCCATTTGCATATCGGCTAAACGAAACATCTGCCGTAAGGCAAACGGATAGAGAGGAGGTCGAAAGGCCGTCGGCTCTTCCTTCTCGCCAAAAACACCGTAAGTGCGAAGATTATTCGCAAGGGCGTAGTAGCGGTCCGGATCGCCCAGCAGCGACTGCGGCGCCGCGACCAGAAGTCCGCCCCGAACGACCGCGGTCAAAATGAGCAGAAAGATCAGGCACCAGGGCAAGCGGCATTTGAACATGGTCGACTCTCGTTTGCAAAAAAAGTTTTTTTAATTTTCACGAATTGTGATGTTTTGCACGTCTGCCAGCCCCTACCCCGAAAGCATAAGCGTGCCGAGAAAACCTACCAGATTCAGCGTGGCATGAGCACCGACCACAACGGCAAAGCGATGCGTCTTCCAGAAGAGGAATCCGAGCATAAGTGCAAAAATGAAAATGGGAACCGGATCGGTCACATAGCCGGGCAAGAGAACGCTACAGGCGAGTTGCGTCCCAATGAGCGTGGGAAACAGGATCAACGTCGCCACGGCGCCACGCAGTAAATCCAGGGGTATGTCCCGCCACCGGCCCAGACCGAAATCAAGTCGCGTTGCGTCTCGCGCAAGCAGTAAGACCGCGGTCAGAAGTACAAGAAGGGTCGCAAGGATCGTTATGCAAAAGCTTACGACAAGCGTATCCGTGGCGGTCCGGGAATCCGCGCCGCGTATATGAATTACGGCGAATAGCAGCGCAGGAAGACCAATGGAAATCAAGGCCGGACCGAGCGACCGCCGCCGCCCGAAGAAACGCGCTACCGCCCCTTGAAGAAGGACGCGAAAGAGAAACTCTTCCCCCAACGGCGCAATAATAACCGCCGTTACAAAGCAGAGCGTCAGAATGAAAACACGCGAAACCGGCGCTTCCTCGGCCACCATGAGTTGGGTTAGCGGGTGCGGCTCCGGCGCCGCAGGACGAGCTACGGTTTCGTCGCTCGTCACGGTTTCGTCGCTCCCCTCGCTCTCCGTATCCGCCACGTCGCTCAGCGCTTCTACGGCAGTTGCGTCCTGCCCGGCAGATTCAACGACTTCCTGACTCGCCTGTCGCAAAAAAACGGGCCGGCTTTCGTTCGGGATACAATACAAAATTGAGTACAGCAGCCCCGGCAGCAGGATGAACAGCAGTAAGAGAAGTATCGCGTCGCCCAATCCCCACGGAACAGTGCGCCAGGGACGACTGGGAAACAGTCCCGACCCCTTACGTCTCCCGCCGAACAGTGCCCGTCCTGTCATAAGCAGCAAGCTCAGACCGAAAATCAAAAACAGGCCTGCCATGCCGATCGAATTCAGCATGGCAGGGTCATTCGCGTACAGAAGATACGGTAGAATTCCCCGCATGGCTCCCCTCCTGTTTCCACTATCGCGTTAGTCACGCTTCATTGCCCGGGACGCCGCGATGATGTATTGTATGCCCGAATGGACCGTCAGGTAGACCGTACCCCAGAGCGAAACGACCATGCAAAAATTCAAAAATCTGCACAGCGGATCCCCTCGCTCAACCCGAATGAGGAACAACAGGCACAGACCAATGGCCAGGCATTGCAGTGCCATTTTCCATTTCCCAATCCACTTCGCGGAAAAATCGCCGCCCCGACCTTCTATCAGGGAGCGTAACATGGTCACCAAAAGTTCACGCATAACGATTACGACGACCATCCAGGGAGCCAAAGCCCAGTTCACTCGCGGACAGGCCATAATGCGAATCGGTTCTGTCAGTTCCGGAATCGTCACCAGATAAATGAACGTTCCGCACACGATCATCTTATCCGCAAACGGGTCGAGAATGCGCCCTAATTGACTTACCAGATTATAACGGCGTGCCCACCAGCCGTCGAGCCAGTCGGTGCCCGCCGCGACCAGAAAGAGCGCTAAAGCGGTCGTGTACATTTTCATGGGCAGAACGGCGAACAGGACGACAGCCAAAACAATTCGAGCCGACGTCATAATATTGGGGACCGTCCATAAGCCCGGCGTTTTTTTCTCTTCGCTTGATGTCATACGTTACTCCTTGTTTTCTAAAGAGGTGAACCGCCTGTCAACTAAACTTTTTTGCACTTCGGCCAAGGCCTGGGCCAAGTTTGCTCCCGTTGAATCCAATTTCAGAAACAGCCGTCTTCCCGCGGGCAGCGTTGTGGGGATTCCGGACGCCGCGTCGACACAACCCGTGAAAATCACTGCCGCTTCTTCTTCCGGCCCGGCGGACGTATCACTGACTTGGACCGTTGCGTCGGGTGTCAGGTAGTAATCGGCGTCGCTTCGCACCACGCCGTTTGACCCACCTGAGAGATCTTCCGAATCCGGTACGCGTCCGGACTGCCCGACAATCATTTCGTTGCCAACGAAGGTACGCACTTCGTGCACCGATAAATCATCGTCGTTTAGATGAACGCCGTCGAAATCGGCAAGCAGGGCAAGGTCAGCACGACGATTCATAATCATGAGCGGGCGCGACCGGCTCTCAAATTCATTATTCACGACCACTTGCCACTTCCGGGCCAAGGCCAGAAGAGCACTGTCGGACGCCTGTTCATCCCGAAGCTGAATCATACCGACGCCAGCGTTGAGTAGTTCGCGAAATTGCGTCACGCCGCAGCTCGCGTCGACGGCCACGTACAGCAGAATACTTCGCAGTCGGGCAAGTCGCTCCTGACGCATGCCCTGCCGCTCAACATCGCTCATGCGTGCAAAAACGTCTTTCTCCAGCGTATACGATAAATATCGCAGGTGCTCCATATTGATCGAAACGTTCGGCCAGGCCATCTTCGCAAATTCTTCCAGACTGCGCAGCGACTCTTGAAATCGTGAGAAATTCGCGGCCAGAACCTCATTGAGACTCTGCCGAAAATATTCCCCTTTCGCCTGAATCGACGTTCCGACATCGTCTTCCGTCGCACGATATTTCAGTCGCTCTTCCCGCGAAAACTCATTCGTCAGCGCGGTGAATTCGTGCCGCACCGACTTGAGCTGGGCCGTAATCGTCCCGTCGTTACAGATAAATCGCACGACATCTTCAATAACCCGAATCGCCTCGCGCCCCCGATTCGTCGTTGCGTCAAGCACTCGGTACAGGGCAGGCATTTTTATCAGGTTCTTGTTCTTCATAATTTCTTATTCCTTTGGCAAGGCAGGAAGTTCATCCACAGCCGCCGCTTCCGTCGCAACCGCCGCCGGTGCCACAGGCGCAGACGGGCGGTATTTCAAATAAAGTTTACGACACGAAAGAACCGCGCCCGCAACCGTAACCAAAACGGCCACAACGAGGAAAAAATTACACAGCCAGCGCAGCGGTCCGCGTCCCACCGCTTCCCCTATGTAACTTCTGCGGTTCGCCAGTACGAAAAAGATAATGTAAGCAATCGGCAGCAGAATCGCGCAGATCGCCGACGCTATGACCGGGAACCAGAGCGGAAGTGGAACGACCACGCCCAGCATACCAATCGTTGGCGTTAAAGCAAACAGACGAAATCGAGTACGCGTCATTTTCAGCCCGAGCATTTCACACATGACAAATCCGCATACCACCATGTGCGCACTGATTGCGCCCCCACACATACCAATCAGGCCGAGGCAAAAGATGACACTGCCGAACGGAATACCCGCAAACGATTCCGCAGCGGCCAGTGGCGTCAGCCCTTCCCGAACACCGTCCACTCCCGAATACACGCCTGTTACCGTCATGGACAGGATAATAAGCGAGGTCACCAGCGTAAACGGAATCAGCATGGTCATGACCAGGTCCCACTTCGCAAGCGTGCGATGCTCCTTACCCCAACCTTTCGCCAGCAGTGAGTACGGATATAAAAACGTCATATTAATTCCCACCGCCGCGCCGAGCATACCGAGCACTTGCAGGTACGTGCTCGTTTCCACCACGCCTGCGGCGTTCTTCGGAAATCCGTAATAACCCGTAAAGCCGCGGAACAGCTCCAGCCAGTTCACCTTACCAATATTCAGCATGACAACCAGCAGGAAGAAGAAAATCACCATGGCAATCATGATGCGCAGGAATCGTTCGTAGAGTTTCACTCCCTTATCGCCTTTGCCGTAATTCCACACCACAAATATATTCATGGCCAGAACGAGCAGGCCAATACCAAAACTGACCAGATAGCCGCTGTTTGTTATTGTATCGTTAATCTGAATCCCCCACGGCAGGCATGCGTTAACCGATGCAACCCAGCCCGGAACAGCCCCCCCGTTATTCACCGCCACTCCCGCCATACTGGCCAGGTCACGACCCGCGCCGGCCAAAAGTGTGTACTGGGGAAAGTGCCATATGACCGACGCAAATATGGAGCCTAGCGCCCACAGAAAGACCAGCCCCTTACTAAACTCACGGCCGAATCCGCGATAAGGCCGCTCGCCAGTCGTCAAGACAACGTTCGAGAGCGCCGCGAACATCATGACCCCGAGAAAAACCGCTATCGGCTGGACCCACAACAGTTTATAACCGAAAGAAGCCCCGGCCAGAACCGACGCGGTCGCACTCCCGGCCCCGAGCGTCATGGCACTTTGCAAAAGACCGGGCCCTGTCCGCTTAACATAGCCTACCACCTGTTTACCAAGCGGGGCCTTCTTAAGGTCTTGCAACTGCTGGATTTCCGCGGCCAGCTTCTCCGGGTCCCACTTCGGCGTCATGGGCAATCCCGCTTCTTCCTGTACCGGGGCCGGTGACGATGGTTCCGCCGCGTCTTCTACGTTTTTCTTTAAGGTTGTCATGTGTCTCTCCTGTCGGTTAGTCCAGAATTTGAATATTGTCGCGCGAAATAACCTCTTCGTAAGGGCAGTAGCCCAAAATATCGTGAATCTCGCCCGACCTCTTGCGTCGTATCTGTAGTACATCGTTCGTGTTATAGTTTGACAGGCCACGCGCTATTTCCGTGCCGTCGGTCGTTAAAACGACCACGACGTCGCCTTTTTCAAACTTTCCCAAAGCATCCGTAACTCCAATGGGCAAAAGGCTTTTCCCTTTATGGAGAAGAGCTTGGGCAGCACCTTCGTCGACCACAAGCTGCCCTTTCGCCGCCGCGGAAAAGCCCAGCCACCGCTTACGCGCCTGCAGTTGCTTGTTCGGAAAGAAGACGGTGCCTACTTCCTGACCCGAAAAAATCTTCGTGAGAATATTTTCGTCGTCGCCATTGGCAATAATCGTACTGCCGCCGGAGTTCGAGACCATTCGGGCCGCCCGTAACTTACTCGACATGCCGCCTTTACTTCGCTTGGACCTCTTTTCCGCCACCATATCCATTAAATCGGCACTCCAGCGGTCGACCACCGGAATCAGATGGGAGTCCGGAAGCTCCGGGTCGCCTGTATAGAGTCCGTCGACGTCGGTCAGAAGAATTAAAAGGGGCT
The DNA here is from genome assembly GCA_030539295.1 of Planctomycetia bacterium. Lineage (GTDB taxonomy): Bacteria > Planctomycetota > Planctomycetia > Pirellulales > Thermoguttaceae > JAUNBG01. The sequence continues at coordinate 680 of JAUNSJ010000035.1, read as the reverse complement.
CCGGAAACTGGTTCGCCACGAGCGCCGCCAGGCGGTCGTTGTCGCCAAAAGTCGAATGAAGTTCATCGACGCTCACCGTATCGTTCTCATTGACAATCGGCAAGGCCTTATAGTCGAGTAGCGAGCGAAATGTATTGCGAATATTCAGATACCGCTTGCGGTGTGACAGGTCTTCCGCGGTTAATAAAACCTGACCTGCAAACACGTTATGGTTCATAAGCGACTCTTCATAGGCCTTCATAAGTTCACTCTGGCCAATGGCGGCAACGGCCTGAAGTTTCGGATGGTCTGTCGGACGCTCCGGCAGTCCCAGCAGCCCCACGCCCGCTCCGACCGCCCCTGAACTGACCAGAATGACCGGTCGCGACGCCGTGCGTATCCGGCATATTTCTTCCACCAGACGATTGATCCGCTGCCGGTTCAAAAGCCCTTCACGCGTCGTTAATACGTTCGTTCCCACCTTAACGACGATTATCTGGGCCGTATGTACGATTTCTAATCTGCTTATACTGATCATGTCTGTGGATTGCCTTGCCTGATTCTTCTCTGGAAAGAGTGAACTTTATCCCTATTATATCACTAGAAACAGGAGCAAGGAGCCCCCCCTCCTTCCCTCTGGGTGCGTGCCAAATTTTGGGAGGTTCTAAAAAATTCAAATTTGCCCGATTGACGGCGAAATA
>JAUNSJ010000066.1 GCA_030539295.1 Planctomycetia bacterium | reverse complement strand
GGACCAGCAACGTTCGGGGACCAGCAATAACGAAACGAACTGCCAACCTGCCTTCGGGGCGTAAGCCGTTAGGCAGTTCTTTTTCGTTAGTGTCTGGTTCATGGTTGCGGCAGCTCATTTTCGGCAGGGACCGGGAACTCGGTTGGTTCGGACGTCTGCATCTGGTACAGAGGTAAATGTCGATAATAAACTTCGAGCGTCAGGCAGTTTAACGCCGTTGCGTAGAGCCGGCCGCCGGAAGAGCAGTGGGGGTTGGGCGAGGCGGGGTACCAGCTGCCACGCTCGTGGCCGGTCGTTGACTGCTGGGCAATAAGCGGGTCTCGGGTCGCCTTATTCCACTGGCGCCAGAGGTCGCCTCCGATATGGTGAAAGAGTTGTGTGGCGTAGTAATTGTAGTAGGGGTCCGAGAAATCCGGTCCGCGTTCCAGCAGGAGTCTTGCCCCGGCCAGCAGATTCGGATTGGTCATTTTCCAGTCGAGCATAATACGACACAGCAGGCCGATGGCGTTCGTCGCATTGGTTACGCCGGAGCCGCGACTGACATAGCCGTAACTCGTGCCATTTTCAGAGCCTACGACATTAGTCAGAAAGGAGGTGGCCCGCTCAAAGCAGGTGGTACTCTTGGTAAGCTGGCCATACTGACCACTTTTGATCGCCATAACCTGCCAGCCGAGAACCGACGTATCGCCTGCCTGACGCGGCTGATAGCGCCAGCCGCCGCCGACCGGATCCTGCGCGTACTCTGTAAATCTTAACGCAGCTATTGCGGCCCCGGTTAGGTCGCCGACTTTTGTCCGGCCGCTGGAGCTTGTCATGGCGTGTGCCTCGCAAAGGACCATGGTACAGATGCCGTGGGAGTACATTTGTCCGTCGTCAATAAAGGAGAGTCCGTTTTCTGTGCGACGCCCATTCTGCAAGAGGAACCGAAGTCCGTCGCGGACAACTTTTTTATACTTGCCTTCGCCAGGCGTATGACCAGCGGCCAGAAAGGGGAGTAGTGCCAGTCCGGTCGCCGCAAAAGCCGCCTGGCTCAGATGGCCACTATTGCGACATTGGCCGCGGCATGCGTAGCAGTGGGTATTATCAAAGGTCCAACTGCCGTCCCGCTGCTGATGCTCTGCCAGCCAGGCCAGAGCCAAGGCAACGGCTTTCTCGCTGCCTTCACTACCGCCACCGGACGCCACGAGCTGGCCGCGATTCTTACCGCGTCCGGAAAATTCACTCCCGACCCCAATGCCACGCGGCATGCTCGGCTCACTTAGCGGTACTGGCGCGACCGCCGACATATCCGGCATCGTACGCATGGAGGAGCTTAGGTCGTCGAAAAAGGTTACGGGTTCAACGGCTTCAAGGTCGACATTTTCCGAAACGGCAATTTCCGTTGCCAGGTCGGTTTCCGGCACGGATTCCGGGCCAGGGTCGTCGACTTCCGTTATCGCGAGATCTTCTGTAAGGCCAGGCTGCGAAATGATTTCCACCATATCCGGATTGACTTGATGCACGTAGAGAAAGAGCAGTGGGAAAATGAGGAGAATGTGGACCAGAAGACTGGCAAGCCAATGCAAGGCCACCTTTTCCGGGTCAATCGAGGCGTCACGATCCAGCAGTGACGCCAAGGTCAGATGGCTCTCGGCGACCGTACCAGGCGAGGCAAGCGGCGCAACGGGCGGAGTGTGCGGCTCCGCGTGTGCCGGCGGAGGGGCTGGAAAAACGTTTCTATTTGTCTCTTTCGTGTCGAGAATGGGAAAGGCGACCGACTCCGACGTGGCAGCCGAGTCCGGACAGGGAGGCGGGGTAGGGCGGCGTGACCGTGGCGGCGTGATCGTCGGCGCGGGCGGTGGGGACGCGACCGTCTGTTTGGCCCGTTTTCGCCGGACTCGTTTCGGTATCTTGACCGAAGCGGACTCGTCCGGGAGATCGTAATCCGACTCTGTTACTGCTTGCGAACGGAGCTTTTTTGAACTGACAGAGCCGGGAACAGGCACGCGTTTTAACATGAATTCCTACCGAACCGAACAGCGAGCTACTCAACAAACGACGGAACAGACACAAAAAATAAGCGTCCTATGGGAATCGAACCCACAACTGAAGCTTGGGAAGCTGCCGTGTTACCACTACACCAAGGACGCAATCAAGGAAAATCGGTCAGGAGCTTACGATTCCTCTCCTCATTGATTCAGTTATCCCTATTATATTCAACGTCCCACATTTGGCAAGGGGGGCGTTTACCCGACGGCTCACGTTCCCGACTGCTTGCAGGTCGGGAACAAGACAATAACGTTCGGGGAATTGCCAATCCGCCTCCCTCTCGGATGGCGAAGCCTACTAAAAAAGTTTGAAACGTTCCCGACTGCTTGCAGGTCACGACCCAAACAATAACGAAAACGGAACCCGTCATTGCCAACGTGCAACCGATTTGCTATTGCCCCATCACAACCACAACGCCACGCCCTGTAAGGGCAGCGCAGGGCCGGTCACCTCCGAACCCGGGCCCGTCCTCCTCCGCGTCCCCCTGCGAACCCTGCGCGCTAAAAAATAATGTGTCCATTGGAGAGGGTGTTAGAGACGGGGTGCAGTATTCGTAACCTGTGCTATGTTCAGGATTTATATATCACGCGGAGTTCGCTGAGGAGCGCAGAGGGTCTGCTTCGAACTCGGTCGCGCTGGCGCGAGAGAGCGACTGGTCGTGGGAGCCTGTTTGTGCTGCCCTTACAGGGCGATGTTCATTTTCTACCACAGACCCGGGGCGTTGGTCGCTACGCTCCCTTGCCCCGGGCTATGATGTGCTGGCCTTACAGGCCGCCGGGGAATGGCGATGAGGGGTAAATGGCGAATCCAGCGCAGATTGGCGGTGCTGGGCGTTCGTTTTCGTTGTTGCTGATTCCCGACCTGCGAGCAGTCGGGAACGCCGGCCGCCGGTTCTTGGTTGTGATAGCAGTGGGGCAAATCCAGGGCGGGTGTTTTGTGAGGGTAAAATGACAAGTCGTGGCGGGGAGCAGTTCCCCGAACGTTATTGCTGGTTCCCGACCTGGCGAGCAGTCGGGAACGCCGGCCGGGGCGTAATGGTGGTGACGGGGGAATGGCGAATCCATTGCAAATTGGCAGGGAGGAGTTCCGCTTTCGTTATTGCTGGGTCGCGACCTGGCGAGCAGTCGCTCCCCCTCTCTTGCTTTCCGTATCTTTTGTGCTACAATGAAATGCGTTGTTGTGATTCGTACTAACATTATTCTGCCATGTGTATTTCCAACGACATTGTTTCGTCGGACGACTCTGTAACCCGGGCTGACTCCCTCCGGGGCAAGCGTCATTTTCGCGGGCCCGCCAGTGAGCCAACGTAGCGTGTTGCCAGAGGAGAATCTGGAAACTCTAAAAACACAAACGTTAACAGAATTACCCACCCGCATAAAATAAAGGAATCAAAGGAAAAAAATGGAAACTTTCAAAGTCAGGCGAGAAATAAACGGTCATTGTGCTTTGGCTCGAATTGTGTTGGGGGTCAGTTTCGTAATGGCCCTTTTATTAGCGGGGGCTGCTCTTGGGGCCGGTGAAATACACGTGAATCGGGGCATTGAGCTTAAAGACGGTCATCCGCAGCCAGGCAGGTTCGGCACCGTCGTTTTCTCCGATACGTTCGACGACGAAGCGGTGTGGACCGGCGAAAAGAAGAATTATCAAGATTTACTGAAAATCGACTTCGCCGGAACTTTTCTGGATGCTCCCTGTCTGCTCGTTTCGGCTGAGGCACTGGAAAGAAGTGATACGGCGTGGCATGTCGCTAGCGGAAAGATTGACCTGACCGACAAGGCGCCGGAATTCGTTCTTACCCTGTCGGTAGCGGCAACGTCACAAATGGTGATCTCCTTGGAGGACGCGTCCTGTAGAAGCTCCGTGGAATGGTTCGACGCACAGGGCAAGGCATGTGGCGAGCAGCGATTCGGCTTTATTGCCAAGCCTAACATGTTTCAAGACGTCTGCATTTACGGCTCCGTTCCGCAAGATGCGACGGCGTTCGTACTGCATTTTGGGTTCGACTCGCCGGACTTTGAAGAGGGAACGCAGCTGGCTTTGCGCAGAGTTGAGCTTGCCATGATTGATCCGGCATGCCCACAGATCAAGCCCTGCTGGTTTATCTCGGGTATTGTGCCAGGCGGTTCTTTTGACTGGGATGCCGAGACCCCGCCTGGTACCGCGATAAAATTTCAGGTCATGCCGGTCGAACTCGATAACGTGTTCGCGTCCGAATCGGAAGCGGATTACGATAGCGCATTTCACGGTCCAGACGGTACGAGTCAATCTTTTTACGAGCAACCGTTCGAAAATGAGATGCCTTGGCTGCGGTATAAAGCGATTTTAGTGCCCGCCGACGGTAAGTATCCCGTTCTCAAAAGGGTAACGGCCGGAAATGTGACAACGAGCCGGTGGTCCCCGCGCTCCGATACATTTCCGCCACGGGTTAAGATAATTAGTGCCACCCCGGTCCGCGACCTGCGGGCTCCTGTTACTCTGCAGGTTACCGACGATTCGCCTGTCCTTTGGAATTCGGTAGGTATTGCTATTGACGATTCGGATAAGACGGAACAGTTTACCCGAGAGCAGAATGAACTTCACTTTACGCCGGACAGCGACTGGAGTGAGGGGTTGCATACCGTGAGCGTCACAGTTTCGGACGCTGTTGGTAATAAGGTCGATGCAAAAAAATGTTTTTTTATTGGCGATACCCCCACAACGCCTCGGGTGACCCTGCGCGACGATGGCATGACGCTCATTGACGGTAAGCCATTCTTCCCGATTGGAATTATGGTGTTATGGAGCGGGAATTCAATAATTTTAACATTGACAAGGCCTTTAAGGACCTGCGCGACGCCGGCTTCAATTTCGCTCATTCTTACTCCATGCCGCGAACCAATGAATTCCTCGCCGTTGCCGAAAAGTACGACTTCAAACTCTGGTCGGTTGCGAGATTTCCCGACGACCGCTTCCTCGAGACGGAACGGAACCATCCGGCGATCATTGCCTGGTATTTAGGGGACGATACATCCTATAATACAACGCCGTCAGAACTGTTCGATCGTTATGACGCGGTTAAGGCGGCCGACCCAACCCGGCTCACGACTCAGGCGGACGTCGTCGGTGCCCGGCAAGAGATCTCCAACTACCAGGACTACGTTGCTGGTTCGGATAACTTCCTGCCGGAGCTTTATCCCGTTCGCGGCAAGACGCCCGACTCCGACCGCGACTGTGTGGCGAAAGTCATACTCGATATGAAGCGATGCCGGTCCGACATAGAAAATGCAAACGCCGGCGTTAAAAGCATTTGGCCGATCATTCAGTATTTTGAAGGCTGGGGCTGGAAACGATTCCCAACCTGTCAAGAGCTGCGCGCAATGAGCTTTGCCGCTCTTATTCACGGCGCGCACGGCATTACCTGGTATACTTACGGCGGAGAGGTCAATGCGGAAAAAAACATGTTTAACTACGGCGTAACGACAACTCCCGAACGCTGGGACAATATGACCACCATTGCCAGACAGATTCGTGACCTTGCCCCGGCTCTGCTCGAACGCACGCCGCAAGACCAGCCGGCCGTTACTGTCTCCGAAGGCCCGACGACCGATGCATTCGGCAATCCGTCTGTGACCTGTCTCTTAAAGGAGCATGAAGGAAACATTTATCTGCTCTGCGTTAATGCCTGTCCTGTCCCCGTTCAGGCAAGTTTCACACCGATACCCGCAGCTGAGGGACGCGTTCTTTATGAAGACCGAAATATATCTCTCGATACCAACACACTCACCGACCATTTTGAGGGCCATGAGGTCCATGTTTATCAGTTGACCAAGTAACTTACGTTCCCGACTGCTTACGTTCCCGACTGCTCGCAGGTCGGGAACAAGACAATAACGTTCGGGAACTGCCAAACGGCTGCCCTCACGCTCTACGCGGCCGTGCGTGGCTGTTTAGGCCTGTTTGGCGAGAGACGTTCAGGGATTGGCGGAACACCCGGTGCGTCATCAGCAAAAGGGGGTGGTCTCTCATGCGAGTGCGTTGAAATAAAAGCGGAATGTCAATAGTGAGTAGTATTATTGGGACTGTATGTCCGATTCAGTAAAGTCGTCACGATCCCGCTCTTGGGCGTCATTTGTATCTTGCGGGGCGGGAGGGACAACCTGGGAGAGCGGGACGTTGGGGTACTTTTTTGCCGCTTCTTCGAGCCTATTACGAGCGGATGTTTCATCCCCCATCTTTGTGAAGTTTGCTGCCATAAGAGTGAGAATTCTCACTGCCAGATTTTCGTTAGTCACTCCTTCCATTGCGTATCTGTAGTACGTATTGGAGCATTCATAGTTGCCCAGCTGTGTCAGGCATTGGGCCATACGATAGTTCAGATGTTGTTTGTAGCTGTCTTCAATATCGCTATTGTTGTTTTCGGTTAAAATTTTTTGTATTTTTTCCACATACAAAGGTGAACAATACTCGCAGGATTCCAGAATCATTAATTCCCGTATCCACAGCCGGGACAGCTGATCCTGATCCAACTCAAGGATTTTCGCATAGGTCTCGATAGCCAGTTCGTCCTTTCCCAGAAGGGACTCCACTTTAGCCAATTTAAATAATCGTTCTGCGGACTGGTTACTATTGATATCGCGATCCGCGGCACTAATAGCGAGGCATTCTTCCGAAAAACGAATGAGCTCGATTTGCTCTTTCGTGAAAACCAACTGCTGATCTGAAATGAAGCGAACGCCAGCGGCGTCACAAAGAAAGCCTCCCAGGTCATACATTGTCGTAAAATACAGGCTGGAAGTCTCGATATTCTCTTTTTGTGTATCAAACAATTCACGAGCCGCTCTTCGATATTCCTTTGCAATATTCAGGATAGAATTACAAGTTGCAAATTTCTTTTCCGATTTCAGATCATTGTAATACAGTAGAAAAATATCACCAAGTGTTTCGAATTCACTCTTAAGGTCCTTTGCCTCTTTTGCAAGGATCGCCATTTTTTCAAAAGTTTTAAGCGCCCGATCTCTTGCCCCAAGCCCCTTTTGGAGAGCGCCCAGTTCACCAAGAACGCATAGTCGCAATTCCGTTGGGGCATTTGGCGTACTTTCTATCGCATCGGTAAACTCTCTTTCCCAAAATAATCGAAAACGATCGTCCCTTATCGTTTGTTGTGAATGAACCTCCTTCACATATTGATTATAGGAACGATTTAAGGGGGAATCCTCAAATAAGTTCTCTTGCGCGCCAAGCGGAGAAATGAGAATCAAGGACAAACAAGTTGTCAGTCCCAGTACAAAGGAAACACTCTTAACCCAACCGTAATGACCTGCGGTGTTCATTTTCCTGCTGTATCCCTTCGTGTTAGTTGGCGCGTGTTAGTCGCGTAATAGGGTCGCCGTTTGGCAGTTCCTCGGGAACGTTATAGTCTTGTTCCCGACCTGCGAGCAGTCGGGAACGGGAGTTACTAACCCGCCTCTCCCTCCGAGGGCGAAGCCTACTAAAAAAAGTTTGAAGGGGTGTGGGGGGACTTTTCAAAAGTCCTCCCCACGAAAA
>JAUNSJ010000065.1 GCA_030539295.1 Planctomycetia bacterium | reverse complement strand
TCTCTGTGCAGTCAATCTCTGTGCAGATAAGCCCCTTGAGAAGGCGGGGCGGTAACATAAAAAAACCACCCTTTGCCTTTTCAAACGAAGGGTGGTTAACAAACCGCAAATCTGAGATTTGAGGGCCTAACACGGAAACGCGAGAGGACTTTTTTTTGTGCCGCCTGCTGAGGTAACCCACGTTGGGAGCGACCGATAGCGGCGAAGGGCGAATATGTCAAATTCCGAACGGGTGGGTCAAACCAGTTCTTTTCGGGAACCGACGAGTGTTCGCAAACGTTCCGCGAGTAGTGCGGAATCAAACGGTTTCCTGAAGGTCTCGTTCAGGCTCGAGCGATCGAAGCTGGTCGAGCTTCCATCATCGGGCAACAGAGCGATAAGAATCACTTCCGAGAACTCGGGATTGCGTCTCAGATTGGTGCAAATCTGAAGTGCGTCCGCTTTTCCGATGGAGAAATCGACGATAATGCAATCCGGATGAAAACTCTCCGCCTGAATACCGGCGTCGAATCCGCTGAAGGCTGTCGAAACTTTAAATGCCTTCTCTTCCGGAAGTTCTCGTTTAACGTTCTCAATCAGGACCTGATCCTGTGCGACGATCAGTACTTTGGCAAAGGACTCATCCTCAAGTCCATTGACCGGCATACCGTGTTCTTTCAGGAACTTGATCAGATATTCGCGAGGAATACGTCGATCCTGAGACCCGGGGATTCTATATCCCTTCAGACGCCCTGAGTCAAACCATTTACTTACGGTCCGCGGGGCTACTTTACAGATCTTGGCGACCTGACCAGTTGTAAAAACCTTCATTGCAGGCTCTCCGATAGTTCAAACGCTTTATAATATGTCTACGTTTCGAATAAAATTCCTTTTCAAACGAAACTTAATTCCCCTCTGCTCTGCCAATAAGTTCGTTATCCTTAACGTCTTTATTCGCAAAACACCTGGATCAGGGAAAACAAAATTCTCAACAGGCTTCCTTCCTGATAATTCACTATCCTTTTGAATTATCGGAAATATCTTCGACATTCGGATAACCCCAACATGAACAAAAACCACTAAAATCGACGAGATTGTAAAAATCGTCAATTTCCTACTCTCCGGCTCGCCGTTTTTACTCGGCCTTTTATGGAAAGATGGACTTTTTACGCCGCTCCTTCCCCCATCCGGGTCATATCGATTCTGCTGCTGGACTCCTCATGCCGTCGAAACGCTTTCTCAAAGAAAGCCTTAACGCGATCGGGGTGACATGAATTCCTTCATGTCGCTTCCAGTCCGACCAATTCCTTTCTCTTGTAATGCTCGCATTGTGCAGGGATGCCATGTCAGTTATAACATGAATGCTGTTCGTTACGATTGAAACGAATCTTTCGCCGTCAGATCTTTAATCGGAAATATCGGTCGCATAACTTTAACCTCTTTCTCTTATATTTCGTTTTGAATTGGTCTTTATAACAAAATCGATTGTAACGACTGTAAATATGTAGCGCATTTATCGATTGTAGTGACTTTTAAAGAGTACTCAGGCTAAAAGAACGCAATGGCATCTCGATCAAAACACCACCTCTTAATATAATAGAGACTCCTGCAACAGCCAAAACGAGAGGGCCTGCTCGCCAAATGGCAATCGATTCGCCTTTTGCCCAGCGGCCGTTCCCGACCGGGGGTCAGGGTCGGGAACAAGTCAGAACCCTAGTCTATAGCAGGGTTAACGACGAAAAAATGACCTTGCGGGTGCATGCATAACGGGCAGATATCGGGAGCGAGCCGTCCAACGTGGGTCCAGCCGCAGGTCTGACATTGCCACAAGACCTCCTCCTTGCACTCGAAGACACTTCGGTCCTGGAAGTATTTCAGATAGTAGTCGAACCGCTTTTTGTGGGCTTCTTCCGCTTTCATAACGTTTTCGTACAGGTCGGCCACGGCGGGAAAGTCCTCTTCTCGAGCAACGCGTGCGAATTCCGGATAGATTTCCATATACTCCATTTCCTCTTGCGCGGCCGCCGCGGCCAGATTGGCGGTCGTCGTACCGGCTACCCCGGCGATAAAATGATGACCGGTTATCTCGAGCATACCGCCTTCAAGTAGCTCATAGAACTTCTCGCCGTGCATTCGCTCCTGCTCTGCAGTTAACGCAAAGACTTCTGACGCCTGTAGATACCCTTGCTTTCGCGCATGAATGGAATAGAATGTATAGCGATTGCGAGCCGTCGATTCGTAGGCGAACGACAGCATAACGTTTTTTTCTGTTTGTGTTCCACGTATCAGTGGCATGATAATTCTCCTGTTTCGTTGGGGGTGTGAAATTTGGCAAACGCCGTTCACGCTTGCATTAAGAGCAACATAGCACGAGGGACGAACCGCCCGAGCCGGCCGGAAATTTTTTGTGCTGGAACCCACGCAGCCCAGACCTGTCAGTTTATGAGTTCAAGCGAGCCGCCCTGTGCTGCCCTTACAGGGCGTGGGTTTATCGAGGGGGCGTTGACCCGGGGAACGTCGAAATACGTTGTATTTCTCCTTACCCCGGGCTATGATGTGCTGGCCTTACAGGCCGCCGCGGAACGGCGATGAGGGGGTAATGGCGAATCCATTACAGATTGGTAATGCTGGCTTCCGTTTTCGTTGTTGCTGGTTCCCGACCTGCGGGCAGTCGGGAACACGCGTAGAGCGCGACCGATTGTGACGCAGACCTCTGCGCTCCTCAGCGTTCTCCGCGCGCTATATAATTCCTGAATACAGAATGAGTTATAGACACCGCACCCGGTCTCAAATGCCCTTTCTCGTGACGGATTGATTTTTTATCACGCAGGGGGGCGCAGGGGAACGCAGTTATTGCCCGTTCCCGACCTGCGGGCAGTCGGGAACGCGGGCCCTTCCGGGTGCGCAGGGGTCAGTCGGCGGTGGTGCGGCCGGTGGCGACGTCAAATTCGTCAATGGCCGGAATGAGCATCGCAATGGAGGTGAATAAATAGGCGCCGGCAATGGAGAAGAAGACCCAGTGCGACTGGCCCAGGAGGAGGCTCGTTATCGCGTAGAACGTGGCCAAGGGACACATAAACGAGGCCAAGGCAATGGCCGACGACGGATTACGCGCCCCTAAACTTACGTACAGACCGACCCCACCTCCTATCATAAAGGCTAAGAACGGCTGGAGTTGCGCCTCAAATGAGCCACTAAAGGCCACCATAATCCACATGCACGTCGCAATGCCAACGAACAGGAAGAAGATGATGCCCAAACTCGTGGCAACGGCACTACGCGTATTGTCGTACTGCATGCCTATGTGAATGCCCACCATGGCTACAAAGAAGTACAGGATGAGCAGTCCGGCAATGAGGAAGAAGGTTGTCAGAGGCGTCATGGCCCCGAGCCAGGCCACGTAAAGCGATAGCAGGATCGGAAAGAGCACCATCTCCTTCATATTATAGAAGGTGCCGCCCAGCTTGCCGTAGACGAACTCCTTCGGCGATATATCACTGACCAGCAGCAGGGTAAAGGTCCCACCGTCACGCTCCGAGGTGAGCGACGTGACCGCCTGCGCATTGACCAAAAGGAGCGACAGGAGCAGGAGCGGGACGAAAGGGCCGGCCAACTGCCGCAGGGTCGGCGCAGCATTCTCCTGGAATAAGAGATGCAGGGCCAAGGCAGCCGCGGCCGCCAGGAGCAGATAGACAATTCGCACGAGCCAGGCACGACGTCCGTACGCCTGGGTGCATATCTCACGCCATATAATCGGGTTATCCCACACCGTACGCACCTTGCCAGGCGCCGCCGACAGGGACGCGTCCATCTTGTAACGCGTGTCCGCAGCACTCTCCGCTCCCGTGTGGGCCAGGTCCGGGTGCTCCGCTTCCTGCGCGAACAGATTATCCTCAAGACGATCGTACGGATTCGACGCGATCGCATGACCCTGTTGCGCCGACTGACGCTCTTGCGCTTCTCGCGCAAGTCGAGCCTCGACCGCCTCTTTTCGCCAGGTGTCTTCCTCCAGGGCCGTCGTCTTACGAACCTCTCGCGACGGATTCCACAGACGCACCATGAGAATCGCATAACCGTTAACCAGCACCGTCAAGACGGCAAAGACGGCAAGATAGCTCAAAATCGGCGTCAGGAGCGCCACCAGGGAAAAGCCGCCCGACTCAAGAACAGGACGCGACGCAACGAAAACCGCTCGCCAGGGACTACTCGCGTCCGCCAGAAGACTCGTCGAAATCCCAAACCACTCCTGTCCCAAAAGGCCATAGCCCACCCCTTGCCAAAAGCCGAGCCAGATGACCAGGAGCAAAACTGTCGTCGAAATCGCTTGAAACGTCTTCTCTCGCTTCAGGGCAACACAGGAGCCGACACTGCCGCAGACCAGAATCGCAAACAGCGTAACCAGCGTAACCCGAACAATTTGCTGCCAGGAGACCCCGCCCAGAAGAGAGGTCAGCATAAAAAGCGGAATCGATACCACCAGATAGATCAAGACCTCCAGCAGACAGGCCATGAGCTTCCCCAAAACCAGCTCGCGATTCGACAGATTCGTCAGCAGGAGCAGTAGAAGCGTGCGACGATCTTTCTCCTGCGCCACGCCAGACGCCGCCAGCAGCCCGGAAAAAAACAGCATAATGACCAACTGCAGCGGCGCCAGCAGTGAAAAAAGCGCCGCTCCGAACCGGGCAAAGTCGCCTGTATCCGTGATTATTTGCGTTCCGGTCATAACCAGCCATACCGTACTAATCAGCAGGAGGAGCAGTCCACCATAGACGGCACGCGCAATAAACGTCTTCTCCCGACGGGGAGCAATCGTTACTTCACGAGTAAAAACCGGACCAATAAACATAAAAAGCCTTCCGCAGAGTTCGAACGTGGTTCACGCACCTACACAGCGCAGACCACGCACTAAACGACGCGGACCACACTCTGGTTCCTTTTACCGCGCCTTGACTTACAACGCCCCTTCGGGCAACGGAAAAATCAGGCCAAGTCCCGATCTTCAAACAGTGCCAGCGACAGTACCATGGCCACCGCGGCAAACAGCAGGGAATAGACCCCCGATAAAACCATGTAGTTCAACGGGACCGACTTGTTCATCGCGACCGCTGTCTCCATATTAAAATGGTCGAGCACAGGCAGGAACGCACTGACTAAATTGGCAAAAAAGGCAACCAGGGGTAATTGCGTCGCCGCGTTCGAAACAACAATCATGGGCACTAAATGCCCCAAGGCGTAGATCGTCAGGCAGATCGTCAGGTTCGGCAGCAGGGACAGCCGCGTCGATATGGCAACAGAAATCGCCGCCAGTACAATCGTTTCAAAATAGGCCAGGAGCAGCCCCGGCAAAATCGTTAATACATATTGATAGCATTCCAGGGCCGTGGGGACATCTTTCGCACTCTCACGTGCATCGTACACCAGCTTATAGCCGATCGTATTGACAAAGAAGAGGCCCAGTATGATAAACATGGCCGTTACGGCAATCATAACACCGAAATATTTACCGAGTACGAAATTCTGACGCCCGACCGGCTTGGCCAGGATCATGAGCGCCGTTTTCCCTTCAATTTCGTCGGCAATCGACGTGCTCGCTGTCCAAACGGCAAGAAAGACCGCAAACAGCTTAACCAAGGTAAGGCCTTGGGATACAACTATCTTAATATCTTCGCCCAAGGTGTGGTAGGGCAGGAACAGGAAAATAAACAGGCCAAAAATCCCCGCCAGGGTTAAAATGAGGAAGAGTGGCTGAAGCAGCGTCTCTTTCGCTGTAACCCACGCAATCGCCCCAACTTTCGGAAAGACCGACCGCAGCAGAAACACAAACGCGATAAAAACGACCAGCACTCCGGCCGCCGCCGCGTCGATCCACGAGACACCCTTGACCCAGTTCGGTATCCCAAACAAAGGAGACGTTAAACCCAATTCTATCATACCTTGCGATATTATCGACATCTTTTTCTCCAGCAGGTTGCGTCGCAAAAAAAGGCCCCCGGCTCGACCGTTGCAGCAGCAACCGTGCAAGCCGGGGGACCAGCACGTACTTCCATACTCCTTATTCTATCACGCTTCCCTGGTTTTTTCAACCCGTCTTTTAAAAAATTTCTTTAAATCAGCTCATTTTTTTGCCGATTTACTTGGAAACGTTACAATATGTGGTATACTGAAGGGACAGAGGTGTGAAAATTTTTCCGTGGACCCCCAAAAATAAGAATCCAGTACCCGATTCCATGACCGTTATTCGTTCCTTTCGCAACGCAGACCCGGCACAATTGCTCGCTCTTTGGAATCTCAAAGCGCGTGAGAAACCGACGCTCTATATGGCCGCGCAGATGGATATCTTCGAATCGCAAATCTTCGGAAACTCTCTGTTCGACCCGAAAGGACTCTTCCTGGCCACGAAAGGGAAGTCCCTCCTGGGCTTCGTACACGCCTCGTTCGGGCCCGACGCACAAGGCAAGGCCCCCGACCATGCCGAAGGCGTAATCTATCCCCCCGTCATTCATCCGTCCCGCGCTAACGATACCGGTCTGATTCGCGACCTCATTCTCGCCGCGGAAAATTACCTCCTGGGTCAAGGTGCCAATCACTGGTTCGCCGGCGGACTGGGACAGATTTCACCCTTCTATACCGGTCTGTACGGTCGTTCCAATCCCCATGGCATTTTTGAGTCCGAGCCGGAATCCCTGGCCGCCTTTGAAAAACTCGACTATCAGCTCTTTCGCCGCACGACCCGTATGCGACTCGACGTCACCTCCTATCGGCCGCGCGTAAGTGACTCGCTCTTATCAACACACCGACAATTTGTCTCTCGCCGCAATCTCGTCTGGACCCCGCAAAACTGGTGGGACGCCAATATTTACCGCAATTTCCTCTCCTACGAATGGAACGTCTTTCCACGCGACGAGCATAACGGAATCGCCGAACCCATTGCCGGAGCCGTCGTTCATCAGATGCTCACGACCGCCCACCTGCTCCAGAATCAATTCTGCATGCTCAGCTATATAGGCGTGGTCTACGAACTCCTCCGACGTGGCATTGCCTCGGTTCTCTTCGCTTCGCTCATTAATGACTTGCAATACGAAAGCTATATTCCCCTGACCATGGAAACGATGGTCTTCGACGAGGACCACCGCCTTCGTGACTTCCTTACTACGCAAGGGTTCCTCCCTCTGGATTCCTGTCAGGCCCTGTGCAAAATCATCGACGACTTCCCGACCGACCCCGACTATTCCTGCTTGAACATTTCCCCCAAATAAACAGCCCCGCTAACGTGCAACCGATCCGCTATGCACCCGCGTCCCCGACCGCTCGCCAGGTCGGGAACTGGCAATAACGAAAACGGAAGCCAGCATTGCCAGCACGCAACCGATTCGCCATTAACCCCTCATCGCCGTTCCGCGGCGGCCTGTAAGGCCAGCACATCATAGCCCGGGGTAAGGAGAAATACAACGTATTTCGACGTTCCCCGGGTACACGACCCCCAATTAAACCACGCCCTGTAAGGGCAGCACAGGCCGGTCACCTCCGAACCCGGGCACGGCCGCCTCCGCGTCCCCCTGCGAACCCTGCGCGCTAAAAAATAATCCGTCAATTTGTTAGGGCATTTGAGGCTGGGTATGGCATTTGTAACCTATTCTATATTCAGGATTTATATATCACGCAGGGTTCGCTGAGGAGCGCGGAGGTCCGCTTCAAAATCGGTCGCGCTCTACGCGGGGGAGCGGTTGGTCGTGGGAGCCTGTTTGTGCTGCCCTTACAGGGCGATTTTCATTTTCTACCACAGACCCGGGGCGTTG
>JAUNSJ010000034.1 GCA_030539295.1 Planctomycetia bacterium | reverse complement strand
CTCGATGAACCGTCGTCCGACCCGGAGTATCGACGGCGACTGGCCCGCATGGTCTGTGCCTGTATTATCAAGCCGTGTGAGAAATCTTTGCTCTTACAGACGGTGCGACAGGCCATGAAATTAAGTCGCTATGCACGCGAGAATCGCTTCCTGCGTCAGACAATTGGCGTGCCGGTCCTGCCGGTTCCGATGGTCGGAGTTTCCGCGGTCATTGCGACGTTACGCAAGCAGATAGAAGCGTTTGCGCGACTCGATAATACGATCCTGCTCACCGGCGAACGTGGTACCGGCAAGAGTACCATTGCCCAGCAGATCCATCAGAGTGGACCGCGATCACGCTATCCGTTCCTCGTCGTTTCCTGCAATGCGATTCCGAGCGATATCCTGGAAGCGGACCTGTTCGGAATTGCGAAAAATGCAACTTCTGACCGCGGTCCGGAGCGGCCAGGCCGCATGGAACTTGCGCATCGCGGAACGATTTTTTTGGACCACGTCGAAGCCTTATCGCCATCGCTCCAGCGTCGATTATTCCACTTTTTGCAAGATCGCACGATATGCAGACTCGGCTCGAACGAACCGCGACGTGTGGATACGCGCATTATTGCCTCGACGAGTAGTGACCTGGCCATCGCGTGTGTGCAAGGCCGCTTTCGAGACGAACTCTATTTCCGCTTAAACGCGTTAACGTTAAACGCGCCAGCCTTGCGTGACCGAATTGAAGACATCCCTTCGCTGTCGCGTGAGATCATGTCAAAAATTGCAAAAAGCAGTAACAGAAACCTGTCGATTCTCTCGACCGCCGCAATGAATAAACTGCGACAGTACAGCTGGCCATGCAATATTCATGAGCTGGAAACCGTCCTGCAAAAGGCGATGGAGACGGCGCCGGACACGGTCATAACGGAAAATGACATTTCGTTCGACACCATGATCCAGGACGGCCGCAGTGACGGCGCGATGGGCCTCGCGGGCCTAACGATGGCGGAAATCGAACGTCGTGCGATTATAGAGACGATCAACGCCTGTGGCGGCAATCGAGCGCAGTCGGCACGGAAATTAGGCGTAAGCGAAAAGACGATCTACAATAAAATCAAACAGTTCAAACTGCGTGGCATCGTCTGACGTTTTGCGTTCCCCCCGCGCGACCAGCTTACCACGTCCGTGAGGGCGGCGTCTGAAATGACCAGCGTCAGACGTCCGCCACTCGCGGAGGGGGGATGCAAATCAATTGTGAATTGCCGCTAGCCACTGACCTTGTTACGGGTTAACCGTAACACGTTTGGCACGAATACTCGACCTGTAGCCTTCTTCATAATAAGCGATTAAGACCGAGCCATCGTTTAAGGTGACCATGGAAGGATAGGCACCCATACATTTGTCAACGACGAACGCTTCGGACCAGGTTTTACACTCGTCACGAGAAGCGTAGATATTCGTTGTGGCCGCTTCGTGGCAGCGAGTTGCCAGGAGAATAATATCGTCTTTGACTCGAAGCAGGTAGGGGCAGTGGCCCGGAAAACCCAACTTTTCGGAAGCGGACCATGTTTTCCCCTTATCATGCGAGACGGACCAGGCCATAGCCCGACGCTGTATGGCCCAGAGGTCGCCGTTTTTCAGTTCGATGACGTCTGTTTCCGCGTCGAGTATTATGCCACCGTTTGGAATATTGATTGGGTCAGACCATGTCTTGCCGCCATCGTTCGACAGGGAAACCGCACCCCTCGTCTCCTGACCGTTAATATCATCATAAAGCGGAAAAACAAGGGTTCCGTCGGATAAAACGCGAATGGGTGAGGTACACGGATAATTTTCAAAGAGCTTGCGCGGTTCGCTCCACGACTGACCGCCGTCTGTCGATTCTGCGATATATGTTTTTATCGTTATAACATTATCTATTTCTTCGTAAGTAAAGAAGTTCAAGAGCAGACGTCCGTCGGCCAATTGCGTCAGGGAAGGGTCACGGTCGTCAATCGGTGTATCAATCATCGTGACCGGTTCGGACCACGTTTTTCCCTCATCGGAGGACCAGCAACCGGAAACGCGTCCGCCGTTGGGCAGTTTTTCGTTAGGGAAGGAAATGTGAGCATAACCGGCGTAAAAGACAGCCAGCAGACGCCCGTCGGCCAGGCGACAGACGTCGGGAAAAGCTTCGTAGCCCCCGGCGCCCCCGTCTTGACAGACGTAGACGAACTCTTCCGGAACGTCAATCCTCGGCTTGTCGTCCGCTACGGCGAAATGCGCGACCACTGAACAGCAAACAAAACAACACAACTTTTTAAAAACAGACATACAGACTCTCCTTGGGGGTGGGTTTAAATGGTGAACATTCAATGCTTATAGAAAAGAAGAATTCTCAGTGTTAAAGACTGAAAATTCTTCTTTTTTGTAACAATAGTGCAATTGCAATTACTTTCCAAATTGGCTTATCAGAACTTTTTTGGAAGGACCGAGTTCAAATTTCTCATTACAAGGCGAATCGCCAACCGTTAAAGTCAATGGCGTCGTTGCACGGTCCGAAAATTTCGTGTCAACCAGGGAGTAGCACTTGACTTTCAGTTTCGCGGAAGTGGCATCGCTTGTTTCGGACACGGTTTTCGTGACCATAACACGAAAATCTCCCGCGGGACAGCCCACGAAACGGTCTTGAGTTCGTATGATGGCTTTCCCGGTTTCATCAGTTTGTCCCTGAATGAGCCAGTCGTAACCCGGCTCGCCGGATGCCGGATACAGAGCAATAAGTGCATCGGCAAGCGGACCGTCGTCTGTAACAACCGTAACGGAACACGGCGTTAATTTCGGCATGTCGGCCGGCGGTTGCGGCCCGCGATCGCAACCGGAAGCCCAAAGGATACTGACCGACAATAGTGATAGTATCATCGTTCTCATAAAGAAGATCTCCTTGTCATGTCCTATTATTAAAGGTCAATGGTAAGGCCATCGTCACGACAGGCGAGCCTCTGGAGAATCGACATTTTCGTCGTATCGCCCAGAAAGCGGACGGACCCGTCGCCAAGCAAGGCGTTAATCCCACCTGCGTGTTCCGAATTCAGAATCGTGTTACCACTAAGAAAGGTACTTGCGCCATTTGGAAAACCCGCATCCAAAACTCCCATATAGTTAATGGTGTACCGAATGGTAGTCGTTGCGACGGGGTCAACCGAGCCGCCCCCGGTCCATGCTCCCAGATAATTTGCATTGACCAGGATTCTTCCGTGTTTTGCGTGGTTAATCCGTCCTGACTGTTCAGCAATGATCATGGTATTGGAAGTACCATCGGTTGCGGAGGCAAAAGTGCGCCAGGTGCCACCCACTTGTTTACGGTTGATATTCGCAAACATACCCCGGTCGGCCCAGTATCCCGCGCTGCTATTAACTTGATATAAGTTTCCAGAATCGCCGTTAGACTGACCATCATTGTACCGCACTGTGGCACGGTCGGGATGCTCGTAAGCTCCGGCAATCGCAGCGTAGCAGACAATCATACTCATTCCGTCATTGCGGTGAAGGGTACCAGGAAATTCAGCTTCCATGTTGCGGCACACATCGCCACTCATGGAAGGGCATTTATACGCCGGAATAACCAGGTTGCCCAGGACTTTGTTGTTGTCGTAATTGGCAAAATTGAGTGTGTCCGGAGAACCATATTCAAACGCTGCAAAAGGTTCGGTCCCGTCAAAGCTCAACGATTCGTAAAGCGGACCCTGTTCCATAAAGGGGAGAAGAGTAATACGCCAGTTCCAGCCGAACGCCATATACTCTGTATCAGTATCCACAGGCGGAGGACTTACACAGTACATGGAAGAAGCCGGGAAAGTATTGTAGCTGTCGTGGTAGTTATGGACCGCGATTCCCAGCTGTTTGAGATTATTCGTACATTGCATGCGTCGGGCAGCCTCCCGCGCTGCCTGTACCGCCGGCAAAAGAAGGGCGATCAAAATGCCTATTATGGCGATGACCACCAAAAGCTCGACAAGAGTGAAGGCTTTTTTGGAGGACTTCTCTAAATATCTCCCCCCCCGCATTTTGACATCTCGAACACAAAAACAAACTTTCTCATCATAAGGCTCCTTTTTAATGTGGATTTTTTGAAATCAAAAACCAAACACTGTTTACCTATTATACAGAAATTTTCAGTCTTGTCAAGAAAAAAGTATCTAAAAGCCAAATTTTTTATAATTTTTCCTTAAGTTTGCAGGTTTTTGACAGGTTCTCTATTAAAATAGGAAATACAGACAATTCAGACAACACCATCACAGGGCGCCGCTCAATGGCAATGCCGGGCAAAAGGGCGAATCCATCGTAGATTGGCTGTGCGGGGCTTCCGTTTTTCGTTGTTGCTGGTTCCCGACCTGCGAGCAGTCGGGAACGCCCTTGCTGAACTTTTTCGCCTCCCCCTTGACAACAAGGGGAATTCCCTCATAATAATGGCGTGCCTCATGACATTGCCCCCTTCGTCTAGTGGCCTAGGACACCGGATTCTCAGTCCAGTAACAGGGGTCCGATTCCCCTAGGGGGTATTTTAAGGGATTTTGGCGGAAGCTGAAATCCCTTATTTTTTCACGCTGTATTCCAGCTGCTCTAATATAATAGGGCGTAGCCGGACAGGGCGGGGAAAAACGGAGTGTAACGCAGAGAACCGTTCTCTCTGGCCGAGCGTGTGGAGAGGGAATCAGATTGGGAGTGTGCGACATGCAAAGAAATATGCTGAAATCCAAGATTCATCGTGTGCGACTTACCGATTGCAATCTGGACTATGAGGGAAGTATCGCTATCGACGCAAATCTGCTCCGCGCGGCTGATATTCGTCCGGGGGAACAGGTCCACGTGCTCAATCTGAACAACGGCGAACGGGTCGTGACCTATGCCATCGAGGCGCCAGCCGGCAGCGGCACCATTATGCTCAACGGCCCGGCCGCGCGGTGCGGAATGCGCAACGACATTTTGGTCATTATTACTTATTGCTTGTTGGAAGATCGCGAGATTCCTGACCATATCGTCCGAATCGTAAAAGTGGACGATAAGAACCGCCCTCTCTAAAACGGCGGACGGGATTTTCTTTCAATGATTCCGTCCTTACAAACGGGGCTGGCATGATTTTTGTGTGTAAAACGCCCACAGAACCCTTAAAATCCCTAAATTCTCATTTATTTTGTCTTTTTTACCTACTGCGTCAATTTTTTCGTTGCTTTTTCTGAAAAATCCAGTAAAATTATAAATGTGGCAGTGTTGTCAGGTTGCGGTATGCCCCAGCTTGGAATATCGTGACGCATTTTGTTTATTGTATTTTGTAAATTACAAGTGGAGTAGGGTTACCTGTCTTTGACTGGAGAGAACACATGACGAGTATTTTTCGATGGTCTGCGCTATTGGAGAATTGTATTGCCGATTGGTCGAAGGAACGAAAGAATCGGGAGAACAGAAAGGGAGGAGCCCCACGTAAACCGGCCATGTCGGAATATCGGAAATTTGCGATGGAGCCATTGGAGTCGCGAGAACTCCTGGCGGTAACGCTGGCGGAATTCGAAACGATACGGAGTGCCTTTCCGGAGCTGACCTTTGGTTCTTATGCCGATACGAATATCATTGAAGTCGCGGCGGCAGAGCTGGCAACGGTTGATTTGCAGAAGGTGGTGAATGAAGCTGCCCAGACTTCGCAAAGTGACCTTGTCGTGCTGCGGACGACGGATTCGTTCAACGCGATCAACTTGAACGGCGAGACCATCTCGATTGGACTTGGTGCTCAGGCGGGTTCTCTGTCCTTTGTTGGCTGGGGCGACTCCTTTCTCCAGGTTACGTCGACGGATTCCGTTCTGTTTAACGCGAAATCAGGCTTGACGCAACTTGGCAATATGAATCTGGTCGGTTTGACCACTCTTGACAATCAATTCGCGACCAGCGATTTGGTTAAGACGGGCTCTGGGGCCACCCTTGCAGTCGATAAGGTCGTGTACATGACCGAACTGTGTGCCAGTGACAGTCCGTTCCTGACCGGGACGAGCTATACGCTTGCCAATCGCGTGGGCGACGCTGCAAACTGCGATATAACCATGGAATTCAACGTGTCTGGTTCGAACTGGGCCTGTATTTCCGGACTGACCGCGTCGAACGCGTTGAACTATCAGAAGCTGGTATACCGAACAGACGGCTACGACATCGGTCTGTTTTACGACGCGGAAAAATATGGCGATGGTATCGACAGTATGCTCTGCTGGGCGGCGGCCTCTTCGAATGCTCTTTTCTACACCGGTTGGGCTAATGAGAGCATAGGGTTTTCTAACGAGGACGAGGTTTTTGCCTACTATACCGACCACTTCACGGACGAAGGGAGCAACTCCTATTATGGTTACGATTGGTTTATAACTGGTAATTACGATGCGCCAGATGACTTTGCTCAGCTGGAAAAAGAGGGGGGTGGCTTTTACCCGAACGTCGATATAAATTCGATTCGTGAGATTTTCTTCTACGACGACAGTCCTGGTGCTTCGCTGATTGGGAATACGGCTAATTTACTCAAGTCGAATTATGGAGTAACCATATCGCTCGGCTGGGGCGAAGTTTGGGACCCCAATGTGCGTAATGGTGGTCATGCGATTACACTGTGGGGCTACACCTACAATACGAACTATTCCCCAACGGACCCGCGTTATTATTCTGGTCTTCTGGTCAGCGACTCGGACGACGATTACGGACTGGGCGCCTCGGCCCCGAACAAGTGTGTTTTGCTTAGTCTGGAGTGGTCGGATCTGTTCGGCCGCTATCGGTTCAACGATTATGGTTATGGTGGCGGCTGGCTGGAAGGTTTCTTTGGGATTGCGAAGAACCCGAACTCCGTCTGGCTGGAATCGCCGCAGAACTTTACGGTAACACAGTCGGGTGCTCAGGCCACTGCGGAACTTACCTGGAACGCCGTTTCCGGTGCCGATACCTATGTACTTCAATATTCGACGGACCCGACGTTCGCGTACAACGAAGTGAAAAAAGCGTATAATTACGAGACCATAACAATTGCCGCGTCTGGTACGGGGACCTGTTCCTATACAATGTCCGGGCTTGAGTTCTACAAAGACTACTATTTCCGAATTCAGGCGCAATCCGACGACGCCATGGTCCGGGAGTCTTCTTTTGCCGGTCCTCTCAACTTCCGTGCGGAGCCGCCGAAGGAAGCGAGTCAGCCGGTGAACTTTACGGTTACCTCGGTCAAGCCGGGCGAAAAGGATACGTCAACCTCATTGCGAATTTCCTGGGAAGCCGGTTTCAACGCCTTTGGCTATGAAGTTCAGTATTCGACCGACTACCGCTACTCGGAAGAGGTAACACAAACGGCATTCTACACCAACGCAGGCTCCTATCTCCTAAGTAATCTGGACCCAGGCACGACCTATTTTGTGCGTATCAAGTCACTTGCACGAGAAGCGTCTTACGACTCCGCATGGGTTTCCAAAGCAGCCATGACGCGTAATCTGGCCGTAACGCTGGCCACGCCTTCAAATCTTAAGGCTACGCCTGAAACGGCCACTTCCGTCAAACTTGAATGGGACGAAGTTGAAAAAGCTTCGAAATACCAAGTCTCCTGGCAGATCAAAGATAGCGGCGCCGTGTGGAATAGCTTTGACATCGTTGATAATTTCTATATGCTCACCGGACGGGAGAGGGACGTAACCTATACATTTAAGGTTCGTGCCTTGGGAACCGGGTCTTATATCAACTCCGACGCTTCCGCAGAGGTGGCTTTTACGACCGGGACAACGTTGGATGCACCGGTTGTCAAGGCCGAAACCGAGCCGGACTCTATAACCCTGACGTGGTCCTCAATTACCTATGCAGAAAGTTACCGCGTTGAAGAGTACAATGTGGGGACGAAGAAATGGGAGATAAAGGCAGATACTATTGTCGACACGACTTGGACAACCAGCGCTACGGCCAAAAGCGAGCACACTTATCGCGTCGTGGCCGTACCGGCCGAGGAACCACTCAAAGAGGCTGCCTCGGCCGAGGTTACCGTTGTTGTCCCCACCGACGAAGACATTCGTCTTGATAAGACAGCCTTTTTGCCGAATTTGCCCAAGGGCGATGAAGTGGGGACCTTCCTGGATTCCCTTGAAGGCAAGACCTTGGTGGACGGCAAGGGAAATAACGATAAATTTGAGATCGTCGACAACAAGCTCGTAACAAAAGCCAAGTTGGGCGAGGGAACCTACACCATCTTTGTCGAGGGCGCAACCTCTTCGACAGCGACGGAAATCACCCTCTACTGCTATCAACCGGTTGTGACTCCCCTCCAGACGGTTGTCTCAATGGAGAAATCCGGCACGGTTCAGCTGTCGGCCAAGGGCCAGGACGCCTTGGATTCCCCCTTGACGTATACGTGGAAGTATCTCGACAGCGAAGGCAACTCACATGAGAAGACCGGAGCCTCCATTTCCTTCAAAGGAAGTGAGCTGTTTCCCGCAGACGTTAAAGTTGAGGGAGGAACGTATTACTCCGATATTAAAGTTTCGGTTGAAAATGAGTACGGACTTGTAAGTGAAGAACGTACGATCCGCGTTCAGATCACAGATCGAGCTTATGTAAAGGCCGAAAGCGTCAGACTTGACGGGATAGAAGAGAAATTCCAGAAGCTTAAGCTGGCCGTCAGTTCCGTTCCTGTTGGCAAGTGGGTTATTAACTGGGGCGATAATACGGTTCCGACAACGGTCCGTGCCAACTCCAATGAAATGTACTTTACTCATTATTATAAATACAATAGTCCGGCAGACGGTTATAAAGTCACCTGGAAATTGTACACGACCGACGGCGTCGAGATATCTGACTTGAGTCTGAAAGAATGGAAAATAGTAATTCCCGCTCCTCCTCTCATTGACGCGGCACTGCCGATAGCGGCCTCTGTTGCGGTAGTGGCGTCTCCTTCAGCCCCGTCCGCGGACACAGCGGTAGCAACGCTCGCACTGCCAACCGAGTCGACAGATACAGATACAGTTGTCTTGCCAGTGGCGAGCGCGTCCGTGCCCACGGCTCCTTCCGTCCGGTCACAAGCGATTGATTACGCGGCGCTCGCTGCCGAAACGACGGCTCGCGGTACGTCTGGAATCGTCGACCGCATGTTCGGGAGCACAACGGCGAGAAAAAATCTTTTCGCTACCTTAGGCGACGATTGGGCCATTGATACGGACCTGGTGCCAACTGGTAGTGATTTGAGCGTTTGGAATTAAGGAGTATACATGGGACTTTACGACTCGTTGCAAGACGAAACAATATCGGAATATAAACAGATTTACGGGCGAGAGCCAGAGTTTCTGATTCAGGCGCCCGGTCGCGTAAACCTGATCGGGGAACACACCGACTACAATGATGGTTTCGTCTTTCCCTTGGCGATTGAGCGCTGCACAATGATTGCGGCCTCGCGTCGATCTGGTAAGACGGGCCAGGTTTGGGCCTCGCTCTTCGGCGAAAGCGCGGAACTTGCCGTAAGCGGGCCGATCGACCCAAAGGATTCGCACGGCTGGTCCGCTTATGTTCAAGGAGCCATTGCGTGCATGCTGGAAGAGGGCGTGGAAGCCCCGGGGTTCGACGCGGTGATTCGCGCGAACGTGCCTTTGGGTGGTGGGCTGTCCAGCAGTGCCTCTCTTGAAGTTGCAACCGCGACTCTCATGGAGGCTATGAGTGGCACAACCATTGACCCGGTGAAAAAAGCGCTCGCATGTCAAAAAGCGGAGCATGTTTTCGTCGGCATGCCTTGTGGTATTATGGACCAGTTCATCTCCGCACTTGGCCGGCGTGACCATGCGCTTTTCCTTGACTGTCGTGACTATTCCACGCGCCACGTTCCTCTGGCCGACCCCAATATTGTCGTCCTTATAACGAACAGTAACGTTAAGCACGAGCTGACCGGAAGTGAATATCCCGAACGTCGCGCCAGTTGCGAGAAGGCGGCCGCTCTGCTGGGCGTTGCCAAATTGCGCGACGTCTCCAGTGACATGCTCCAGGCAAGCCGCGATGTACTTCTGGCGGGTGGGAGTGATTTACTCTACCGTCGTGCCCGGCATGTGGTTGAAGAAGATACGCGAACACAACGGACCGCTGATGCGCTGGTTAATTCCGACTGGACGACCGCGGGTCAACTCATGTACGCCAGTCATGAGTCAATGAAAAACGACTTCGAAATCAGCTGCCCCGAAATAGACGCCCTGGTAGACATTGCCCAGTCGATTGGGCTTGATGGCGGCGTTCTCGGTTCGCGCATGACCGGAGGCGGTTTCGGTGGCTGTACGGTTTCCCTGGTTCGGCTCGAAGCGCTCGATGATGTTATATCTAAGATGACGCGCGACTACAAAGAGCGTACCGGAATTGAGGCCACCGCTTTTGCAACTCGGGCTGCTGACGGGGCTGGCGTTCTTCGACTTCCCTGACCCCTCGAATCGATGCCCGAATCGCGGAAAGGACACAATAGGATATGACTTCGTTGCTGGTTACCGTTGCTTTGGCGGCGGTTATGTTCGCTCTGTTCGGCCTTTCACTTGTGCTCGGCCGGCTGTTCGGGCGCAAGGAACGGAAGTGCGCTTGTGCCCAGGCTCGCGCTATTATGCGTCAGCGAGAGAATCGACGCCGCGAACGACGTAAGGCTCTTGCTTATAATCGAGAAACGATAGACGTTAAAAATTTACCGATCGTTTCTCCGGAAGATTGAGGAGTGGCCATGGCCAATGACTTCCCCGGCTCTGGCCGGCATACGCGGCCCACCCGATGGACACGTCCGCTTTTATTCTACTTGATTACTTGGCTCTCAACGACGTGGGTCGGGATGATCGCCTATGGAAATGGGACATGGGCGAGTGGCCTTTTTTTCTCCATACCTCTCATGACCATCTTAACGTGTCACGAGTTGGGCCACTATATACAAACGCGCCGCTATCGGGTGCCCGCATCGCTGCCGCTATTCATTCCGCTACCGCTCCCCCCTTTTGGTACGATGGGCGCCATCATCCGCATGGACGCCAGTATTCCGAACATAAAGGCATTATACGACATCGGGATATCCGGTCCGCTTGCCGGGCTGGTTCCAACGTTAATTTTTTTGGTTCTGGGAATTTCGCTCTCGTCGCTCGAACCTCTTGTTATGGAACAGGGAGGCATACTCTTCGGGGAACCACTTCTCTTCTATTGGGTTTCGTCTTTGTTCTTTGACCGGAGTCTTCCGGGAATGGATTTGGTCCTGCACCCGATTGGTATGGCGGCGTGGACCGGCCTGTTTTTAACGAGTTTGAACCTGATTCCCTTGAGTCAACTGGACGGCGGTCATGTATTCTATGCCCTGCTCAAAAAGAAGGCGGGTTATTTTTCGCTTGCGCTCTTTGGCACAATTGGCCTTGTGGTCATTCTATTTGCGCAGTGGCAATGGTCGCTCCTTCTCGTTCTGGTCGCGATCTTTGGCGTGGAGCATCCGCCGACCTGCGACGATTCGCCAGATTTGGGACGTGCCCGAAAACTTCTCGGGTGGTCGACACTGGCGTTCATACTCATTGGCTTTACGCCAACGCCGATTATTGAAATGGAGCTTCCGCAGGAGGCACCGAAACCGGTCTATCGGAGTTATTCTCTACGCGACCCGGGCGGTATTGCTACGGACTCTCTCACGCACAACGTCGCGACGAACTCTTTCCTAAGGGAGCCGCAGCTATGAGTCGCGCGAACGCCAAAGCGGAAATCCCCGTCTTTTCGGTGAGCGACCTTACTTACCTCATCAAAGGGCACATGGAATCGGTCTTCTCCGACGTTATTGTCGCCGGAGAAATTTCGAATTATTCCAATCCGAAATCGGGTCATCATTTTTTCACCCTGAAAGATGAAGGAGCTCAACTTTCGTCTGTAATCTGGCGTGGACAAATGGCGCGTTCGCGATTTGAGCTAAAAAATGGCCTGGCCGTTATTTGTCGCGGTCACATTGAAGTATACGCCCCACACGGCAAATATCAGTTTATCGTAACGAAGCTGGAGCCTGCCGGAATCGGAGCCTTGGAATTGGCCTTTCGACAGTTGCATGAAAAACTTTCGCAAGCGGGACTTTTCGACCCGGCCCGAAAGAAACCGCTCCCGAAATGCATACGTCGCGTTATTGTCGTAACCAGCGCGACCGGAGCCGCGTTTCGCGACTTTTTGAACATCTTACGCAAGCATACCAACCGAGTCGAAGTCATCCTCGTTCCTTCGTCTGTACAGGGCGAGACAGCCGCGCAGGAAATCGCATCCGCAATAGAACAGGCCAATCGAC
This sequence comes from Planctomycetia bacterium, assembly GCA_030539295.1. Taxonomy (GTDB): domain Bacteria; phylum Planctomycetota; class Planctomycetia; order Pirellulales; family Thermoguttaceae; genus JAUNBG01. The sequence continues at coordinate 29,099 of JAUNSJ010000034.1, read as the reverse complement.
TTTGGGGCAGTGACCAGGAAAGCGTCCTTGCCCTGATTCGCGGCGGCGGCAGTATGGAAGACCTTTGGGCCTTTAACGAAGAAGTGGCCGTGCGCGCTGTCGCGGCTTCCCGCCTCCCGGTCGTTACTGGAATCGGACATGAAATTGATACCTCGCTATGCGACCTGGCCGCTGACTTACCGGCGCGAACGCCCACGGAAGCTGCCGACCGCATTGCTCCTGACGATACCTTGCTCGCGGAACAACTTGACCTCCTGCAGCAGCGACTGGAACAGGGGCTCGACCGACGCTTCTCGCTCCTGGACGATTCCGTTCGTCGTCTTGAGAACAGCGTGCTGTTTACCAAGCCGGAAATACGCCTGATTGACTCGCGCTTTGCTCTGCTAACAGCAACAGAGCAGCATCTGACTATCGCGATGGATATGCGAGTTGCCATTGCCATGCACGAGCTGGGCCGTTATGCCGGTCAATTACAGGCCCTTTCGCCGCTCGGCGTTCTCGCTCGCGGATACTCCCTAACGCAAACGGAAAATGGCGCCGTTGTCTGCCGGACGGAACAGGTTAAGCCCGGTCAAACCCTGCGCACACGTCTGGCACACGGCGAAATTACCAGTGTTGTTACACATGTTAATGCTGTCCGGGAGAACGACTGGTCTGAATTACTCCCGAGCACTATTGAGGAGAACCACAATGACGATGGACATGCAAATTAACAACAACCGGCAGGAGCTGGACCCGGACCCGCTGACAGGCATAGAAGTTGATGTGCTCCTGGAGTCGCAGATCGACGCGACTCTTGACCGCCAATTGCGGGAATACCTGTCGACGATTTTTCCCGAATGGTCCAGCATATTCGCGCAGCGCCGGGCATGGCATGAAGCGGCGCCTGTCTTCTCGATTCTCGCACGACGTGGCGATGAGATTCTGGGCCACGTCGGCGTTGTCGAACGTACCATTTCCTCCTGCTGGAATTGGCGCTATCTGGTCGCCAGTTTTCAAGGTGTTTCCGTCGCACCTGCGGTACGCAAGACGGGCCTGTCACACAAAATTTTACAAAAATCGCTCGACGCCTCCATTGCACGCGGCTATCCGTTTGCCATTCTCTTCTGTCGCGAACCCCTCGTCCATTTCTACCAAGATCTCGGCTGGTCACTCCCCGACGACTCCATGATTATGTGGCGCGACCGGGCCCTGCCCATCGCCATGCGCTCCAACTGCCCCATGTATCGTGTACTCGCCGATATCCCTCTCCCGGAAGGACCTATCGACGTTCATAATCCGTTTGAATACTGACAGAAACACGCCAACATCATTTACGACAAGCCAGAACTCGTTGCCTTATCCACAGAAGTATAAACAAGAGAACAACAATTAGTCCTGCCGGGAACAATACAGTCTTACTCAAATGATAGTCCGCCACCTCACTTTTAGATGAACCAGCATTAGTAACGTGTCCTGAACCGGAACGTTCATTCTGGTCACTTTCAACAATTGTGTATTCCAGACCCAGTTCTTTAAAACTCTCTTCTTCGAACAGCTTTTCATCCTGTTTGTCAGTCGACACAACCTCCAGGCGAATTCGCTCCGTGGTTTGTTTTTCCCCTTGAATCGTTCCATCCTTTATGATTTCACGCGGGAAAATTTCACCTCTTTCCGTCGTCTGCAAAGAGATGTTCGTACAACTGAATATATCCATGCCTTTCTTTTTATCAATTGCATAATATTCATAATAAATAAGAGCATAGTCTTTTTGCGGGTCGAGAATGATTTTCCAGTTGGATTCCGCACCAGACGAAGAGATTTCCTTTTCGCCTGAAATGGAAAGAGCATTCTCCACACCGTTGCAAGCAACGTGTTCCACATTCCCGATTTTGTTTTGCAAAAGATTGAAAACCTCAAAACCTGGCAGTCGGTGCAGCGTGGCAAGATCCCCTTGAAGCTGATTTATTATCGCCTCCACCATTTGTGCCGGTTTCTTTTTTTTGAACAGCGTAGCAGAATGGTTCGCCCCCGTAGAAAGGGCGTTGTACTCATAATCATATTCTTTTGTACGCAAATAGACCACTGTTGGGTCATCTTGTACATACCCGGAAAGAATACTCGTCTCCTCTCGCGGGAAAAAATATTCCAAACGCGCGGAATCCGGCTGGCAGTAGAAATTCAAACGGGTTGAACTGAGAACCGTCTGCTCATCGTCAGCTGATATAGTTTCCCGAACGATTTTTCCCGATACAGTCTGTGTGTATTCTTTCAGTCGGGCATGTCCTTCTGTAATTTCTTTCATCAGTTCCGGCGAAATCACAGTTCCCTGCCCCCACGCCAGGCAAGACCAGACCACCCAAACGAGACAGGAAAGAATTACACTTCGCAATAAATCTTTAACGATTTTCATGGCAATGCTCCTGGTTTAGTACGACTTGATTTCATTCTGTTCAAATTCAACCCAGTTATCATCACAACTCATTTTATTAATGTTGACATCATCGCATATCCGTTTATCTTATTATTTAGTAGATAGAATATCTATACGGGTACTCTCTGTACCATCCTCTTTCCCGTTCCGCTTTCCACATCTAATTATTTCACGCGGAAAAATTTCACCACTTTCCATCGTTTGTGACGTGATTTTTATGGAAATAGTAGCATCCCATTCGTCTTGTTTATTTATAGCATTATGTTCGTAATAAATTAGAGAATAGTATTCTTCAGGATTAAGAATTATTTTCCATTCGTATTCTGTACTTACATTAAAAAGCAATTTTTTACTTGTAATGCAAAGAGCATTGTCAATACCATCGTATGAGATATTCTCAACGCTTTTAATGCTTTTTTGCAAGTACTCGGGATTATCAAACCACGTAACCAGATACAGAGCTCCGAGGTCACGCCGAAATTCCCCGGACATATAACCATAGAGGTTCTCCTCTCGCGGAAAGTTATACACCAGACGAACCGTATCGGGTTGGCAGTAGAAATCGACGCAGAATGAGCGGATTACTGTCCGTTCCTCGTCGGCAAGTCGATCTTCGTGAAAGATTTTTCCCGACACGGTCTGCGTGTATTCTTTCAGTCGGGCATGCCCATCAGTAATTTCTTTCATCAGTTCGGGTGAAATCGCACTTTCCTGACCACACGCAAGGCAAGACCAAGCCGCCCAAACAAGACAGGGAAGAATGATACTTTTCAAAACATTTTTAATAATTTTCACAGCCAGGCTCCTGTTTCGGTAATATTACAATGGATAAATCATAGGCTTCAATAGGAACGGTATAAACTCCTTTCCCATCCCTGTTCTTTCGTTCTGTTTACTTTTAAGTCTTTTATATTCACTTTTTTTCGCAGTAGGCCTTTTCCAGTCGTATTTTATTCTTTAGTCGAGGTGATCTCTATACGAGTTCTCTGTGTGTATCTTTCTTCCCCATTAATCTTATCACTCCTTATTATTTCGCAAGGAAGAATTTCACCACTTTCAATGGTTTGCGAGGTTACTTTTGTAACAGAGACTGTGTGCAGTGGATAATCATTATTATTATGATCATAACGAGTCTCATAATACATTAGAGAATAGTGTTCTTCAGGATTGAGAATCATTTTCCATTCGTATTCTGTAAGTGAACGGGAAGCCACTTTTTTGCTTGTAATGCAAATCGCATTTCCAACTCCTTCGTACGAAATATTTTCAACACTCTCGATTTCCTTTTCCAACTTATCCGTAATTTCAAGCCCACCAGGTGTGTATAATATCTCCAGATCATGGTGAAATCCATTTGTTATGCTACCGTAATCGTGGCGCGGAAGTGTATTGGCATCCTCTCGCGGGAAAAAATATTCCAAACGTGTGGAATCCGGCTGGCAGTAGAAATTCAAACGGGTTGAGCTGAGAACCGTCTGCTCATCGTCAGCTGACATAGTTTCCCGAACGATTTTTCCCGATACAGTCTGTGTGTATTCTTTCAGTCGGGCATGTCCTTCTGTAATTTCTTTCATCAGTTCCGGCGAAATCACAGTTCCCTGCCCCCACGCCAGGCAAGACCAGGCCGCCCAAACGAGACAGGAAAGAATAACTCTTCTTAACAATATTTTAACGTTTTTCATGACATGGCTCCTGCTTTAGCAACACAACAAAGGGGAAACAGCGGTGTTCATTTTATAATTCTCAAGGTTTTTCCGTAAATTTGCATCAAATGAGACCCGCACCTAACAGCTGTATTGAATTATACAGCACCCATGACGCCGGGTCAAGAGGTAGAATTAAAAAAACGTTTTCCGTTATAAAGGAGAAGATTTTGCAGAAATTCAAGAACACCTGAGGGAAACAACAGGGGGCACGTTCACCGTACCCCCTGGCAAATTGTTGTATTTTACCAGCGATGATCGACTTTTTGTGCGATAATAATCTGGCTGGTGTGGCTGTGTGCCTCTTCCCGATATTGAGGATGTGCCTCTTCCATCCAAGTGGCGGTAAAGTTTCTTTCGAGGACGAGTCCGGTTTCACTGAGGAACTGAACGAAGTCACTTTTGTCCTGAAAGCGGAAGAAATACTGGTTTTGGTACATGAATTCCGTTTCGTCGATTCGCTCCATATTCTGACCGGCGATTCCGTCCTGCATGTCTGGCACGTTACAGATAAGGAATCCGCCCGGCTTTAAAATACGGTGCAGTTCGGCCAGAACATCGCCCAGGTTCGGCAGCGTTTCTATAACGTCGCAAGCGAGAATGGCATCGAATGAGTTCGGGTGAAAAACGGTCCGGGCCAGGTCGCACTCCTCCGTCTGCACCTGTTCCGGAAAACGCAATCGCAATTTTCGTAACGCGTGACTCGAAGAATCGCACGCGACGACATTCCGACTGAATTCGAACAGGATTGGCAGATTACGCCCTTCTCCGGTCGCCGCGTCCAAAAGAACAGGATTCTCCGGCATCCTGGGACTGATCGCGGACAGTGCTGTCCTTACAAACTCAAGCGGTTCATTACCCCAAATGAGTTCGTCCGTCTGGCCGTAAAGAGTATCCCAGGCTTGCTTGTTCTCCTGTTCGATTTCTTCAAGCTCCATCGTTTGCGTTGACATTTTTCTTTCTCCATTTTGAAAAAACTTGGGCACGTTTCCCAGACGACCCAAAGACGCCTGGCAAACATACAATTACCAACAGAACGCTTCTTATTGTCTTGACTCACCCGTATCCATAGGCGACGTCCGATTACCTGGTAATCGGGCTGACTGGCCACACGACGACATAGTCGCAGGCCTCCTGAATTCACGCCAAGACAAATACCTTAAAACGTTCAATCAACAACAACTTCGCCGGCCTGACCACGTAAACAGTGGTCCGAAGCCATGCTTGTTCCATAGGCGCCCGCGTTGAGCAGGGCAATATAATCTCCTTCCTCCGGGAGAGGTAAGGGAGTGCCAAGCGGCAACATATCGTGTCCTTCGTTTATGTTGCCCGCAAAGCGGCAGAGGACCCGACTCGCGTCTGGCCCCGGCTCGCGTAAAGGGACGATTTCCGCCGGCATACCGTAAAAAACAGGTTCAACGAGCAGATTAAAACCGGAATTTATCCCGACAAACCACTGCCCTCGCTTGTTTTCCACCGTGCAGACTTCAACGATCAGAATCGTTGTGTTCTGTGTCAGAAAGGCGCCCGGTTCCAGCATAACCTGCCAGCGTCCGGCCACCGCGTGACGTATCTGGTCGCTCCATGCGGCCAGGTCAACAGGCGAATCTTCTTGTGCCAGAGGCACACCCAGCCCTCCGCCCAAATTTATCCGCTCCAGATCCGGGAACTGCTCCGCCAAATCCACGCCCCGGCGCACTACTTCGGCAACCTGCTCCTGCTGCTCGCCCAGCCATCCGCAGCCCACATGCCAGTGCAGCGTCGTTATGGCTACGTCATTCTGCCGCGCCAGTTCGAGAGCCGCAGGGATCTGCTCCGGAAGAATACCGAACTTACTCATCGCATTCGGGCCCGAATAGACCAGTCGCGATTCCTGCCGATAGCCCAGCCCCAATTCCAGATTAATACGTACACCCACCTTAGCCCGCGGCGCAACTCCACTTCGACCCGCTTCCAGAAGGCGACGAAGTCCGGCCAGGGAGTCGGCATTGACGTGGATTCCTCGCTCACGGGCAAGAAAGAGCAGGTCAGACTTGGAGACCGACGTCCCTGTGTAGCTTATCTGCTCCGGACGAAACCCCGATTTCAGGGCAAGCTGTGCCTCACGCGGCGAACAGACGTCAATCCCATCGACCCCGGACTTACGCAATGCTTCTATGAGAACGGGATTACGATTGGCCTTGATGGCATAATAAATGAGAAAATCTGGGGCATAGTTACGGAGGGTCAGCAAATTATCAATGGCTCGCTGCGGACGCAGAATGTAGAGCGGAGTGCCCTGCGACGCCAGTTCGTCCAGAAAACGATCTCCAAATCGGAGTCGTCCTGTGTCGTATTGGAGGTCGGCCGAGGACCACCACGAAGGAGGTTTGGAATTGCTCATCTTTTTCCGTCTTGTCTAAAAATTCCCAGGGAACCAACAAACGGAGGGAGCCGATTCAGGAACGACCATCTGTTTTGTGTACGTAAGCTCGTGGCTGGCGGTTTCGCCACTCTTCACGCACATAAGGAGAACATTATAGCGACCTGTCACAAAGGACAATCCCCCCCGAAAAAAAACTTTCTCTTCCCAGGCAAAATTTCCGCAAGATACGTATTCATAAGCAGTTATAAAAGTCCAACACAGTCCGCCGGTGGGAATACTGGGCGAGCCTCCCTCCCCAAACGCGTAAAATGAGCGATAATTACGAACAATCGCCAAAGGATTCCTACAGAAAACCCAAGTCAAGAGCCACAACATGGACAATTCGCAACCAGAGCCAAGCTGGACCCCCGCCGCATCCCTCGCAACCTTGGAACAAAGGGCACGTTTCCTCGCCCGACTTCGCACCTGGTTCGCGGACCGTGGCTTTATTGAAGTCCAAACCCCCTTGCTCACCCGGGAATGCATTATCGACCGCTACGTAGAACCGGTCGCCGTACCGCTCGCTGGCGAGTCGTTCTATCTGCATACGTCGCCTGAATTTGCAATGAAGCGACTCCTCGCCGCCGGTATGAAAAAGATATGGCAGATTTGCCCCGTCTTCCGTGCAGGGGAAAATGGACGTCGTCATAATACGGAATTCACCATGCTCGAATGGTACGAAACCGGCGTGTCCTACGAACAGGGGCGTGACTTCCTCGCTCAACTCATTTGCGATATGACCGGCACAGCCACATGCGGTCAAATCCCTTACGAAGACGCTCTGTTTGCGGCCACCGGCTTGCACTTCGGCTCTTCGCTCGCGGAATTGCGTGCCTTTGCCGAAAATCGGCATTTGGCGTATCCCTCCTCCTGGCTGACAGAAGGTGGCGCGGAATGGACCGACTGGCTCGATCTGATCTTCGACGCCTGTCTCCTGCCAGGCTTTCAGGACCCGGTCATCATCTACGACTTCCCTTGGCAAGACTCACAACTTGCCAGGATCCGCACCGTAACCCGCCACAATCGACAGCAGGAGGTAACAGCACGTTACGAACTCTATTATCGCGGGCTTGAGCTGGCCAATGGTTACGACGAACTGACCGACGCGACTGAACTTGCCGATCGCTTTCACCACCGACAGGAAGCGCGTGCCCGGGACGGCCGCAACTGTCTGCCGGACGGGCACAAGCTCCTCGCAGCCATGGCCAGCGGCCTGCCGAACTCCTGCGGATGTGCCCTGGGCGTCGACCGGCTCTTTATGCTCCTGGCTGGGCTGGATTCCATCGACCAAACAATCGCCTTTCCGTACGACCGCGCCTAACGGCGTGGCGATTGGCGAGTTATCCTCTTGCTGCATCGTTTCGTTTTGTCACGACGTCACGTTGCAAGAAAGTCGGTTCACGGATTCCTCAGGGGTTTTCTAATGATTATGTCCGGTATGATTCGACTGGTCCGATTCTCCAGATGTATTTACGGTATATTTTTTCTGAATCTTAATAATGGCTTCTTCCGCCTTGGCCCACTGCTCCTCCGCGGCCAGATCGAGCACTTTTTTGAGCTGGCTGGCCATATCTCCTGTCATTTTATTGTTCTGCACGTCATTGTCGATTTCAGTTCGACAGTTGTTCAGCTGCTTTTCCGACTTTATGGCAACTGCCGTTTTAACAGCTGCAAGAAGCTTTATATGGTCCATCGGTACCTCTTTTTTCGCGCAACCCATACCAATGAGAAGTGCTACAAAAATAGCAACGATCATAAGATTCTTCATTATTCGCTCCTGTTTACAGATTGATTAAAATTAACGTGCGTTATACTATAAAACGAGTAACGCACGTTAAAAGAATGTTTATTAGTCAAGTCCACCATCCGTCTTGGCCCAATCGGTTTTTACCCCGGCGATTGTACACGCGTCGGCATACAACTTCTGATTCATGGTCTCGGAAATAAAACGGACACTACCGTCCCCATAGACCGCATTCATCCCACCCGCATGATGCGCGAATGTACCGCAGGCCATAATATAGACGGGATCGTTCGGACCGTGAATGATAATTTTACCCAGATTGGTCCATTCGGCATTGGACGGTCCGGTATGAAACAGGACAAGAGTCGCCGCCGCTTCATTATCAATCACGCGGCCCGGCCTCTTACACCAGACATAAGCGTCTGGCCAGACTCCTGCCCACACCTTATTGCCGAGTGTCGAGGAACATTCGCCAGCGAATATCGTATTCGACAGACCATCCAAAACAGACGCTGTTGACGTCTTGCTGTTACGGAAAAATGCACCATCTGCCTTCTGCCGTATCATCGCGTCTCCTCCTCCTGTTACACCATTACCACCATAGGACCAGGATTCGTCTGTACCATTACAGGCAGTATAACAGGAGCGTCCGAACTTCACATCCGTCCCCACAACAGAAGCGTCACTGTGACTGCTCGCAGGGTCATCGGCAACATACTTCAGACACGTTCCTTCTGTGTCTCCTTCAATATCAGAAAGTTCGCGACCATTCGGATCGGAGGGACAAATGTAAAACGGAATCATTTTCTTAACAGCTTCCGCATTCGATGTATAATACACCGGGCAACAGCCGTGCATAAGCGAATCGTAGAGCGACGACTGCTCCGAAAAGGGGAGAATCAAGGCGCCCCACCCCCAACCAGGACCCGTATCACCAAAGGTGGTCTCCGGCGCCGTTACGGCGTTGGTAACGTAGCCGGACGGGAACTGTCCCACAGTATCGTGGTAGTTGTGCATGGCCAATCCGATCTGTTTCAGATTGTTCGTGCACTGCATGCGTCGGGCAGCCTCTCGCGCTGCCTGTACCGCTGGCAGCAGTAAGGCGATCAAGACTCCGATGATCGCTATGACCACCAGAAGTTCCACCAAGGTAAAGCCCGCCGCGCGAGCTATTAAAGAAACGTTGTTTTTAAGTCGATATTGTCTCATTGATATACACTTTCTCTATTAATGTACACTTTTACTAAAATGCGCACTTTATGCCATTACAAAAAATTCAGATTTAGCGATTGAAAAGAGGCGGACTTCGCCCTGAACGCATCGGAAGTGGAAGCAGAGTCGGAACCATGACCTGCTCAAGAACAAGCGGCTCAATATACTCCGCCGCCGTGAGAATCGGCACCACAACCTGCTGTGATTTCGCCAGGGAGCAGAATTGACAGATGGGACAACTCGGGTCGAACCGAAAGTTTTCGGAACCCGGCCATTCCGTACCGGAGCGCGGAACCCCTGACTCGCGCTCTCGCGATTCCGAATTAAAAGCCAATGCAGTCGCCTTGTGCGGCAGCACCAGGTGCAGGCCTTCTCCCAGAATCCCCGGAACGCAAAAGAATAAAAGAAGTACAATAGAAATCGTTTTGTGCTTCATTTCAGTCAATGCGGGTTCTCGTTCAGGTTTTTGTAGGCAGGACAAACTTATAAAGTTTACATTCTCTATTTTAGTCCAATCTAAAACTTTGTCAAGGCGAGCCTGTTCGATTTTTTATTGACCTGCCCTGCCCTACTCCTCCTTAGTCTACCCTTAAATGGGACAAGTCGCAGATCTTTACTTTGTCGGAGCTGCTTGTTTCCGACGTTAATCGGGTGCCCACTCAGCGAGCGGCCGCGCCGTAATGACGGGCCACATCGTCCGACTCGAAGAAAATTGCCACGCGTTTTTAACCTTAAACAGAGGGCGCGTACCGGGTTGACACGCAGTCCCGATATGATAAAATTTTCTTGGTCGGTTTTCTGTTATTTGAAGGAGTGCCGACCGGCCGACTTTCGGCCTGCTTAACAAATGGTACAAAAACTCGATCATCACGGTTCTCCTTGCTACCAACGGGGTTGCATGCGTAGAAATTGTGTATTCGAGATTAAGAAAAAAGGGGTTTTGACATGCCGAAGATTGTTGTACTGGATAATCTGTCTCAGGACGGGCTCGACCTGATGAAAAATGCGGGCGTCGAATATGAAGAGCGAATTGGTCTTAAAGGAGAAGAACTCCGTCAGACGCTTACGGAATTCGATGCCGCCATCTGTCGTTCGGGCGTCAAAATCACCGCCGAATGCCTCGAAGGAAACAAGCGTCTGAAAGCCATAGCCCGGGCGGGCGTAGGCGTCGATAATATCGACCTTAAAGCGGCTACCCGTGCTGGTGTTATTGTCATGAACACCCCCGGCGGCAATACGCAATCGACGGCAGAACAAACATTTGCGCTCATTCTCGCTCTGAGCCGCAATATTCACCCGGCCTATCAGTCGCTCATTGAAGGGCGTTGGGACCGCAAAAAATTCACCGGGCATCAGCTCGGTGGCAAGACGCTTGGCGTGATCGGCATGGGTCGAATTGGCCAGGTCGTCTCCGGCTTTGCCAAGGCTTTTGGAATGAACGTTCTTGCCTTTGACCCCTTCCTGACCCCGAATAAGGCAAAGGAACTTGGCGTGACTCTCGTTCCCACAGTGAACGAACTCCTGCCGCAAGTCGATTATCTTACCGTTCACACGCCGTTGAACGACGCGACTCGCAACCTGATTGATACCCCGCAAATCGCCTTGCTCAAGAAGGGTGCGTGCCTTATAAACTGTGCTCGGGGTGGTATTTACAATATGGATGCTTTGGTCGAAGGGCTTAAGAGCGGCCAGCTCGGCGGTGTTGCCATCGACGTCTATCCGGAAGAACCCTGCACGAGTCATCCGCTTTTCGGCATGCCGCACGTTGTCTGCACGCCGCACCTCGGGGCCAGTACGCAGGAAGCGCAAACGAACGTTGCTCTGGAAGCGGTCGAGCTTATTATCGACTATCTCACCAAGGGCGTTATTCGTCAGGCGGTCAACTTTGCGTCGCTCGACCCGGCCGTTTTCGCTGAACTTCATAGTTCATTGGAACTTGTCTATCGCATGGGCGTTCTGACCTCGCAGGTCGCCGAGGGGCCACTCACCGCGTGCACTCTTAAATATAAAGGGGAAATTGGCCAGAAGAACACCTCGCTGCTCACCGCTGCTTTTTCTGCCGGGCTGCTCAGCGCTGCCTTGGATGAGGAAATCGGAATCGTCTCCGCCGCCTCGCTCATGGCCGAACGTGGTATTAGTCTGATCGAAGAGAAATCGAACGACTTTGGCGACTTCCGCTCCGTCTTCGGGGTCGAATTCACGACAGATAAGGGGTCAACCTATCTGGCCGGAACGCTCTTTGGCCAAACCATGCCGCGATTGATTCAGTACAACGATTTGCGTCTGGAGAGCTATTTAGATGGCAATCTCGTCTTCTTCCTGCACCAGGATGTGCCAGGCGTCATTGGCGAACTCGGCTCCCTGCTGGCAAAAGATGGCGTCAACATTGCCCATATGTGCCTCGGCCGCAGTGCCAAGACGCAGGGCGGAACTGCGATTGGTATTCTCTCGCTGGACAATACCCCGACCGCCGACGCCATTGCTGCCATAAAGAATCTGACTCAAGTTTCCACTGCTGTTGCCGTTAAGTTGCCGGCGGTTGGTGAGCATCCGTCATGGCTCAACGGCTGATGACACAGAACTTTCGCGCGACGATTGTTTTAACGGTTTTAACGGTCGTCGCCTGGCTTGCCTGTCTTGGCTTTGCGGACTCGTTCGAAAAGGAATCGACCTGCTCCGCAAGCGAGGTGGAACAGAGCTCGCATCAGACGTTCGCGGAGTGGACTCGTTTCGATTTCTCCGCGAGCAAGATGGGCGTTCCGGTCCGTCTCTCCTTCTATGCCTCGAACGAATCCATAGCCCAAAAAGCGGCAGACGCCGTCTTTGCTCATTTCGATAAGCTAAATGCCATCTTGAGTGACTACGACCCGGAAAGTGAAATCATTGCCGTATGCCGGAAAAGTAGCGAAACGAACGATTACGTCGCTCTTTCTCCTGACCTTTTTCGCGTGCTGGCCTTTGCCCGCACTTGCACTGAAAAAACGGACGGCGCCTTCGATATTACGGTCAGTCCGGTCGTGAAACTGTGGCGGCGAAGCCGTTCTTTTCGTGAATTACCACCACCAGAATACCTGGAAAAGGCCAGGCAGCTCGTGGGAAACGACCGCTGGGAGCTGCAAGCTGATCCGCCTGCGGTCCGCACTCTTGCCCCTGGCGTGCGTTTCGACGTGGGCGGCGTGGCCAAAGGCATTGCTCTGGACGACGCTCTGGAGATTCTCGCCTCATTTGGGATAACGTCTGCGTTGCTCGACGCTGGGGGTGACCTGCGAATTGGTGACCCGCCTCCTGGTTCCGACGGCTGGCGAGTCGAATTCGCGACTTTGACCCCCGACGATTCAGAGCGACCGGTCCGCGTGTTTGCCAATGTCGGCATTGCCTGTAGCGGCGATACGAATCGTTATGTCGAAATTAACGGGGTGCGCTACTCGCATATTATTGACCCGAGGACGGGAAACCCGTTAACGGAGCATGTTGTGGTAGCCGTTTCGGCACCTTGTGCCGCTGATGCCGACGCGCTTGCTTCCGCAATATGTGTTCTCGGCGAAACAGAAGGCAAAAAAATACTGGCCCGGTTTCCCGGTGCTTGTTTGATCGATTTTTTACGATAAAATAAGATTTTACAAGCGTTTTTGTATTTCACAATTCACAAGAGAGGACCCTGAAAATGAAATGGTCGCGAACACTTATTCCCACCTTAAAGGAAACGCCGGAAGGCGCGGAAATACCCAGTCACATACTCATGCTGCGAGCCGGACTCATTGCCCAGGTCATGGCCGGTGCGTATACCTATCTTCCACTGGGACTCCGGTCACTGCATAAGGCCATCAATATCGTGCGAGAGGAAATGAACGCCGCCGGTTGTGTTGAGCTGTTCATGACCGCTTTGTGCCCAACTTCGCTTTATGAACAGACGAATCGCGTTGAAGCGTTCGGCGACGTCCTTATAAAAAGCGTACTGCCCCGAGCGGGTAAGAAGGTCCCGGTTGTCTTCTGCCCCACACATGAAGAGGAGATTACCGACCTGGTAGCCCGATATATCTCCAGTTATCGACAACTGCCGATAACCCTCTATCAGATTCAGACGAAATTTCGGAACGAGGAACGCCCGAAGTTCGGACTGCTCCGGACAAGTGAATTTCTCATGAAAGACGCCTACAGCTTCCACACAAACCTGGAGTCGCTCAACGAGACGTATCGCAAGATGTACGACGCCTATTGCCGCATATTTACCCGTTGCGGATTGGAATTTCTGCCCGTAGAGGCGGAGTCCGGGCCGATCGGCGGTGACGCATCGCACGAATTCATGATTCCTTCGCCCAACGGAGAAGACAACGTCGTCTACTGCCCCGGGTGCAAATACGCAGCGAATACCGAGAAGGCGGAAATCGGAGGCACTGGCCCCGACGAGGCGGGTCCGGACGTGCCGCGTAAGGAGTCTGCGGTGATCGAGACTCCCGACATGCACACGATCGAACAGGTTTGTGCTTTCCTCAAGGCCAAGCCTCACAAAGTGGTCAAGACGCTCATCTATCTGGTCGACGACAAGCCGGTCGCTATTCTCGTTCGCGGAGACCACGACGCAAATGATAACAAAATCCGACGCCTGCTCAACGCGAGCTCGGTCGTCCTGGCCGACGAGAAAACCGTCGAACGCGTAACCGGGGCTCCGGTCGGTTTTGCCGGGCCGGTTGCTCTCGCGGAACAGGTTCCCATTATTGCCGATTTTACCGTTCGTGGCATGGTCAATATGATTGTCGGAGCGAATCAGGCGGACCGCCACCGGGTTAATGTCAATCTTCATCGCGACTTTGACGTCGCGCAATTTGCAGACGTTCGTAACGCCACGGCGGGCGATGTCTGCCCACGCTGCGGACAGAAAATGGCCATAGAGAACGCAATTGAAGTTGGCCACGTTTTTAAACTCGGAACGAAATATACCGAGGCATTAAGCGCGAAATTTCTCGACGTCGATGAAACGCAAAAGACCATAATTATGGGCTGCTACGGAATTGGTATCAGCCGCATCGTTGCCGGACTGGTCGAGACCCATTACGACGAATCCGGAATTATCTGGCCTGTGGCCCTGGCTCCTTATGAAGTCAATATTTGCCCGGTAAAGGTAAGCGATCCGGCCAGTATGGCTCTGGCGGAGAAACTGCACGACGAACTTGAGCGTCGCGGAATTGAAGTCATACTCGACGACCGGGATCAGCGGGCAGGCGTAAAGTTCAAAGATTCGGACCTGGTCGGCTTCCCCTTACGGATTACGATCGGTGAAAAGGGCCTGGCCGAGAACAAAGTCGAATGGAAATGGCGATGGGAAAAGGAATCGCATTTCGAATCGGTCGATACGATTGTCGATCGGGTTGTCTCCATGATACAAACGGAAAGGAAGAAATAAAATGGCATATGAAGTTACCCTTATTACCGGCGATGGAACCGGACCGGAACTGGCTACGGCTGCCCGGAAATGCGTTGACGCGACGGGCGTGGCCATAAACTGGGACGTTCAGGAAGCAGGAATAGACGTCATGGCTCGCACGGGCAATCCGCTCCCCGACGCCGTTATGGAGAGTGTGCGACGCACTCATTGTGCCCTCAAAGCCCCCATTACGACCCCTGTCGGGACCGGCTTTCGCAGTATAAACGTCCATCTTCGGCAAGAGTTGGGGCTGTTTGCCTGTGTTCGACCCTGCAAGTACTATCCCGGCGTGCGTACCTTCTTCAGCTCCGTTCCCGTTGACCTGGTCATTTTCCGTGAGAACACCGAAGACCTTTACGCCGGGATTGAGTTCCCAAAAGGCGACAAAAAAACTGCCCAACTCATTGACATTATTAATGATATGACAACGGGACGCAAGATACAGACGGGTGCCGATCAGACCGGCATTTCCATTAAACCGATTAGTGTTTTCGGGACACACCGCCTGCTTAAAGCTGCTTTTGAATACGCGCGAGAGAACAAGCGGCACAAGGTAACCGCGGTCCACAAGGCCAATATCATGAAGTTTACCGACGGCCTCTTTCTCGAAGTCGCGCGACTCGTGGCCGCCGACTATCCGGACATTGAATTTGAGGACCGCATCGTCGATAATATGTGTATGCAACTGGTCCAGAAGCCGGAACTGTACGATATTGTCGCCTTGCCCAACCTGTACGGCGATATTTTGAGTGACTTGGCCGCGGGGCTGGTTGGCGGTCTGGGTGTTGCCCCAGGCGCTAATATAGGAGCTGACGGCGCCGTCTTTGAAGCCACCCACGGATCCGCTCCCAAGTATAAGGGAATGAATAAAGTCAACCCGACGGCTCTGATTCTCTCCGGCGTGCTTATGCTCCGCTATCTCAAGGAATTTGAGGCGGCCAACCGTCTTGAAAATGCTGTTGCGAAAGTTATAAAAGAAGGTAAATTCGTAACTTACGATATGAAGGATGACCGCAATGACCCCACCGCGGTCGGAACACAAGAGATGGCCGAGGCTATCTGCAACGCCCTGTAATTTCAAGGGTGACTCTTGGCTTGGGGACTCGCAACGGGTCCCCTGCCCTGTTTCTCTTTTACATACTTCTGCCCTGCGCCGACCCTCTGACATTAGGCTCGCGATCTCTGGAAGAAATCTGTTCCCCGCGAGCAGAAGATTGGGAAAATTTCACGGAACTTTCAACCTCGTATGGTGTTAAACCGATGAACCCGGAGATATACTCGGTAATTCAAAGTCGAAGCCGGTCCGTTGGCTGTCCGTTCAGACCACCGCTCGACCGTATTATAACAATTGCCAGACGCAAGGGATTCTTCCCTACGTCTGGCGTCACTTTCATTCAAGGAGTCTGTTTATGAAACGTTTTGTGTACCTGACACTGGCTGCGGCCTCTTTCCTGCTTTTGACTTGTATCGCTCAGGCTCAGCCGGGCGGTGAACCGGGCCAGGCCCCGCAAGGCGGGCCACAAGGCCGAGGGCCTCGTCCTGCCTTCTTGACCGACGATGGTAGTATCGACCTGTCGAAACTGACCGTAACAGAGCGCATGCCTGCCGAACAGATTGAGAACATGAAGGCAGCCGATGCCGACGGCGACGGACTGCTCACCCGGGACGAGATGCGTAATGGCAACATAAACTTTGGTGGTCGCGGCCCGGGCATGCCTGGCGGCATGGCAGGTGGTGCTGGCGGTAGCGGCATGCTTCGGTGGCTTTTCCGGGACGCAGTAAAGGAGGATGGCCGTCTCAAAATTGCTGACGTTACAAAAATTCTCAAAAAGTTCGATAAAAATAAGGACGGTTATCTGAATGATGAAGAATTACAAGCATTCGCCGCAGCTTCTGCCCCTCGCGGTCCCAGCGATGGTTCTGAAAAAAATCAAGAGCGTCAAAGGACGCGGAGTGGGAAGCAGAGTAAGGATAATACAAACAAGGAATAATGTACTCTATCTTATATCTTTTGCCATTACGCGTATTTTTTTTATGGGTAAAAAAAGATTGTTACTGACAAAAATTCAAAAAAACAAAATATTGAAAGCCGGATTTTTTTGTAAAGTCCGGCTTCCTTTCTCCTGCGGGAATTCTCGCCGCCGTTACGCAAGCGGCATAACCACGTAGGAATAACCGTCGTCTGTTTCAAACAGAATCGTAGCATTCTCCGCGAAATACATATTGATAATTTTATCGTCGGGAAGGACCTTGAGAAATTCAATAATGAACCGTGGGTCAATCTTAAGAGAAATCTCTTCCCCTTCGTAAACGATCGGAATTTGAACATCGGACTTGCCAACTTCCAAGCCCATACCACCCATTTCCAGCTTACCGGAAGAGAACCGGTAGGTCACACCTGGCTCCTTATCGGTCGTTACAATTTCCGCCTGTCGCGTCCCCACCTGAATCGGTCGGGCCACAAGCGTAACGCACTGTTTCCCCTCCTTCGTGGGGATAATATTGCGCCATTTGGGAAAACGCCCGTCGACGAGTCGGCTGTGAATCGTCGTCATTCCGCACTTAAAGGAAATCTGATTCTCGGTCACCGCCACAAAAACTTCTCCGGACTTCTTGTCCAAAACCTTCTGTAAAAGGCGCAACGTTTTCGCCGGTAGAATCGTGGATTCCGCGGCCTCGTGGCCACCCACGGATTCCGCTTTCCCCTCTTGCCAGGCTAATCGCCGGCCATCCGTAGCGATCGCACCCACTCGGCCTTCGGTCAACTCCAGCAGAACGCCACCTAAGGCATAACGACTGTTCCCCAAATCAATTGAGAAAAGGGTTCGTCTTATTAAATCCGAAAGAACCCCTGCGTCGATCTTGTGATATGCAACTTTATCAAACGGCACTACTTCCGGAAAGTCAGACGACCCCTGTGTGCGCAGCTCAAACTGATTCGCTTCCCCTTGCACGAAAAGTGAGTCGTCTGACGACTTGAAAACGAGCGTCGTATCTTGCGATTCGCTGAGTATCTCGCTCATATATCGTGTGGGCAAAACGGCCTGGCCAGGCTCCATTACCACAACCGAATCGTTCGTCTCTTGCCGAATGGACAGTTCGCCATCAGTGGCCAAAAGGACGATGTGGTCACCATCGGCAACAATTTTGACGTTTTGCAGAATGGGACGAACGTCCTTCTGGGACGCTACGTCTCTCGCTATGGAGAATAGTTGCTGAAACTTCTCGCGATTACTGGATAATTTCATGGGTATTTTCTCTTATTACTTGCGGTTTGAGCAAGGTTGCCTCCGGGTGCAGGACGCTTGCGACGGTTTTTTAATGGGAATCCCACAAAAAAGCCGCTCTGCAATGCCTTTGAGGGAATTCTACTCCTCCTATTATAACAAAAACATTGTTCTCTACTATCCCTTCCTCGGGCGAGAAGGTAAAGAAAGACCAAAAGACCATTATAATCGTTAAAATTGACACCTATTCCCACAAAACCGGTTAGAAAATTCAGGCAATTGGGTAAAAGTACTCTTGTTATTTAATTTAGACAAGATACAATGACTTTACTATAAGAAAAATATATGTCAGGAATTATATCGTCACTGGATTAAAAAATGATATAATTCTTTATACATTATTTACAGAAACATAGTAGTAGTAATAAGCCTGTATCTTTTTGTTGACAAGTATGCGGGTGATATTATTAAACCGTTGTATTGTAAAAACTTGCACTGACCTGTATCGATGTGTAAAACATGTTTAAAAACTGTTTATAGTCTGTTTTTAAACTGGCGACAGTTGTCGGTAAACAGTTTTGTCTTGCATTTGCTTGTTTGCGAAATACACCTTATCAACATCTATTAACAGTTTACTAACAGTTTATCCACCAGCGATTTTTCAAAATTTCCTCTCTTTCTCTGCCAGGGTGTTCTTGTAAAAGTGACCGGAATCCTGTATAACTATAGAAAGCGTCAGAATTGGTAGTTCTGTCGGTCCTTTCGAATAACCTGGTTTCAAGCGGCCGGTGACCCGTTCCTGATCTTCCTTTCCAACAGGAGGAAGGGGTCATGACCTGTGCCTGCTCGTGGAACCGCTTACAAAGGGAGATTTTCCTATGATGAACAGACGTCATTTTCTTGCAGTTGGAACTTTTGCCGGTGTCGGCCTGACCGGTTTGGCGGGGCTCGGCTCCTTTGCGACTCCCGTCGCCGCAAAAACAACAGGCGAGCTTGATCGGCGTGCCGAAGCCAAATTCCGCTTGAGCTGCCAGGTGGGCGGTATGGTCCCGGGTGATACGGTTCCGGCCAAGATGGCAAATATGAAGAAATATGGTTTGGAAGCGGTCGAGCCACATGGAGGCGTCGTTGATAATCCGGCCGAGTTTAAGAAGATGGCCGACGATGCGGGACTGCAAGTCAGCGCTATCTGCTGGGGGTCACACGACGGCGACCTCTGCAAAGAAGATACCGGCCGTATCAATGTCGTTCGCGATGCCTTGAAGAAGGCCCTGGAAGCCGCCGGCATTCTCGGTGCCAAGGGCGTGATTTACGTTCCTGCCTTTGCCACGCAAACGAAGTTGAGCAACCAGGAGATACGCAAACGATGCCTGGAGTTCCTGCCGGAGATGGGGGCTTTTGCCAAGGAGCACAACACATCGGTCATTTTGGAGCCGCTGTGTCGTATGGAAGCTTTCTTCCTGCGACAGGTAGCCGACGCGGCCTCGATCTGCCGCGACTGCGGTGGCGTCGATTCGGGGGTCGGCGTTATGGGCGACTTCTACCACATGGATACGGAAGAAGCCAGCGACCTGGGCGCGTTCATCTCGGGCGGTCCCTACGTCAAGCACGTTCATTTAGCTGGGGGGACGACCGAGCCGGCACGTACGCTTCCGGGTCAGAATTCGCGCACCTTCGTCGATGGTTTTCGCGGTCTGAAGTACATTGGTTACCAGAACTTCTGTAGTTTTGAGTGCGGTTGCAGTGGCGACCCGGCCGTCGAATTTCCGAAGTCCGTCGAATTTCTCCGTGCCCAGTGGGAAGAGGCGTAACTACCGGGCTTGTCACATTTTGTTTTCCATTGTCCGGTCCGGACTCCTGAAGAATTCGGATCGGCTTGCAAAGAAAGGGTACCTGTATTATGCCACCTGTGTTTCTGGGCGTCATATTCCATTGGCTCGGCGGTTTGGCGTCGGGGAGTTTTTATGTTCCCTATCGGTTCGTCCGAAAGTGGGCGTGGGAGGTCTATTGGCTTGCCGGTGGTTTTGTCAGTTGGATTATTGCACCATGGGTTTTGGCTCTCATTCTCACAAAATCCGTTGGGCCAACAATTTATGCAACATGGACTGTCGACCCGAATGCCATTTACTATAGCTTCCTGTTCGGCATGATGTGGGGAGTGGGTGGCTTGACTTTCGGCCTGACTATGCGTTATTTGGGCATGTCGCTCGGCATGGCCGTGGCTTTGGGCTATTGCACCGTTCTCGGGACTCTCATGCCACCGATTGTCAAAGGGACCTTCATGACGCAGATCATCGGCTCGGAAGCCGGCTGGGTCAATCTGTTCGGGCTTGGCATTTGTGCCTTGGGCATAGCACTGGCGGCCGCCGCAGGCATGTCCAAAGAGCGCGAAATGTCGGACAAGGCCAAAAGAGAGTCCATCAAGGAATTCAGCTTCGTCAAAGGCATGATCGTCGCGACGATTTCCGGCGTCTTTAGTGCCGGGATGGCCTATGGTATGGCTGCCGCGGAACCTATTGCCGTTACCTCTCAATACTTTGGAACCGAAAAACTCTGGAGCGGACTGCCCAAGCTGTGTGTTATTCTGCTCGGCGGGTTCACAACGAACTTCCTCTGGTGCCTCTTCCTGCTGCTCAAGAACGGCACAATGTATCAGTTCTTTAGCTCCCGCATTTGGGAAGGCAATGAAAAGAGTAAAGGTGGAAAAGCAGGAGACGAAGCAGGCATAGGCGTCGTAACCGTTTCCATGTCTTGGAATTATTTCTTTGCCGCTTTGGCCGGTCTGACCTGGTATATGCAGTTCTTCTTCTACTCCATGGGCGAAACGAAGATGGGCGAATTCCAGTTCTCCAGTTGGACCTTGCACATGGCAAGTATCATCATCTTCAGCTCACTCTGGGGACTGGCTCTGCGCGAATGGAAAGGGTCGAGTATGTTCACGAAATTCTTGCTCATGCTCGGAATAGGAACCCTGCTCTTCTCGACCGTTGTGGTCGGTTTCTCAAACTATATGAACGCGCACTCGTCCACAACGCAGACGGAAGTGCAACGTCTGACCCTGGAAGAGGGCCAAGCGGACGCGACGCCGGACTCCGGGGCGCTTCCGGCCGGAATGTTCATTTCCAAACGACCTTTAACGGCGGAAGAAATTGAACGCCTTGAGAAGAACCGAGCCCAGACACAGGCCCAGATGGAACAGGCAGCCAAAAAACAGGCACAGACGGAAGCTCTGCTCAAAGAGCGTTTCCCGCAAGAGCCAAAAGAGGGCGAAGTGAATCCGGAAACGCAAGAGCCGTCCGAGTCTGCGTTGCCCGTTTCCGAACCGACGTCCCCCACCCCCGCAGAGCCGGAGCAAGTTAAGCCTGCCCTGTAGTGTGAAGACGACCTGCGTACTTTAGTATACGCGGGCCTTCTATTCGGGGAATCTCCACGCCTTGTGGAAATTCCCCCGGTTTTTCTCTCCTGGATACGAAAATGATTGCTATTATAGATTATGGCATGGGCAACCTGAGAAGTGTGCTCAAAGCCTTTCAGAAGAATGGTGTCGCCGCGCAAGTTACGAGTGACCCCGCGGTTGTGGCTCGTGCCGACAAGGTCGTCCTGCCAGGCGTGGGTGCCGTGGCCGATGCCATGGCCGGACTGCAGGATCGCGGGCTGATTGACGTCATTTACAATGTCATTGAGCAAGGCCGCCCTTTTCTCGGCATTTGTTTAGGGTTTCAGCTCCTGTTTGACCAAAGCGAGGAGAATGGCGGGTGCCAATCGCTCGGACTCATTCCGGGTCGTGTGGTCCGCTTTCAACTGGAGCGTCCCTTTCCTGTGCCGCATATGGGCTGGAACCAGATCACGAAAACGCAGGACATTCCACTCTTCCGTGAGGTTCCCGACGGATCCTGTGTCTACTTCGTTCATTCGTACTATGCCGAATGCGAAAACAAGTCGGACGTCGCCTTAACGACGAACTACAGTTTCTCGTTTTGCAGTGCCATAGCCCGCGGCAATCTGTTCGGGACCCAGTTTCATCCGGAGAAGAGTCAGGCGATTGGTCTGAAAATATTACAGAACTTCGCCGCCCTGGAGTCCTAGTAGTCTATCAGACCGCTCGCCATTGCGCGAAACCTTGCGATAAGTTGTATTCCCTTTCCTGGCTTGCTCTTATTCCAGGAAACGATCGATGTAGGTCGTTAGTGTTTCGCCTTTCTGTGCCCCGGTAAATCTTTTCAGCATGGTGCCGTCCTTAAAGAGGAACAGGGTCGGAACGGCCTCGACCTTCCAGGCCGTGGCGAGTTCCGTATTATCGTCTATATTAACCTTAATAACGGCGATGCGATTCGCGTATTTTTTCGCAATATCTTCCAGGATTGGCAGTTGGGCGCGACAAGGACCGCACCAGGGAGCCCAGAAGTCGGCCAGAACGACCCCTCCAGCCACTGCTTCATCGAACTGGGTTTTCGATTCTATTTTCATGATTTCACCAGACATCATTTTCTTCCTCTTGATTCTTCTCGCGGCTTCCTTATCGTTTGGGTCCGCGTGGGGTGTTGGATACAGGTACCAAAAACAGGACATTCCCGGACTCCCTCGGTTCTCAAAGTATGGATGTTAAGGTGACTTCACGCTGTGGTAAGGGAAAGATTTCCCTTTTTCGGGGCTAAAAAGAGAAAAAAGTCAAAAAAAACCCGACATTTTTCTCGCGCCCTTATTGGTCTGGTCGCCAAATACTGTTAAAATAACTGGTAAGAAGTGGTTTCCCCTCGCTTACTCTTTCCAGCAGCAAGAGCAAGCGTCAAGGACCACGACTCCAGACACTATACAATTTAAGGGGTCCGACGGCTTTTGTCAAGCTGTAAAAAGACGGAATCCCGGAATCTATCCATCTTTTTGGAAAAAAGCCGATTCGGATACGGATTACCGCGGCCACGAGGCTGCTCCTGTGCGAACAGAATCCTGACCGGACGGCGCGGCGAAAGGAGAATGTATAATGGGACGGCCAATTACGATGATTACAGGCCAATGGGGAGACTTAAAGTCCGACGACTTATTTGCCCTCATGCAACGAATCGGCTACGACGGTGCGGAACTGGCATGCGGCACCGATCACTTCGACGTTCAACGTGCCTTGAACGAACCGGACTATTGTGAAAAGAAACACGCTCAGCTTGCCAAATATGGCCTTTCATGCTGGGCTATCAGTAACCATTGTGCCGGTCAGGCGGTTCTCGACGTGATTGATTCACGTCACCAGTCTGTGCTGCCCGCTCGCATTTGGGGCGATGGCGATCCGGACGGCGTCCA
Source organism: Planctomycetia bacterium (assembly GCA_030539295.1). Lineage (GTDB taxonomy): Bacteria > Planctomycetota > Planctomycetia > Pirellulales > Thermoguttaceae > JAUNBG01. The sequence goes on along the minus strand of JAUNSJ010000034.1, from coordinate 5,679 downwards.
TGCCCGAGCCATTCAGGAAATGAAAGACACGGCCTTGGCCGCGAAAAAGTTCGGCGTTGGGGTCGTGACCTGCTTTACCGGGTCCAGTATCTGGCCTTATCTCTATTCCTTCCCGCCCGTTCCACAATCCTTTATTGACGATGGATTTGCGCTCCTGGCCGAACGATGGACTCCGATTCTCGACGTCTTCGCGGAAAATGGAATTAAATACGCGCTGGAAGTTCACCCAACGGAAATCGCCTTTGATATTCACACCGCGGCCATGGCACTGGAAGCTCTGAATAATCATCCGGCGTTCGGGTTCAATTTCGACCCGAGTCACCTGATTTGGCAGGGAATCGATCCCGTCAAGTTCATACGTCGGTTCCCCGACCGGATTTTCCACGTGCACATGAAAGACGCGGCTCTGCAGTTGGACGGCGAAAATGGCATTCTGGGCAGTCATCTCACGTTCGGCGACTACCGCCGCGGTTGGAATTTCCGCTCGCTCGGCCATGGCAGTGTCAACTTCGAGGAGATTATTCGCGCCTTGAACGACATTGGCTATCAAGGGCCGCTTTCCGTCGAATGGGAAGATTCCGGTATGGAGCGGGAATTCGGCGCCAAGGAAGCCTATGAATTCGTCAAGAAGGTCGATTTTGCTCCGAGTACAATTGCCTTCGATGGCGCGTTTGACGCCTCGGCCAAGGCCTGATAGCTCGTTACGCGTTCGTTTTTTGAAGGAGGACGTTGCTTACGCTGGTAAACCGGCTGGGCGACGTCGCTCTTGTTTACACCCTGTCCGTGAGCGGACTTGCCCGAGTGCCTCAAAAAGTTTATTATGACCCTATTTAAGAAAATCCTTACGAAATATCTGTTATTGTGGCTGACACTGGTCTGTGTCGTCGCTTTTTTCTGGGAAGATCTGTTCGGCAAAGGTGTCTTTGACCCGTTCCGGGTCTCCAAAGGGGTTATGCAAGGCATGATTGCCGTCACCATGCTGGCGATCGGGTCGCTTCTTCCCGTAGAGGAAGTGCGTCAAGTATTTCGACGATGGCCTTTTGTCCTCGGTGGGACCACGATACAATTCCTTTCCATGCCGCTTTTGGCCTGGCTGTTTGCGACTCTGTTTCATCTCTCGGAAGGTTATTTTCTGGGCCTGATTCTCGTTGGAGCGGTCCCTGGTGCCATGGCCTCGAATATGTTGACCATGCTTGCAAGGGGAAACGTAAGTTATTCTGTGGGGCTTACGACCAGTGCGACCCTGTTTTCCCCGATCGTTGTGCCTTTGCTCCTCCTGTTCCTCGTGGGTACCCGGGTGGAACTGAACGGAATGGAAATCGCCACAACTCTGCTGCTGACCGTCGTTGCCCCGGTCGGCGTGGGCTTCTGTATGGCGAGATTCTTTTCCTGGTGGAATCGGCTAGCTCTGGCACTGGGCGAAATTATCGCGAACCTGGTCATTATCTGGATTATCGCGTCCGTCGTTGCGGGTAACAGGAGCCTGTTTGAGCATGTCGTGTGGTGGCCGGTCTTGGCTTTGGCTCTTGTCAATATAAGTGGATACGCAGCGGGATATTTTGGCGGCTACGGAATAGGTCTCGACAGTCGTATGCGACGTGCTCTGACTCTGGAAGTCGGTATGCAAAATGCCGGGCTGGGTACCTTTTTGGCGACTGCCTACTTTCCGCAGTTTCCGGAAACGGCCTTCTGTTGTGCCTGTTACACCTTTGGCTGCATGTTTTCCGGTATCGTTTTAAGTCAGATTTTACGCTATCTTGCCCGAAACGAAGAGACGACAGAGACGGAGACAGCCCGGAAAGAAGAGGCCGCCTGATGTTCGTCCTGCTCCCGTGCTACAGTTTGGAGGATTTCTCCTTCTACATGACGGCCAACGATACGCAAGAGGTCTTTGCCTCTTGGACGGCCTTGTTCCATCCGGCGTTACTCAAGGCATCCGGACAACTGCCCCGCTGGGAAACGGCCAGTGCTCCTAATGCCTTGTTCAAGCGCAAGCTGGTCATTGTCCCGCCAGGCTGCGAATCGAAAGTGCCTGCCGATTGGCTGGCTAAAATGGAGGAGGAACGCATACCGCTGGTTCGCGGTTTACGCACCCGAGAGGAACTTCTCGCTGCGGCTCTGGACGCACTGAATCTGGACGACCCCGGCTTCGACCAAGACCTGGTCGATTCGTATTACGCCGTGGGATTTGCCTATTTCCTGGAGGATTTGATCAGTCGCAAGTTCCGCTATATGAGCGACATAGATACTAACCGTCTGGAGAAATTCTTTCTGGATTCGCTCAATGCTTTGGAATCTGACGGAGCTTCCGCGGCGATTGACGGTCTGCAGAAGGCATGTGACCTGCTCTGCCAGACAAATGAGTACTATATCCCTTCGCCGGGCAGGTTCGTTAATTTAACCCGCCTGGAGACAGAAAACGATCTGGGACACCCTCTGCAAGAGCAGCTCCTGACGCGCCGTCGTCGAGACGAAAAAACAAACCTCTTCCTCAAGCCCGACTGGCTCCCTGTTCTCGCCGAACGCTATCCGCAGTCGCTTTCTCTTATCCGTGAGGAACGGGACGCCGGTCGCCTCTTCCTTATTGGTACCGAGTTTGGGCCCAAGCCGATGTTCCTCATGACCCAAACGGAAATTGTGGCCGAACTGCATCGCGCGCAGCAGGCCTACACACAATATCTGGGCCGTCCCGCCACCTGCTATGGCCGGGAGAAGGCCGGGTTCACACAGGTGCTGCCTCCTCTGCTTAAGTTAACCGGGTTTGAAACGTCGCTCCTGTTCTCCCTCGATGGCTGGTTACCGGACAAGGAGAAGCAGAGTCGTATCGATTGGGTGTCCCGGTCGGGTAGCATGATTCCTTCGCTGTGCCGTAATCCTGTCGACGGCGAAGATCATCGGGCATTTCTGCGCATGCTTGAAGGCTGTGGTTATTCCTATCGCACCGACGATCTCGGAACCGTTATCTGGTCGCACCGACCGGGCCATGAGGTTCCCTGGTGGTCTGATATTGTCCGCATTAATCGCTTCGTGCCGCTCATCGGCGAAACGATGGGCATGGCGGAATTTTTCAAATTAACGGAAACGGCAGGTCATCGGCGCTCCTATGGTAAGGACATGTTCCGAACCAATGCCTTGACCCGGGCTGCACAGGAAGAACAGATCAATCCGGTTACGCACGCGTATTCCACATGTTCTACCCTTTTCCGCACCACAAAGCGAGCGGAGCCGGAACGATCGGAGCCGGATACAACCGGAGAACCCACCACAGGCGAAAAATCTGCATCTTCTCATTTAAAACAGAGTTACAGTTACGGCCAAGGGTCACTATGGCAGCGATTGCGGTCTTTTATCGCCGGTCGCCAGGAGTCAGCCGATCAGCATGAAGTTGCCGGCTATACGGAAGAGCGGCTTTCGCGAACAGAAGTGGACAAATATTATACCCTGTCGAATGAGTTTTTTCAAATTCGGGTTGACCCGACGACCGGGGCAGTTAAACGACTTTCAACGTGGGACCCTGGACAGGTACAACTATCGCGGGGACTGCTCCGACTGCCTGGTCGGGGAAATCGTTTCTCCTGGCTTCCGGGCTATCGCCTCTCGAGTAAAGAGCGTGACGCCGATGGCCGCACTCCACAAGACGGGCATTACGGGTACGCGGTTCCCGCGGTCGACCGCATTGAAGTCGTTAACGACGGAGAAAACGCCGGAACACTTCAGATAGCCGGCCGATTCGTTCTGCCCAGCGGCAAGACGGCAGGTCAGTTCCAGCACAAGATTACCGCTTACCGGGGCAATCGCGTCCTTGACGTGGAACTTACGTTTCAGCCTAAAATTAAGCCCAAAGACCATGCGTGGGAGAATTATTATGGCTGCCGGTTCGCTTGGCGCGATGAATTGGCCCGAATTGCCATTGGCGTTCATGAGCAAACGTGGGAAACGGAACGTGACTATCTTCAGGCTCCGGAAATGGTCGATATTCGCAGTGAAGACAAACTCGGGATAACCCTCCTGACAAACGGGAATCCCTTTTTTCGACGTTTTGGTATGAAACGAATGGACCTTGTCTTAATTCCCAAGAATGAGCAGGGGCGAACTTTTCGCTTCGGGGTCGGCGTCGACCTGCCGCATCCACTTCGGGAGGCTCTGACGTACAAAACCCGAGCAGAGAACGAGCACCTTGGCCAAACGGAGTCACATCCTGCCCTACCGGTTCGCGTCGATTCGGAAAATGGTACGGTCCTTGCTGCTTTGCCCCTTCCGGGTTATAATGCTGGTGTGGGTTCCCTTTTAGTGCAGGAGACGTTTGGCCTGCATACGAACGCGGTACTAACCTTCGGCCCAAAAGTAAGTTGCGTGCGACGTACCGTTTTAGCCGGCCAGGCGGAACCTAAAGAGTTGACCTTAGTCGAAGGCGCGGTGACTTTCCCTATGACCCCGTACGAGACAGTACTCCTGGAAGTCACACAACAATAGCAGGTTCGCGTCGCACAAGACAAGGCCAGAAACGAACAGAACAAGAAAAAATAGAGCATTCGACAATTCGAATAGACGGAGTTGGACAGACATGATAATGAATAGAGCAGACAGACGGAGTAAAAGCACGAGTCGCCCACGAACCGAGCGTTCGGCGTCAGGGGCACGAACTGCAAAGCGTCAAACAGACCGACCGGCCGGGAAAACCACCGCGGCCGGAGCGCGGCGCCCTTCTTCGGGGACGCGTACACGCGGTGCAGACTCGCGAACAGCCTCTCCCCGCGGCAAATCCGCACGACCGACGGCCGACCGACCCGCACGCCGTACGCGGACCGCTGCCAGTCGCGTTAATCGGCAGGAAACTCTTCCCATGCGGAAAAATAAGCCTGTCGATTCCCTCTTCGCAACGACTCTGACGACCGGCGAAAGTGAATTTTTCCAGGGGCATCGTCTGCAAAAGGTGCTCGCAGGCGCCGGATTCGGATCACGACGGGCTTGCGAACAACTCATTGCCGACGGACGCGTTGAGGTCGACGGCAAGGTGGCAACGTTGGGTTCGCGCGTCTTTCCCCATCAGCAGAAAATTCGTGTCGACGGCGAGGCGTTGCCGAAGACGCGTCCGGTCTATCTCGTTGTCAATAAACCGAAAGGCTATCTGTGCACCAGCCGGGACCAGCAGGGCCGCGCACGTGCGATCGACTTGGTCCCACCAGCTTACGGACGCCTCTTTCCGGTGGGACGACTCGACCAGAACAGTGAAGGCCTTCTACTCCTGACGAACGACGGGGCCTTGGCCGAACGTCTGGCGCATCCGCGTTACGAAGTGGCGAAAAAGTATCGCGTTCAGGTCGCCGGTCTTGTCGACCCGCAAATCGTCTACGACCTGAAAAAGGGTATTCACCTCGCGGAAGCGGTGGTTCAGGCCGACGAAGTCATTCTCAAATCGCGCCATAAATTGAGTTCCATTCTTGAGATAACGCTGCGAGAAGGCAAAAATCGTGAAATTCGCCGTATGCTCGCGCGACTCGGACATAAGGTACTCCATTTGCAACGCGTTGCCATTGGTCCCATTAAACTCGGAAAGCTTCTGCCAGGCGACTTCCGTCCGCTTACCTCGCGCGAAGTCAAAATCCTGTACGGAGCTGCCTATGAACCGGAGCACCAAACGGCCCCGGAAACGCCCTCGGACACGCCCTCTGACAACGA
>JAUNSJ010000064.1 GCA_030539295.1 Planctomycetia bacterium | reverse complement strand
TAGGCTTCGCCCTCCGTTTTCAAGCGGGTTTTAGTAGGCTTCGCCCTCAGTTTTCAAGCGGAAGTTCGCGCCAGAAAATTAACTTGCTCTTTCGCGGCTGGTCTATCGTAATGGTAAAACCCTTCTCGCGAATGTCACGCCCCTGTACTTGCCAGGTTTCGTTCGTATCACCATCGCGAAATTCATAATTTTTGTCAGAATCCACCATTGGCAACGCCACGCCGAGCGAAATAACCGGGCTCTTCGGGCGGCGATAGGCCACAATCAATCCGTCCCGTTCCGCCGGACGGTACATGGCATAGGCGAGCCAGGCGTCGTCCGACCAGTTCCCTTGCGTGAGCGGATAGAAGTCACCGTAGAAATAAGGACGGCATGCCTTGGCTTCCGCGACTTTCTCCTTAACCCAAAGCTCCATTTCCGGCGTCGGATTGCCATTATTGAATTCGCTCGCCGAAAGAATCGCACCGCTGGAGAGCGCACTTCGGCCTTGATAATCGTCTATTCCGGTAACCAAAAAGGGCGAGGTCGCGTGCGCCGGCAGCCAGTGACTCAAACCGAATCCGTGCGACTGCGTAACCTCCGTCGTTAAATACGGAAAACAATTATAATCCGTACGCCACAAAACAATACTCCGCTTCATGGTCTCCAGCTCAATACGTCGTCCACCACTGGCACAGTTATCGATCATGAGGCCGGGATTTTGTGCCCTTAAATCATCCCAGAATTTATAAAGACCTTCCACGAATCTCATTTCCGTCATACCAATTCGGTCGGGCGTATCGTACGCACTCCAGTATCCGTCAGGCACCATATTAAAATCTTCGCGATACCAGGTAATTTTATTATCGCGCAAAATATTGGAAATCGTTTCGGTGACCCAGGCCCGTGCGTCCGGATTGCCCAGATTGAGCAGGAGGGTTTCGCCATCGCTTGCGTCGTGACCACCGCCGGGCCGGAGATACCACTCCGGATGCTCCTTCGTCGCCGGCACACCGCAAATGGCCCGTTCCGTTTCGAACCAGAGCAGGAACTTCATATTCATTGCGGCCAGTGCGTCGCTAATCGGCTTGAGTGTATTCGGATGCCGCGTCAGATTCACACGCCAGTCACCAACAACGGAGCCCCAATCCCCCTGAAAAACGCTGGGGCATGGGTCCGTCCCTTGTCCATACCATCCGGCGTCAATCCAGTAGCAGTCATATTCAAATTTTTCTTTTGCAATTTTTGCAATTGTCGCCAGATGACCCTCGGTCGGCGTTCCGCCCCAGGAGGAGCAGCACAGAGGCGTTAACGCCGGCTTACCGTTCTCCTGCGGATGATTATGGGCCAGAACGAACTGCCGAAAAACATTCTGACCGTGCATGACTTCCCCTTGCCAGTACAGGAGCATAACAAGCGGCGAGCGAATACTTTCGCCGGGATACAGAATCGTATTGAGTCGCTCCATACCGGCGGTCATATCGGTCTTACCGTCGCCATGATGATTGAATTCGGCGCACCAGGTCCCGTTCCAGCCCAGCCCGACAATGAGCCCGTCCGGCCCCGTCTTATAATTAAAGAAAGGCAGCCAGGTCGCACTCGGACGCGTATCGGAATCGAAGAGCGACGAGTTCAGTGCCACGCGAAACGCGGAGTTCGTCGCGGAGTCCATACGCACCGTCCTGTTATGGCACCACATCGATTTCCGCATATCTTCGCCCACAAAAATAAAATCATCGTTGCGCGAGTCCGAACCTTGCGAACGATAGAGGACCGGCATACTGTCGTCACTACGGCACCAGAGCAGATCGAGTGCCTTAAAATCGTGAATCGCCGCGCTATTCTCCGTACCGGCGTTGCGCAAGTGAATCGTCCACTGCACCGCCGGGTAATCCGCGTATTCCTCAAGGAGAACCTCGCAGACGAGTTTCGTTTCCGCATCGGTCCAGGTCAGCGTATGACGGCGCACCTTATCCTGCCAGTCGCCGGAAACGATTGTGGCATTATCCGGCTTAATCCATTCGCGACTCGACCGTTCGCCGCAGACAAAGGAGAACGGGATGTCGGCGCTATAGCGCGCGTCGTCGGCCTGGCCCTGCTTGAGCAGAAACGCTTTCCATTGCGTCATAAAGGTGAGTTCCGCCTCGGTCGGCGTACCGGCAAAACTGCCGATTTCCGAACCGGAGCAAAAGGCGACGGCGGTACAAAAAAACAGAATTACTGACAGAAATTTTGTCACAGTGAGTTCCTTACCTAAAATGTGAATAAAAATTGTGTTGTGGGTGAATAAAACAAAGATGTGCAATAAAGTTGCAATTTTCGCCTTATCGAAAGGTGGGCATTACCCTTCCCTTCCGATAAGGCGTTGCGGTTTCGCACCTTGCTACCAAGGCCCGTTACTTGGCGTCGAGTTCGAAGTTAACTTCATTGGCTCCTTTTTCCAGGGTGGCAGTGAGTTGTTCGGAGCCCGCTCCCTTGGGTGCCCCGGGTCCGTCGGGCATGTATTTCACGGGAATAATCGAGGCCGTTTCCTCGACCTCGCCCGGCCCGCCTGGCAGACCCGACGCTTTGACCTTCTTGCCTGTCTTTTGCGTTGCGCTGACTTGTACGCGATATTGGCCAGGCGCCGGACCTTGACTCTTGTCGATTTCATACGCGCCGTTCGTTATAACGGCGCCCGCACTCGGACTGTCCGTTCCACTTTCCGGCAGAAAGATTATACGGCCACTTTCAACGGGCACACCTCCTATCGTTACCGTTCCGTGCACGCTCGTTCGGACGATTTTTCCTTCGCTACAGCCGGTAAGGCACAAAACCGCCATGCACACGATCAAACTACCAATACATTTCATTTGACGTCTCCTTCTTCTCTATTCAGCTTCTCGGTTGTTTTGTGATTATTCGTTTACCAGGCCATCGCCAATGGCACCAAGCCGTTGATAAACGGGAAGGCTGATCGTATCGGAAACGAAGAAGACGGACCCGTCGCCTCGCAGGGCATTGACGCCTCCTGAATGCCGACTTCGCGCCCCGGCCGTTGCTTGCTCATATGCATCCCAGGCAACGCCAATACAAGGCAATTTCATCTTGGGAAGATTTTCAAAGCCGCCGGGCCAGTGCTCTTCACACACAAGCGCGTCAGGGACCGAGGAGTTCGGCGTTGCCTGTCCCCAGAAGAGTAACTGACAACCGCTACGCTGATCCCAAGGGCTGCATCGACCTTCCGTTTCTTTCGGGCCAACGATATATTCACTGACCATCATGGAGTGACTTAACCCGTCCAGGAAGTCCGCCATGACACGCCACCGGTTGGGACAAAAAGGGCCGCGGTCGCCTGCTCCTGGCGTATTGAGAACCATTTCGTGGTTCGGATACGCTTCTGTACCACCATTTGTAAAACCGAGATAATTGCACCGAAACACGGTCACACTACCATTATCATTGGATCGTTTTAGCGTCTTCGTTCCCACCTGGTCACTTGGACAAAGGTAACCGGGGACTATGGCACCGTCGATATTCGTACCACTCCAATATTTCCAGTCGTCTGCTGTTCCATTCGTGAGCCAAGGCGCCATTACGGCATAGCTGTTCTGACTCATGACATTGGCTAAGGCGTCGAACAGGGCCGGCTGCTCGTTAAAAGGGAGAATAGCCTGGGCTATGGAATACCACTGCCACGCAGTATAGCTGATAATCCAACGGTTGAGATCGGTAACGCCTTCATAGGTGTGATTGGCGGAAATGGTCGGGAACGCGAAATTCACGTCGTGGTAGTTGTGCAGTGCGAGGCCAATCTGCTTGAGATTGTTCGTACATTGCATACGCCGGGCCGCTTCCCGCGCCGCCTGTACCGCAGGCAGGAGCAGTGCAATTAAAACGCCGATGATCGCTATGACCACCAGGAGTTCCACCAAGGTAAACGCTGCGGCGCGAAAGATTATCTCAATCCCCCCCCCCCGCAAGTCTCTTATTTTTCCACGCTAACATCTTTCTCATCTTCTTGTTCCTTTTTTAAAAGGGTTGACTTGGCCGCGCCGCGGTACGTTCCTGTAACGACCGTCGACGCGAAACCACCGGGTGTTGACCAGAACAGGCCACGGCCTTTTTCGTTCCTGTCGGCACGTGGCCTGAATTTGGGCCTTTATTCCAAAACAAACTTTTTGGGAATTTTAACTTCTTTCGTGTCGAGTTCGAAATTGATTTCGTTAGCACCTTTTGCGATGGTCGCTTCGAGTTTTTCGGTACCGCCGCGGAGTCGGTCGTACTTCTTCGGGATAACCGAGACGTATTCGTCCGTTTCCGTCTTGCCGGAAGGCGTGGCACCCGGCGGAAGCTTAATCTTCTTGCCGGTTGCACGCTGGCCGAGGATCGTGACCTTGTATTGACCGGGGACAGGTCCCTTCGCTTTGGGGAAGGTATAATTTCCGTCCCTGACTTCCGTTCCTATTTGCGGGCAGTCTGTGCCGGGCAGAGCCTCGAAGGTTATGTATCCGATTTCTACAGGGGCGCCATCGACCGTAACCTTTCCTGTGACCTTCGCGCGATTCAAACCATCACCGCCGCAACCGGCCGCAAAACAGAGGCCGGCGAAAGTCAGCAAGGCAATTCGTAGCGCCTTATGGTTTAGGGTGGTCATTAGTCTATGTCTCCATTGGCTATGGTTCCCAGAGCGAGGAAAGTCGCGGAGCTTACCGTGGAAGAGACGAAGGACACCGAGGCATCGCCGCGCAAAATATTCACACCGCCCGGATGTCGCGACCGGGTCGCCGCACTTTCGCCCCAAGGAGTGGCGTTAGGTCCGCCGTAGCAGGGTAAATTCATTTCCGGTACGTTATCCCCGTCGGCAACGACGCAGAAACCTTCCACGGCAATGGTGTTATCCGCCGCACTTGTATTGGGCGTCCAAGCACATTGAATAAACATACAGCCTGCTCGCGCGGTCCAGATATTACCCAAGGCACGGGCATCCCGATTACCACGCAGGTATTCGCCCACCATGTTCGTATTGCTCAAGCCATCGAGGAAATCTGCCATGGTCCGCCACTTCCCGGCACAGAAGGCAGCACGCCAAACCGCTTCCGCACCCGAGGCATAACCATTGTAATTCAGCGGATACCACGCTTCAATCCACATATGGCATTCGTTGGCAAGATTGGTAAACGGCAGATAATTCGACTTATGCAGATTCGCAATTGTGGAACTGCCACTTCGCGGTACGTAATGTGCACAGGTCTGGTCACTCGGGCAGAGATAATGCGAAATGTGCAAATTATCGAGATTCTTCCACAGATTGTCCAAATCGGTCGCCGGCGTAATGACGTTGATTGACCCGTCCCAGGGGTATTTATTGTGTCGTCGAATCTGGGCAAGGGTATCGTAAGTCGCGTTCTGCTCCGTAAAGGGGAGCAGGGCCACGTGCATATTCCACCATTGGTTAACGTCCCACGTTGCCAGGGACCCGCTCGGCGTCCAGCAGTAGGACAGAGTCGGGAACGCGAAATTCACGTCGTGATAGTTGTGCAGACCAATGCCGATCTGCTTGAGATTGTTCGTGCACTGCATACGCCGGGCAGCTTCCCGGGCCGCCTGTACCGCGGGCAAGAGCAGTGCGATCAGGATCCCGATGATCGCTATAACCACCAGGAGTTCCACCAGGGTAAACGCCGCGGCGCGGAGCATATTTCGGAATACACCTCGTGTACGGGCTTGATTGTTTCTCGCGTGTAACTCGTTTCCCATTTTCAACACCATTTTCATCTTGGATCTCCTCTTTGACAGGGTTGTGGCCTGACTTTCGTCAAGCCTGTTTTTTATGTCGACCGTCGTTTCCCGTCGGCGGCCCGTCAGAAGGTCGCGTAACAGGGAAGACTGGTCATTTTTTAGTAACCGTAAATGGTTAGTTCGTCAATAGCACCGTCCCAAAAACGGTCATTGACACGATACGTTTCTTCCAGGGTATTGCCGAGAATCATCTTGCCCGGCCACAATTTCATGGGGTTTTTCCAGCGGTGACGACTTATCATGTGCCCGTCCATGAACTGCGATATGGTCTCATTATTGCCGTCGATAACGACTTTAAGCTGGAACCAGCCGCCGAAGTCGCGCCGGGTAAATATCGGACGCGTTATATACACTTCCTGCTTCGACTCTTCCGTGGTAATGTAAAAGGCAATCTGACCGCTCTTGGTCACCTGCCAGAAGACCGCGCCAGGCGTCTTCATGAAGTCACGACTGCTCAGGAGCGTATTGCCCTGATTCGCTAAATGGTTGATTTGAACCGAAGCGCAAAAGGTCATGGAATTATAGCCCTCTTGTATCGTGAACTCGCCGTAACTATTGCTGCTATCGAAGGAAATAGCGTAGGAGTCGGGCCAGCGTCCCTCTTGCCGTGAGCAGCCGCTCAAGCTCATGGCCGGCAGATTCCGTGCACCAAAAAGCGACCTGTTGAGCAGATTACCGGAACTGCGGTCCATCGCATCGAACCGGGCAATGAGGTACGGGTCACTATCAATTCGCTCGTCTTCCCGGACCTTAATCTTGCGTAAGCCGGTTATATACCGCTTGAGCCGGTCGGTGAATCGCGGGTAGTCGATAAATCGGTCGCCGAACCAAGGCTCGGTCTCCTTAATCTTCTTACCGTCGAAGACCACCTGCTGACCTTCTGTTAGTGGCAAGGTCGTCTTATCGGCCTCGAAGTCGACCCGGCCCAGGACGGTCGCGACGCGCAGATCTCGGCCGGCCGTGTCGATATAGAACTGCGTACCACGGTCGATGACCGTTGCCTGTTCCGTAACGACTTTAAAGCCAACGGCGTAGGGCGGTACGTTCACACTTAACTTGCCAGAGCGTAAAAAGAGACTGTTGCCGCCGGTAATTTCCAGTGTGCCAGGCCCTTCAAAGATGACCTGGGCCCCGTCGGCAAAGACAATATTGGCCAGTCCGGACGCCAGTGCCACGGACTCCGCGCCGGTCCCCTGACCGCGATTGTACGTCTTACTTCCCTCCTGCCATACGGGTTCGACCAGGTCGGTTACTCGGGCCAAGGCAGGCGCGTCCGGGTCGGATAACTCTCGTGCATCGCGGCCAAGCTCCCACTGCATCTGCTCATAAATGGCCACGCCGAGCAGAATGGCCACGGCGACACTTAAGATAAAGAAGAAGTCACTCACGGTCCATTTGTGCGGCTTGCGTTCCTGAAAGCGCAGGGCACGAGCACGCTCTTCCCGCGCCTCCTGTTCCCGCAAGACGGCAAACGGGTCGAACGGTTCGTCGTCTGCCGGACTGTCCGTCTTTGTCGGGACAGGCGGCGGATTGCCTGTGTTGAGTGCCTTGACCGTAGCCTGATATTCCGCCAGCTCCTGGGGCGTCATTTGCGCCAGCGGCTTAGCCGTGCGCTCCATAGCGACCAGTTCGTCCCAGGAGGGCTGTGCATTTTTGGATAAATGGAGAAGATAGTCAACAATGAAATTCTTACGAATTAAGGAGGCCAGGTCGCGGTCCTGCTCCACACGCTCATAGAGCCAGAGCGACTCCTCTTCCGTGAGCGTATTGTCAATAAGTTTATTGACCAGAACGGGAATGGACCAGGCAGGCTCAGTCATCGCCGACCTCCAGTTTCAGCGTCTTGACGACACAATCGTGCAAGAGTTTGCGGATTTGCGTCAGGAGCGAATAGAGAGTTGCAAGGGTTTTTCCTGTACGTTTGACCAGTTCCTCATACGGCAGGCCGAGGAAATAATAGAGTTCAACGATCTGTTTATTCTTATCCGAGAGTTTCTCCATACAGACGCGGAGAATGGAAATCCTGTTCTGCAGGTCGCCTTCCTCACGCAAGGTAACTTCCGGCCGATCGCGCCAGATACTTTCAAGTAACTTCTGCATGTGCTCCGGTTTACGGCGATTATGGTCGCGCCAGAATTGCAACGATATATTCTTCGTAATCGTACGCAGCAGGGGCTTAACCTCTCCGTTTGTAATTGTCCACTTATGTGCGTTTTCCACGAACTCAATAAAGACATTATGGGCAATATCGTCCTGCACCTCGCGTGTCGGGGCTGTTCGATAGGCGACCGCGCGAACGTAGTCGTAATACTGCAGAAAGAGGGCGGACGCCTCCTCTTTCGTCAGACGTCGTTCGTCGCGGTTTTTTTCCTGTTTGGCCATAATAATGCTTTGCCTCTGTCTTTTACTCGTAGCAACACGCACAAAACCGACTCCCACTCCGGTTTCTATTATACCTAATAACATGAAACCCTCAATCCTTGGTGAAAAAATGCGAAAAAAGTCGAAAATAGTTTACCAACCCGCTTGAAAACGGTGGGCGAAGCCTACTAAAAAAAGTTTGAAGGGGTGTGGGGGGACTTTTCAAAAGTCCGCCCCACGAAAAAAAACCACC
>JAUNSJ010000063.1 GCA_030539295.1 Planctomycetia bacterium | reverse complement strand
AAATACGTATATTATTTTATGAATTCGCTTTTCTGGTGTTTTTTAGAACCTCCCAGTTATTCACAAGATAGTGAATATAGATAACTTTGCGAGGCTGTTTCCCGTATTCGGAACAAGAGCAGGACTTAATTGCCATGAAAACCAATGTGATTACCAGGATATCAAGATTCCTCTTTGTCAAAGGTCATTGCTGCGTTTTGGCCCTAATAGCAGGAGTGGTTGCGTTTTTAGCGCCAAGTTTCCTGACGGCGGCGGACCGCGGCTTGGCGACGACTTGGGATTTTCGTCAGCAGGAGATCCGGCAAGAGAGCGATGCGGCCATCAAACCGGCGATAAACAGCGGCTCACGCAAGGGGCAATATGGTGAAATCAAACCGGTTTCGGACGTTGCGGTCAAGCCCAGTGGAGAACGAAGCGCTCCACGTCGGGCAAAGCAGAAAGCGGCGCTCGACAGTATCCTCGGTGACCTCGACGGGTCCACGCCCACGGCGGACGCGGGGAAAGGGGATGAACTGGAACTCTTATTAAACGATTCCCCAGTCGCGGAGAAGTCCACACCCGAAATCAAACGGAAAAATAGCGATACCCCTGTCTCCGCCCGCCCGTCCGACGCAATGATTATGCTGACGCCCGGCGACCTGCCGCAAAAGGCAATGCCTGCGGGCACTCAATCAAGTGCGACGGAACCTCAGACGACGCATCAAGCCGCGTCAACCGCGCAAGAGGATTTGTTTCCCGTTGAGGTTCGTAAGCCGGTCACCTACGGCGAAACCCGTGTCCTTACCGGCCCGGCGACCACACCGGCAAGGGAAGTTGAGACGCCTCGACAGGCTCCACTTCTAGTCCGGCCGAACCAACCGGCAGCGACCAGTTCCCTCGACCCGGCTGAGGTCTCCCCGGACGCCGGTCGGCTCGTCGTGGAGCATCAGAGTCCCAATATTGAGATTCAGGCCATTGGCCCGCGACGCGTTATTGTGGGGCAGGATTCCCCCTATCAAATTAAGGTCCGTAATTCCGGTGCCGTGGCCGCGACCCGTCTGGAAGTTATGACCGAAATTCCGGGATGGGTTGAAGTTATGAATATTCAGCCCAGTGTGGGGACCTCAAGTATGACAGGCGAAAATGGTCCGGGCGAAACCGGGTCCTGTGCCTGGCTGCTCGGTGACCTGGCCGCCGGGGCTGAAGAAATTCTTACCCTTCATCTGATTCCTCGTGAACGCACCAATTTCGAACTGGTCAGCCATTATGATTATGAGCGCGAAAGCCTCAAGGCGGGCATTGAGGTTCAGGAAGCCTGTCTCGAACTGGCCATTGAAGGCCGAGCCGCCATTGAATTTGGACAGGAAGACAAATATCGGCTTCGTATTCGAAACGCAGGCAACGGAGATGCCAAAAACGTCCGTCTCAAAGTTTCCACCGGCACCAATGAGCAAATTTCCCAGACGCTGGGCCTTTTGCCCGCCGGGGATGAGCGTTCCATCGAGCTGGCTCTCAAAACGGAGCTGGAAGGAACGCTCCCGCTGGTCGTGGAAGCCGAAGGCGACTACAACGTCAAAGCCATTTGCGAAAAGAATATTGACATACTTCGCGGTAATCTCGAGATTTACGTCGAATCGCCTGAATTCCAGTTCGTGAATAATAATGTCTCATGCCTGGTCCACGTTGCCAATACGGGTACAGCCGCAGTGCGCGACGCCAAGGTGGCCTTAAATCTGCCCGAGGCGATGCGTTTGCTGGAAAGTTCCGAAGGCGGAAATCTCTCGCCCGCCGGAAATGCGGTCGATTGGACGATTAAGCAGCTCGACCCGGGCCAGGAATTGGTCTGCCACGTTACCTGTCAAGCCGTGGCGGCCGGGAACGAGCGATTTGAAATCGTCGCGGCCGACGCTTCTGGCCTTTCCGTGACCGAAGAGACTTTCGTTCAGGTGGAAGGCGTGGCCGCTTTAGCTGTTAAGATTAACGCCCCGAACGGACCCGTTGCCTTGGGTACGCCGGTGCAATACGAGGTGGTTGTCACCAATACGGGGACGAAAGCGGCGGAAAACGTGGTTAGCGGCCTGTTCCTCTTTGGCGGGCTTAAGCCGGTCAGCGTCGATTTCGGAAGTGGTACGGTTGTTGCGGAAGAGTCGAAAATCCTCTTCGGCAAGATTAACCAGCTTGCACCGGGCCAGAGTCAGACCTATCGTGTTAGTGCCCAAGCGGTTGCGTCTGGCAACCATAAAGTGCAAGCGGTTCTTCGGTCAGACACCGACGGTACGGAACTCTTAAGCGAAGCCATGACCTACTGTTATGAGTCGCGTACCGTTGCCCGGCGCAACGCGGCGGTCCCGAGTCTCCAGGTCGCACTCAAGCGGGAGGAGCAAGGAACTCCGGCGAAACGCGAACCGGCAGGCGAGCCAGTCGCGGAACCGTCCGGCGCACCTGTCTCACCGCAAGAGAAGTCCAACCAGAGTCAGGAGTTACCGGCACTATTGACCTTGGACGACGCAAATGAGGCTGTCCCGGAACCCGCAGGCCAACCGGCGACCTTTCCGCAATTGCCGTCCTTTGCTCCGGAAGCCACGGTTCCCGCCATGACGCCCGCGTCACTCCCGGCAGCCGAGGCACCCCAGACGGAACGCGGCCCGGAACCCATGGAGAAATCCGCGGAGCCGGCCCCACTCAACGAAAGTATCCTTGGCCGCTTCTAACGCCCTTACTTTTGACGCGACCTTACCACTTCTGCCCCGGAATTAACGACCTTGAATTCCGGGGCAGGTCTGTCTCTTTACCTCTCGCGTCCCGCCTGCCGAATACTGCTTGCAAGAAAATTTGGCTACTTACCGAATTTTTCGAAAAAAATCGAAATGAAATCTTGCATTTTACCTCCTCTTGCGGTATACTTAATTTCTTCATGGTGCGTTTTGCCGCTCACTTGCCCCTGGCGATCGGTTTCTCGGCACCGGTTCCTACCCACAAAAACGTTTCTTTCAAGGAGTAACACAATGAAATTGTCATGGTTCGGAATGCTTTTGGCATTCGCAGGTCTTGGATTTATCGGTACTTCCGTAATGCCGGCACAGGTGTCGGCGCAAGAGGAGGAAGGATATGTCTCCCTTTTCGACGGTAAAACGCTCGACGGATGGTCGGTCAAAGGCGGTAGTGCCAAGTACAGCGTAGAAGACGGCGCCATTGTTGGTGTCTGTGACCCGGAGTCCAAGAAGAACACGTTCCTCTTCTCCGATAAGGAGTTTGGTGATTTTATTCTCAAAGCGGAATTCAAAGTTCTTACCCCTGGCAATTCCGGAATACAGTTCCGAAGTCATTACCGTGCCGATGGCGACGGGACGTCTGTCTATGGATATCAGGCGGAAATTGACCCGAGCGACAAGAATGAGACGGGACGCATTTACGACGAAGGGCGACGCGGCTTCCAGCATGGGCGAACATGGCTCGACGAAAATACGCCGGAAACCCTTAAGCCAGCCCAAGATGCGTATAAAGCGGACGACTGGAATACCTACGAAATTCAGGCCATTGGTCCTTCCCTTCGCACTTGGATTAACGGCGTTCCCGTCTCGAATATATTTGACCCGGTCGACCTGCAAGGTCATTTCGGCCTGCAGATCCACGCCGGTCCACAGGGGTCCGTTGCCTGGCGTAATATCCGCGTCAAAGATTTAGGCCAGTCGCAATGGCATGCCTTCTTCAATGGGGAAGGGGAGAATGCCAAACTCGACGGCGCTCGTTTTGTCCTGCCTGATGAATGGAAGTTCGTCAGCGATGGCTATCTGCTCGGCAGTCACAGCGCGACGGAACCGCGGGACGGACTGGTTGTTTCCGATGAGAATTACGCGGATTTCGCCGTTAAGGTGACCTATCGCATTTTTGGCGGGAACAGTGGTCTCTATTTCCGTGCGGAAGAGAACGACGTGCCGTGGCTTATGCGTGGCTTCCAGAATGAAATTGCCGACGACCAGGGCGACGGCGGCTACGTGAGTTCCGGAATCTGGCACACGCAAGGGCTTAAGGAAGACGGAACGGTTATTCCCGGTCGCGGCTGGCTCGGGCGTGACGAGGAATTTGTGGCCAAGGTGCTCAATAAAGGTGATTGGAATACCATCTGCACCGTTGCCATTGGTAATCGCATCGTCAACTTTATGAACGACTTCCGCACACTCGACTTTACCGATAATGTCTTTGACCAGCCGTCCGGAAAGGTCGGACTCCAGCTCCATGGCAGCGCTAACATACAGATGTGGTTTAAGGATTTTGATATTCTTCCGTTAACCCCGGAACAGGTCAAACTGATTCAGCGCTAAACATTCCCTTTAAAAATCGGGTGACGCAGGATAGTGTTATATCACGTATTATATATAATAGACTACTCCCGCCCGGTTTCACGTTTGACTGGTTTCGATACGGAACCCTTTGATTTTTACGACATGGGGGCTTTCTGGTGGAATATGTCTTCCGACCGGAAAGTCCTATTCATCAGGAGATTCATTATGAAAAAAGTTTTGTTGTTCGTTGCGGCTCTTTTGACTGCTTGGGTTTTGACTCCCTACACTGCCTCGGCGCAGGAATACACCAGCGAAGCGGAAGCTTTGGCTAGTGCCAACGCCTCGGATTATGAGATCCAGGGGGAATATTTCGTTCCTGGCGACGGCCGCGCCTTTCAGGTCATTGCCAAGGGGAACGGTCAGTTCCGCGTTATTGGCTATCCCGGAGGTCTGCCCGGCAACGGCTGGGATCGCACCATGGCCCGCTTCTTTGGTGATGGTGAAATGAAAGATGGCAAACTCGTTGTCGTTGGCGAAAAGATGAATATTCCCTCCCGTGAGGAACCGAATATCATCTTTAATGACGAGCAGAAGAAGCGTCTGCTGGCCGGCTATAAAGAAGGCGACGAGTATTTCCTGATCTACAAGGACAAGACCAGCCCGATGGAGAAAGTCCGTCGCGAAAGTCCGACTCTGGGCCAGCCTGCTCCGGAAGGCGCCTTTGTCATTTTCGACGGCAGTAATCTTGATAACTTCCTGGAAGGGGCCAAGATGAACGAAGAAGCGAAGACTCTGTGGTCGGAAGCGACAACAGTCCCCTTCGAAAAAGATCGTCCCTATCTTCTTCACTTGGAATTTCTGACCTCCTTCATGCCGAACAGCGAAGGTCAGGCCCGTTCCAATAGTGGTGTCTACATTGCACAGAGCTACGAATGTCAGGTTCTGGATTCTTTTGGTCTGGAAGGCGAAAATAACGAATGCGGCGGTTTTTATCAGGCGGAGCGTCCGCTGGTGAATATGTGCCTGCCGCCACTTACCTGGCAGACCTACGATTTTGAATTCACCCCGGCCAAATACGAAGAGGGGAAGAAAGTTGCCAACGCACGCGTCTCCGTGGCGCACAATGGCGTGCTTATTCAGGACGACCTTGAACTTAAGGATGCGACCCCCGGATGTCTCCCCGAAGCGGACGAGGCACGCGGACTCTTCCTTCAGGGGCACGGCAACAAGGTTCAGTATCGTAATATTTGGCTGGAATACCTCGACTAAGGTTTTCTCGCACAAAAAGCAGGTCTGAAAAACCGTCAGACTTCTTAATAATTGACCGCCTAAGGGGATGCGTTTGAATGCGTATCCCCTTTTTGCGTTTAGGGACGTTGCTATTTCTCCCCAAGGTGAAATTATTTTTATCTTTTTACGTGTTTTTTTAAGTTTTTCCCATTTTTTTATTCCAAATTTTCTTTTTCGTCCGAGTAGTATTAAGAACGCGGACACAAATGGGCACTTGCGGCCTTTTGCGTTACGCGTCATTGGGGATACCCCAGGGCGAATGAGGCATCGGTAATAAAGAAGTTTTTTTGCCGTATTATGACAGGAACGATCATGACCGAAGTTAAAGCTATTGATCCGATTCAGGAAAAAGCGGGCAAGCTTTTTATGCAGCATTATCCGCTGATCCGCCATATTGCGCTGATGAACGCCCCGGTCCGTGACCTTCGCGACGATATTGTGAACGATGCTTATGTCAGTTTTGTGGAAAATGCCTATCGCTATGACCTGGAAAGCGATGTCCGGCCTCTTCTTCGCACTATTGTCGTCGCTCGTGCCAAAGACCATTGGCGTAATCACTTGCGGCAACTGCCCGAACCCATTGTCCAGCTGCTGGAAGTCATTCAGAAGGACATGGAGCTGAAAGACGACCCGGCCCGGTTTCTTACTCTTGATGAGGAACTGGCCGCCTTGGATGCGTGTCTCTCGAAGCTTTCGCCCGAGGCTCGCGACCTCATTCAAAAAGTCTATTTCGACGGGATGACCGTTGCGGAAATTGCTCGCGACGCGCGGCTTAATCCGGATAATCTCTATAAGACCATGCTGAAAATCAGACTCGTTCTGCGAAATTGCATGGATAAATCGTATTCGGGAGAGCCGTTATGACAACCACGACGCTCGACCGGCATTCCCGACTTATTGAGCAGTTCCTCAAGGGTGCCATAACCGAGGAAGAGGCGACCGAACTGCTGGCCTTAATTTCCAAAGAGCCTAATTTACGATCTCTGCTCGTTCGCTCCTGGTCCGTTGACCTCTTATTGCGGGAGAAGTTTGCGATGGAGAAAGAGGTTCGCTCTGTCTCCCCTCTCGATATTATGGACGCGGAGATTGAAAGTGCCATTATGTCAGGCCGGTTCGACGACCTCGACCGCTATGTAGAGATTCAGCGTAAGGCCAACCCCATCGTTGTGCCGCAAGCTCCTGCCCCGGAACCCAAACCGGCCCTGTATCATCGCGTGGTCGATTCCCTGCGCGGGGTCCTTCTGCCGCGTGAGAACGAACCACTTTCCGAGTCTGTGGTCCCGTTCGTTTGGTGCGTTTGCGGACTCTTTCTGGTTTTGTCTGTTGTCCTTATCGTGATTCAGTTTACGGTAAATCGCGAGGAAAAGGAGCCGCTTCCGGTCGTTGCCCGGATTACCGATATGATTGACGCCACCTGGCAGCATGGGCAGGACGACTACAAGGCCGGTATGGAGCTTACCTCCGATGAAATTGCGTTGCAGTCCGGCGAGGTAAAACTCCTCTTCGGGTCGGGCGCGGAAGTCATTTTGCAAGGTCCGTGCTCCTTTATGCCGATCGACGCCTCTCACGCGGTATGCCGCCAGGGGCGTCTTAGTGCCCACTTGCCCAAGCGGGCTAAAGGGATGGAAGTCAGTACGCCCTTCGGTACTGTGATCGACCGGTCGACAGCCTTTACGCTCGACGTAACGAAACAGGGGCACGACGTTCAGTGTGTGGAGGGCCACATCGACGTTAAAGACACTGCCGGAGTACTCAACCGTCTCACGCCTGGTATGGCCCTGCGTCTTTCCTCACTGGGTCCGCCGCAGACCATTTCGTTTGACCCGAAAAGTTATATCGTCCCGGACCACTTCGAGCAGCGGGTCCTTTCCCGCGACAGGGCTCTTCTAGCCGGGAAGCGGGAAGAGCAGAAGCAACTCGACGCGACGCAAGGACTTATTCTTCGTTACGATTGTAGCGAGCGGCAGAAGCAGCTTATTAATCATGCCTCGTATGGCCAGAATATTGTCGGGCCGGGCCGCTTGTTCGGGGCAGACTGGAGTTCCGGCGAACTTCGAGAGACGCACTCGCTACGCATAAAGAAAACGACTGACCGGGTCGAATTCGATGTCTCTGGTACAATGACGTCCATGACACTCGTTGCCCGGGTCAAAATCAATAAACTTGAAAATCAGGCGAACGTCCTGCTCGCCTCCAACGATTTCATGCTCGCGCCCGGAACGTTCCTCTGGCAAATTAACCGGGACGGTCGCATTCAACTACAAATCACACCGGAAGAATCCACTGAATCCGACCGCGGCCGTATGAGTTACGATACCCTGCCGGTGGTTACCAACAGGATGCTCGGGACATGGATTACTTTTGCCGTTATTATTGACGCGGAATCGAAAGTTATTCGCCATTTCATGGACGGTCGGCTTATTAAGTCGTGCACATGGGATAAGACGGTACCGATTCGGCCAGGCACCTGCACTCTGGGTAACTTTACCTCGGCCCGCGCCTCGGCTGGCAAGCGAAATTTTAACGGTTGTTTTAGCGAAGTTCGTATCTACGACCGGTTGGACACTTTCCAGTCCGACCGGGTAACCAAAACCCAACGGAAACAAGGAGAACAAGATGAAAGTAACAATTAGAAGAAGGACGAGTATGTTAAACTGCACGGGGGGGGTAATCTTTTTGTCCCAAAGAAGATGGCAAAAACTTGCGTTTACCCTGGTGGAACTGCTGGTCGTGATTGCGATCATTGGAATCTTGATCGCATTGCTCCTGCCCGCGGTCCAGGCGGCCCGTGAAGCTGCCCGACGTATGCAGTGCACAAACAATCTCAAGCAGCTCATGATCGGTATGCACAATTATCACGATGCACATCTTGCCTTCCCGATTG
>JAUNSJ010000033.1 GCA_030539295.1 Planctomycetia bacterium | reverse complement strand
TTTACCTATTATACATAAATCCCCCAATCGCGCAACCCCACTTGGCGCGCACCCCAGTTCGCCGTTGCAAACTGCTCGCCGGGACCTGCGAAGATCAGTCGTTTATCCGGGAGGAGAATAAAAAGCAAGAGACGGCTTCGGCCCGATAGGGTTCCGTCGGTTCGAATTGCCTTGCGTGACCTTATTTTACGGGTTACATTGTCGGGCGTACAACTCACGTCCAAAGGGGACATGAAACGAATTTTCTACCGAGCTCAGGAAAGGAAGAAATCGAGATGACAGTAACTCTCGCAGAACCGATTAGGAATCTGAACCTTGTGACCGTGGCGTGGAATGGCATATCATTTCACTGCACGGCGAAAAGTCTGCCGTCCGTTAAGGATGCGCCGACGTGGACCATTTTGACCGATAATACAGATGAGGTAACGGGGCGAACCATCGTGGGTAAGCCGCTGGGACTGGAACCGATCGAGCTTACGATCGAGACGGACGTCTCGCTGGTTTATGGGGCGCTCATGACCGCTTTTGCCGCGGGTACGCAAGCGAGCGCGACATTTAGCTATACGCCGCGTGGTTCACAATCAGCGTTGACCGTAACAGTACCGAAGTGCACGATTTGCGGCTTGAGTACCAGTGGCGGTAATAATAATGGCCACGCGACGACCACGGTCAAACTTCAGCCGGAAGGAGGCGAGGAGGAAGACATGCCTGTCCAGGCGGGAACCTGATGGCTCCCGGCCGGCGCTTGCCCGCAGCAGGCGTGAGCTTGCCGCTACATTAAGGTCGAAAGTGTTTCAGGGATGTTCTGAAGCAATTCGCGACCGAACTCCAAGAGTTTCATACACATCCAGGGCAGAAACCAGGCACCCACGAGCATCATGACAATGATTTTCAAAATGACAGGCAGGGTCTGCTCCTGGATTTGTGTTACCGCTTGAAACAGGCCCACGACCAGACCGGTCAGGAGACCGGCCAGCAGAATGGGCGTACCAATTAAGATGGCCGTATATAACGTTTGCTGACAAAGATTTACAGCTGTTTCTGAATCCATTTTAACCTCCTGCGTACCAGACGAAACTGTCCAGGAGCATCTTAACGACCAAAGTCCAGCCGTCGAGCAAGACGAACAGTAAAAGTTTAAAGGGTAAAGAAATCATCACCGGAGGCAGCATCATCATCCCCATCGAAACGAGGACCGCCGAAACGACCAGATCGATGATCAGGAAAGGCAAAAAGAGCTGAAAGCCAATCAGGAAGGCTGTTTTTAATTCCGACACCATAAAGGCAGGCAAGAGAGCGGTCCAAGGGACTTCATCGTAAAATTCCGGCGTCTTGGCCTCGGGCGTATAACGCATAAACATCCAGAGCGTGTCCATATTATCGGTACGCTCAAGTTGCTTAATCATAAAGGTTCGGACAGGTGCCCCACCGGCCTGAATGGCCTCGGTCGCCGTAATCTGTTGCGCCGTATACGGTTTGACTCCTTTATCGTAGACCTCGGTCCAGACCGGGGCCATGATGAGTATCGTCAAAAAAATCGAGAGCGTTGTCAAGACCTGATTTGGAGGCAACTGGCCTGTGCCCAGGGCCTGACGCAGAATGGACAAGACGGTTATTATGCGAACAAAACTTGTGGTCATCATGAGTATGGCAGGGGCCAGGGAAAGGACACTCAAGACAATCAACATTTTCAGGGAGTTGACGATTCCCGTTTCGCTCGTTAAATAATCGGCCTGTTCCAACATTTTCGCCGGCGTCTGACCTAGCGGGGACGAAAGGGCAGAAGTGGGTTCGACCGCTGCCTCATTTGTCTGTCCAGCATTTGTTTCGTTGGCCTCGGGAGCCGCGGGCGTAATAAAGGAGGGCAGGGGTTCCGAAGGGCTGGTCGCAGGAGTTACCGTGCCAGTTAAAGTCGCGTTCTGCGCTCGGACGCCCGACTGCTGGGGCGTTAACGCGGGTAGTAGAATCGATAACACGACCGCAGTAAGGGCGACCAAGACAAGGTTCACGCGGGGACAGAGTCGTTTCATGCCCGAGGTTCCTTTCCTGTCAGGAGTTGCGATAAAAGTCCTTCTCCGCGAGTCGCAGCTGTGGTACGTACTTTGCCGTCAACGCCCAGTTGGGATAAAATGGACGCAACCTCTTGCGAGTCAGTGATTTCTGATAGGACTTCAACCTGGTCGGCACTAACAGCGAGCAGAACGAGTTTTGTACTGAACCGAACGAGAAAAAGACGATGCCGTGACGTTAAGGTGGTTTGTCCCACGATGGACAGCAGTTCCCGCGGCAGTGCCGACGTGGAATGCGGGCTGAACTTCTTTAAAAACCAGGCCAGAGCAAAGAACAGAGCCAGAACCAGAGCCAAGCTGAAAAAAATCTTCATCAAAGCGGCGAAAAATCGGCCGCCGCTGGCTTTGGCTGCGGGTTTCTCTCCCTCCTTCGTTTGTGGTAAGCGTTCGCGAACCGTGCCGTTGGTACCTTGAGGATCATTGGCCGGTCCCGAAATTCCCGTAGTGACCACTGAGTTCGACCCGTTCGGCCCGGGACCAGTTACGACGGGAGGGGGCCCGTTTGTGTCGGCTGCCCGCTGAAAAAACGGTGAGTTTTCCTGGGCGCACAGCGGTCCCAGTCCGGCCGCGAGGAGGAATCCCACGACGAAAATCGATTCTATGAATACTCTAAATGTTTGGGTTAACATAATGCCATCCGCCACTTCTCCAGCAGGTACTGCTCCGTTGATCTTACAGATGGGTCCTATTATAGCGAAAATTTCCAATCGAGGCAAGAGCAGTTCCGCCGTATTCGGCTCTAACGAATGGGTAAGGGGGACGCGGCGGTTGGTGTCGGGAGGGTCGACTCCTTGACGCCGTCGATGTCTGGCGTAAAATAGAGGTCATAAAGTCACATTGGTTTGGCTACACTACCCACCTGAACAGAAGAGAGAGAAACTATGAGAAAATCGAGATTGCTTTGTGGAATTTTCAGTTTTGTAATGGTCTTGGTGGCCGCAGGGTCACTTCTGGCGGAATCACCGAAGATGGTCGAGGCGTTGCAACCGTATATAGACCGTGGAGAAATGCCGGGCATTGTCTCTGTCTTGGCAACGAAGGATAAAATCCTGCAGATCGATTGCGTTGGTTACTCGAACGTGGAGACGAAGACCCCGATCGCGGCGGATCAGATGTTCTGGATGGCGTCGACGTCGAAATTTTTCGCCGGTACGGCTCTTATGATGCTGGTGGACGAAGGGAAAGTGGCGCTGGACGACCCGATTGAGAAATATCTGCCGGAAATGTCAGCGTTAAAGGTGGCTTTGGTGCGGCAGAATGGACTTCAGGTACTTCAAACGCCTGAAAGTAAGCCTACCGTGCGACAGGCCTTGTCCCATCAAGTGGGCTGGCCTTTCCAAACGGAGATTATGGAAAAGTTCGGGTCCGACTGCCTGCCGCTTCAGAAAGAGCTTTTTGTCATAAGCCGGACTCCGTTGAACTTTCAGCCGGGTAAGGGCTATCAATACACAGAACTTGGTATTGACGTGGTCGGCGGCATCATAGAAAAGGTGACCGGTAAGCCGTACGAGGATTTTCTTCAGGAGCGAATTTTCGATCCGCTCGGGATGAAAGACACCACGCTTTGGCCGAGTCTGGAACTGCAACAGAATCGTTGGATTCAATGTTACAACTGGCACGAAGAAAAGCTTGCGCAGTGCAATATTCCCATGATGACGAAGCCATACGAGGATAAAACGGTTCGATTTCCGGAGCCGGGTGCCTGTATCTTTTCGACCGCGAATGACCTGACAAAATTTTTCCAAATGCACGCAGGAGGGGGTGTTTATGAAGGGAAACGATATTTGTCCCAGGCCGCTATTGATGAAATGTCAACGAAGCAGACTCCGGAAGGGAACGGCAATGACTACGGACTGACCAGTGCTTTGGAAGGTCCCTGGTACGGGCATGGCGGTGCGTGTGGCAATCAGTGCAGCGCTTCGAAGGACGGACTTGTGCGTCTTTTTATTGTGCAGGTTTCGGGTGTTCCGAAGCACGGAGAAGCAGTCCATGCCTGGAAGCGAGCGGCGGACGCCATTTTTAAGGAAGAAGGACTGCGATAAATGAGAGACTTTATGTACGAATGTTTCGGATTGCGAAAAGTTTTTTTTGCAATTTGTGTCATGAGTGCGGGATTACTGCTTGCGGGCGAACTGGGAGCAGCGGAGTATTATGTCGACGCGGAACGCGGTAGCGATGCCAATGCGGGTCAAAGTCCGGAAACGGCGTGGCAGTCGGTGACGCGTGTGAATCAGGAGGAGCTGAAGCCGGGCGACCGGGTCCTGTTTCGAAGCGGTCAGGTTTGGCGAGGGCGGCTGGTCTGTCGCAATGGTCAGCCTGGGCAGCCGATTGTTTATACCTCCTTTGGCGAGGGAGCCAAGCCGCTCCTGCTGGGAAGTTTCTCCTTGCTGGATCGGGCGTTATGGACTCGAAGTGCCGAGAACGATGCGATTTGGGTCACGCCGGAAAACGGTTCCCAGCCGGATCTCTTTTGTGACGTTGGCAATATAATATTGCGGAATCAAGGCGATCCGTCGCGTCACGCGGCCTTTAAGAAATGGTCGGTGAACGACCTGACCAAAGACGAGGATTTCTACTATAATAAAGAAACCCGGCAGATTTATTTCCGCAGTGAGGAGAATCCGGCGGACCGCTACGAAGAGATGGAAGCGGCGCTACGCAGGAATATTATTGTCTGCCAGGAGTCGGTGGTTGTCGACGGGCTGGCCTTGTCCTGCGGCAGTGCACATGGAGTCTCCATGCCCGAGGCGAAAGATTGCATGATTCGCAATTGTGATATTTCCTGGATTGGCGGCGGCTCGTTGTACAGTGATGAGCGCACCGTGCGGTTCGGAAATGGAGTGGAAATGTGGAATAGTGCCGCGAACTGCGTGGTCGAAGGCTGTGTTTTCGAAGAGGTTTATGATGTAGCCATGTCGAATCAGGGTCCGGAAGTGTGTGTCGTCGACAATGTCATTTGGCGTAACAATACGACGCATCGCTGTGAGCAGGGGTATGAAATCTGGTTTACTAATTCAGAGACGGAAATCCGTGGGATTCTCTTTGAGAAGAATGAGTGTTATGATTGCGGATTTGGCTGGGGGCACTCGCAGCGTCCGAACAAACTTGGCACACCGCTCCTTTCCTACAGCATGAAGGCCAAAGTTTTGAACTTTAAAATTCACAATAATGTTTTTGCGAATTCGAAGGATACTTTGATTTGGTTTTTGAACAACCGGGTTGATGAGTTTGATATTGACCATAATGTCTGGCGGCATGAAGGTAAAGATGGCAAGAGCGGCCTGGAAACGCCACTTTTCTTCTGGGACACGGAAGGAGCGAATCCGGTCAACGTGACTTTTGAAGAATACCGCGAACGCACGGGAAATGACAAGAATTCGCAATTTAACCCGCAGTGAAAGTTGCGGAACGTGGAAAAAGGAGAAGAGATCGTGAAACGCAACTGGCACCTTGATACGCTAGCCGTGCATGCGGGACAGCAGTCGGACCCGTCAACAACGGCGCAGGCGGTACCCCTGTACCGGACAGCCGCTTATTGCTTTCGGGATTCGCAACATGCGTCGGACCTCTTCTCCCTGCAGGAAGCGGGATACATTTACAGCCGCCTGACGAATCCGACGAACGATGCGTTGGAGAAGCGTATGGCGGCGCTCGAAGGCGGTGCCGCGGCTCTTACGCTTGCCAGTGGTACCGCGGCCATCTCCTTTGCCATAACGAATATTTTGCGTTCCGGCGATGAACTGGTCAGTACAAATAATTTGTATGGTGGTACCTATACACTGTTCGACGCCATACTGCCCCAGCAGGGAATAACAACGCGGTTTACGAATGTGAACGATTTCGATGCTCTGGAAGCGTCTATTAATGACCGAACGCGGGCGGTTTTCATTGAACTCATCGGCAATCCATCGCTCGACGTCGCCGATATTGACCGCTATGCGGAAATTGCGCGGCGTTATCATTTGCCACTTCTGGTCGATTCGACGTTTACTCCACCATGCCTCTTCCGGCCTCTGGAGCACGGGGCGACCATCGTCATTCATTCGTTGTCGAAATGGATAGGCGGGCATGGTACGGCGATAGGAGGAGTGGTTACGGATTCCGGACGGTTTGACTGGACTGATCCGAAGTTCCGTTTGTATAATGATCCGGACCGCGGTTATCATAATTTGCGATTTGCGCACGATTTGGGTGACTTAAACGCGTTGGCTTTTATTTTGCGGTTGCGTACGGTGGGTCTGCGGAATCAGGGCCCCACGCTTGCTCCGGACTCCGCCTGGCTTTTTCTTCAGGGCCTGGAGAGTCTTCCGGTGCGCATGGAGCGACATTGCCAAAACGCGTATCGCGTGGCGCAATTTTTGGCGGGGCATGCGAAGGTCGATTGGGTTCGCTATCCCGGTCTGGAGCGGGACCCGTCGCACGCGCTGGCGGCACGGTACCTGCCTCGGGGGTGTGGTGGTATGGTTGTTTTTGGACCTCGGGGCGGCCGGGACGCGGCTCGGAAACTTGTCGATTCTATTGACCTTTTTTCGCTCGTGGCCAATGTCGGCGATGCTAAAAGTTTGATTATTCATCCGGCCAGTACGACGCATTCCCAGCTCTCTGACCAGGACCAACGCGATGCCGGTATTGCCCCGGAGCTGATTCGACTCTCTATTGGTCTGGAGCACATTGACGACATTATTGCCGCTTTGGAGGATGCCTTGGCTGTGATTTAAAATGCGAGAAGACGAAGTCGTCGCTTACTTCCGCTAGTTGACGGGAGCGGGGGTGGTAGAGTATGAAGTTTAGATAATTTAGTGAAACATTCGCGAACACCTTGAAAAGAAATGCATGCGTGATATAATTAGGGTTGTGTTTCATGCAAAAGTACTCCCCGGCAGCGGGGGTCCTTTGTTTCGTCCCGATTTCCGACAGGTTTCCGAACGATGAAGATACGACAGATACCATGCCGCTTAACATTTTTCCTGGCATTAGCGTTCGTGCCGATCGCTCTTGCCCAGGAAGAGTCTGTTTCAGCCTTGACCCCGGCAGAATCGAGTACAGCGCAACCTGTTGTGGAGTTGGGAGTTGAGTCGGAAGATATGGCAGGTTTGTTGCCGGGCGAGAGCGTGGAAAAAGAGCTGCCGACGGGCGTTGAGCCGTTGGCGGAAGGGTCTGAGGCTCCGGCGGGTCCATCTGCGGAGAGTCTGTGGCCCGCGCCGTCGCCTGTTCTGGTTCAACAGGCGCCCCTGGTGCTGCGCCGCTATGTCCGTTTCCTGTTTGATCAAAAGGATTTGAATCGCGACCACGTTCTCAATGAGGCGGAATGGTCGTTTATTCCTGCCGGTCAGGCGCTGGATTTGAATGGCGATTTCCTTCTGGAGGAAGAGGAGGTTCTCTATTTTTTGACGAATTATGCGTCTGGGCGTACGATTTTTCGGCCGGACAAGCCGGATTTAGCGGCGGATTCAGTGCGATCGGAAGCGCCGCCGTCGATACGTCCTGTTTCCGGGCCGGTCGTCTTAGCGCGGGCCGAGGAATCGCAAGAGGATCCGGCCGCGACGTCTTCTGCGTCCGGTCCGCAAGAGGAAACGGATGCGGAGGACCAGGAAACGGACGACCTGGCCGGTGTCGAGGATCCGGACTTGCTCAAGCTGCTGGTTGAGGAGCGGGACGGAACGGTTTTACGGGAGTACGTTGTGCCTTCGGAGTCACTGCAAGGGGTACCCCGCTGGTTTATTGTTCGCGATATCAATGGAGACGGACAGTTATCGTTGCGAGAGCTTGCGCCTTCGCTCTCGGTGACCGCGGTGGCTTTTTTTGGTGAACTGGATTCGAATTCGGACGGTTTTATAACGCCGGACGAGATGCGTTCAAACCTTGCGAGCCGAAAGAAGAAGTAGCGTATGACGGAATTTCGGTACAAAGCGAAGAGTGGCGTTGGCAGGGACGTCACAGGGGTAATTGCGGCGAATTCAGCGCGAGAGGTGCGAGATATTCTGGCGAATCAGAAACTGTTTCCGATTTCCATCGATGCGGTCGGGAAAGGGGAGATCAACTTGAGCAAGCTCCTGGCGCGTCGTCCGCCGGGGCGTGAAATAGCGGCATTTTTGCATCAGCTGGCGGAACTGCTGGAGAATGGCGTGCCGGTACTAACGGCATTTGAGGTACTGGCGAAGCAAACGACACATCCACTTCTCAAGGAAGCGGTAACCGACATCAAGGAGCAGATAGCGGACGGGCATGGCATCGACGAGGCGTTTGAGTCGCATTTATCGCTCTTTGGCGATTTAACAGTAAGCGTGATTCAAGCCGGAGCGGAAGGGGCGTTTCTGGAAGATTCACTTAAGCGAACGGCGCAATTCCTGGAGCGACAAGCGGAATTGCGAGGCAAGGTGGTTGGTGCCATGATCTATCCGAGCATCTTGCTGGTCGTTGGTTTTCTGGTCGTGAGCGTTCTTTTGGTATTTTTTGTTCCAAAGTTTCAGCCCATGTTTGAAACGCTTGTTGAGAGTGGACATCCGCTGCCGCTGGTCACGGTCAGCTTACTGTGGGTGCGCGGGTTTGCAGCGCGGTACGGTCTGATTGTCGTGGTCCTCTTGTTCGCGTTAATAATATGGCTGCGAGTGCAGATGGCAACGCGGCGAGGGCGGCGCATTATGGATGTTTGGAAGCTGAAACTGCCGATCATAGGCCCGGTCGCGTTGAATTCGGCGACGGCCAAACTCTGTCGTGTTCTGGGCACCCTGTTGCAAAATGGCGTACCGATTTTAAGGGCCCTTGAGATCAGCAGTCGATCGACGGGCAATATGGTCCTGACCGACGCGGTCAATAAATCGGCGGAGAACGTCGCGGCGGGCGAACCGCTTTCGAAACCGCTTACGGAATCGGGCATCATTCCGACTTCCATTATGACAATGATAAGCATTGCCGAAGAATCGAACACGTTGGAAAGTGTTCTCGTTAACGCGGCGGACAGTCTGGAGCAGCAGTTGTCCCGCAAGCTGGACGTCATGGTCCGTTTTCTGGAACCCCTTATGCTCCTGATTATGGCGACCGCCGTGTTTTACATTATGATCGCACTCCTTTTACCGGTCTTTCAAATGACTCAGGCAGTATAACATGTCCGAAAACAAATCGAAAAACACGAAAAACGAAGACTCTATTGTTCCCGACAGTATCCCTACTGAAGGTTCTATTGATATTCGCGTTAGATATCAAGAGACGGATTCCATGGGCGTCGTGCATCATGGGAACTATTTTACCTGGTTCGAAATGGGGAGAACGGAGCTTTTGCGGCAGGTCGCTGGCATAAGCTACCGAGACCTGGCGCAGTCGGAAACTTTACTGGCCGTCGTTAAGGCCGAATGCTCCTACAAGAGTCCGGCACGATACGATGATGTTCTGACTTTGAAAACGCGACTTGGTAAAGTAACCCGGGTTATTATAGAGCATCATTACGAACTTTACCGGGGCTACGAACTGCTGGCCGTTGGGAGGACGGTGCTTGCGGCCGTCGATCGTTCGGGACGGTTAACGAGTATTCCTCTCTGGTTCCGGGGTAAAAAAATCGCCGATATGGCCATAGCGAAAGCCAGCCATCGCGAATCTCACGCGACCGGTGAGGAAACCGCGCAACCGGCAGTGCGCCGGGTCAATACGGTTCGCATTCCTCACCTTGCACCGGGAACGCGAGATGTGGACCGCTGGTTGAATGTGCCTGCGCTGACCGATTTCCACCTCTACTGGAATCAGGGGGAAGAAGAGCCCAAAACTTCCTTACAGATGTGCTACGACGACGAAAATTTCTACTTTAAATACGAAGTTCAAGATGCGGACGTTGTCCTTGTTCCCAACTATACAGGGCAAGAGGATGTGCTCCGAGAGGACCGTGCGGAACTCTTCTTTGATACCGGTGACGATATGTCGAATTATTATGCCCTGGAGATTGATCCTCTTGGTCGTACTCTTGATTATCAGGCCACGTTCTACCGAAAATTCAATCGCAATTGGAATTGGCCGGACCTGAACGTGCAAGGGCGGCTTGTGCCAGGTGGATATATGATTGAAGGAAGTCTGTCGCTGGCAACGTTACGTGATTTGGACATACTCAAGAGCGATAATTCGATGCGAATTGGTTGTTTTCGGACGGCGTTCCGCCACAGCGGGGATGGCAATATTCTTGACCGCTGGATGAGCTGGATACATCCAGGAACGGCCGTGGCGGATTTTCACGTTCCGTCGGCATTAGGCCGGGCGGTACTCTCCTGATGGCGGTCGCGGGGAGAGAAATCGTGGCCGGGCGGACAGACTATCCGCGTCATGTGGCGATTATTATGGACGGGAATGGCCGCTGGGCACAACAGCGTCACTTGTCACGTGTCCAAGGGCATCGTCAAGGCGCGGAAACCTGTCGCAAAATTGTGCGTATGGCGAGACGGGAAGGGCTGGAGCAGTTGACTCTTTTCTGTCTGTCAAGTGAGAACTGGAAACGACCGGCGGAGGAACTCAATGCCCTTTTTGCCTTGCTCGTTCTCTTTCTTACGGAGACGGTTCCGGAGCTAATTGAGAATAATATTCGTCTTGAGACAATTGGCCGTCGCGAACCTGTTGCCTCCGACGTCCTGACTGCGATGGACCAGGCGCAAGCGGCGACTGCCGGCTGTGACGGACTCGTTTTGCGACTGGCTTTAAATTACGGAGCCCGCGCCGAGATAACCGATGCGGTTCGTCGCATCGTTGAGGATTGGCGTGACGGTCACATTACCGGTGACCCGAATGTCGTTATTGACGAAGCCACAGTAACCTCGCGGCTCTATAGTCCCGCTATGCCTGACCCGGACCTGCTCATTCGAACGGGGAATGAGTCGCGCTTGAGTAATTTCCTTCTCTGGCAAATAAGCTATACGGAGCTTTATTTTTCGCCTGTCTATTGGCCCGATTTTGACGAGGTGCAGTTTCGCCACGCACTGACCTGGTACACGCAGCGGCACCGGCGTTTCGGAGCGGTCTCGGACAATATGGATTGACTGTCGCGGCGTGTGCGGGAGGGTCTGCTCGCAGAGCCCGACCCAGCAATAACGAAAACAATAACCACCCATAACAAAAGACATCGCCGTTGTTTATGCTGGCCTTACAGGGCGCCGGTTCTTGGCAATGCTGGGTAAAGTGGCGAGTCTATCGCAGATTGGCGGTGCTGCGTTTCCGTTTTCGTTGTTGCTGGTTCCCGACCTGCAAGCAGTCGGAAACGCCGGCACGCAGAGTTGTCCCCTGCTTGACAATCGGGTCGGTTTTTGCTACAATAGAAACATACACCCCGCCAAGAGAACTCTGTTTAGAAAAAGGAATGTACCATGAAGAAATCTGGTGTGCATCGCCTCGGGGCGACTGTGTCTTTGGCTTTACTGTTGTGCTTTTGTCCGGTTAGGGGTGGAGCAGAAGAGAAAGATGGTGTAGAGGATAAGCAAGTATTTCAAGCGGGCGTGGCCAGTGTCGATACCTCGCCGACAACGCTTCCGATAGTCATGAATGGTGGTTTTCTGCCGGAATACGCGGAGAAAGTGGCCGACCCGCTTCATGCGAGGGCTCTTGTACTTGATGATGGGACGACGCGATTCGCTTTCTGTGCTGTTGATATTTGCGAATTGCCGACTGACCTGGTTGACGAAATCAAGGCTCTTGTCACGGAGAAAATTGGGCTGGCTCCGGAAAATATCTGTATTAGCGCAACGCATTGCCACAGTGCCCCGTCTCTGTTTAGTGGGCATTTTGATTCTGTGGCGGACGAATATCGCGCGACGTTTCCCCAGCGGGTTGCCGAGGCTCTTATTCAGGCCAATGCCAATCTTCGACCGGTGCGAGTGGGCTATGGCACATGCCGCGAGCGACGTTTCGTTTTCTGCCGCCGCTTTTTGATGGATCCGGTCGCTCCCTGGACCATTCCGGAGGAATTTTCCGGCGTACCGCGTGACCTGGCCCAAATGAATCCGCCGCGGGAAGATCCGGCTATTATTACGCGTACCGGAGTTCCGGACCAAACGGTTTATGTACTGGCGTTTCAGACACTGGATGGGAAGCCGTATGCCATGCTCTCGAACTACTCCACGCACTATGCAGTGATGCCGCCCGGCATTATTTCGGCCGATTATTTCGGCGTTTTCGCGAATAAAGTGGCTGAACTGCTGGATGCACCGGAAGAATTTGTTGCCATGATGACCAATGGGACCAGTGGCGACACGAACTGTTTCGATTTTCTGAAATCGGCCGAAGAGCAGCCGATTAACGCAACCCTCGTCGGTGAAGAAATCGCGAAAGATGTTCTGGAAGTCTATAAGAATATGACCTTTGCCGACTGGGTTCCGCTGGAAGTAGAGTCGCGGCAACTTCAACTGGCAATCAAGCAGGTTACGCCGGAGCAATTGGCCGCAGCCGAAGCGTGGCTTGAGAAGCTCAAGGCGGACGGGAAAGAGCCGAACAGAGTTGCAGATATCTACGCGAACGCGACAGTAAAAGTGTCGAAACTTCCTCAAGAGCGATCTCTGCTGCTCCAGGCGGTTCGGGTTGGCGATGTGGGAATTGGCACGATTCCGTGCGAAGTCTACAGTTTTACGGGACACGACTTGCGTGCGTACAGTCCGTTTACGCCTACTTTTATTATTGGTCTGGCCAATGGTTACAACGGCTATATTCCAACGCTTGACCAATTCCAGGTTGGCGGATACACGACCTGGCGAAACGTGGGTACTGTTCTGGAGTGGAAAGCGGAGCCGAAAATTCGCGCTGCCCTGCGCGACATGCTGGAAGACATAGCGGCCGAATAGCGGCGTCACTTGCGCGAAGTATTAGAGTGCCCTTATTAAAACCTGTCTGAACGCTCTTAACGAGTCGTTCAGACAGGCGGGATTCCCGCTTAAGCGGAACGATCTGTTTATTCCACGCTCACAGATATTTCTTCCACCATAACAGCAGGAGCCTCTTGCGCGGCGGCCAGCTTCTTATAGACTTTCAGGACGCGTGGGACCTGAACTTTGTTAATGACGTACACGTAGCCATTATCGCACTTGAGAATCTTGCTCGGGAGTGCTTTTTCGCGGGGGCACTCGCCTTCGGTGCGACTGGCAACTCCGTCTTCACTTCCGCCCCAGCCGTGATGATGCAATTTCTTCATGGCTTTGCAGCAGAACTCCTTGCATTTTTCGGCATTCTCTTTTCCAAAGGCCTCCTCGGCATCTTTGCAGAAGTTGTCGAGTTTCTCTTTGCAGAGCTTGCACAAGTCTTCAGGAGACATATTGCTCGGGCAGACATGGTTCAGAACGAGAACGGACATAGCAGAGGGGCAACTGAACAAAGCGTCTTTATCTGCCTGGGACCAGTCGGCAAAGGCCTTGTCGTCCGGGACGAAAATCGTGCACTCGGCGGCGTCGGCGAGCATGTTTTCAATACCGGAATCGTGAATTGCCTTGGCGAAAATGGCGCATTCCTTACAGCCCATGACGCACGCGAGCGTGGAGCCGGAGAAATTTTCCACCTTGGGCAGAACAGGGCAGCTGTCGCCTTCCTTAACGTCGCCAACAGCATTATTGCTCTTGTCGGCGTTCTTGTCAGCTTTCTTGTCGGGGGAGTTCTTCTTCTCCTGCTTTCCATTTTCAGGAGCGGGAGCGGCAGCCTCGGTTGCCTTTTCCTTGTCCGACGCGGGTTTTTCCTGGGCAAAGGCCGGCAGAACCAGGGCCAGAGCGAGAACGGCAGTCAGGGCGGTCAAGAGTGTACTTTTTTTCATTTTTTCTTCCTTTTTCATGTTTCAGTTGATTGTTTGGTCAAAAGGGAACAACAGCGTTCGTACCCCGGAAGATAGGCTATTTCGGGTCCAGGCGGTAGTGCCCTGTATTTTTTGCGTCTTTTTATCGCTATTTAATGAGTCAGGCAATTGACAAGAAGACGAAAAAGAGAGAAAATAGGGGGAGAGGTTTTTTTGTGACCGAGCCGCCACTTTCCCGAGGCGTCTGTCCGACGCCTTTGGTATCGGGCTTGCCCCAAGTCTGGCGAACGCGTAACTGGGAGTGGGACCGATGTTGATTAAGCGACATTGATACAAGATTGACATAGAAACAGGTGTTTACAGGACGTCTTTTGAAGACATTCAGGAAACAGAAGAGATAAGGACGAGATCATGGAGACGAAGACCTCCTTTGAGGGCGCACGATTTTTGAAAGAAGAAACGCGGGGCCTGTCAGAACCGACCGGGTCGCTGTCGCTG
Source organism: Planctomycetia bacterium (assembly GCA_030539295.1). GTDB lineage: Bacteria > Planctomycetota > Planctomycetia > Pirellulales > Thermoguttaceae > JAUNBG01. The sequence goes on along the minus strand of JAUNSJ010000033.1, from coordinate 28,794 downwards.
GCCATTGTGTCGGAAAAGAGTTCCGATATGGCGCTGGACAACTGCTGGAAGATTCCTGAATGGCCTGACTGGCGGCAGACGGCGCACGACGTTAAAGCGTGGACCATTGCACACCTGGATTCGCTCTTAATCCAGTTTACAGAACAGCTTGAGAAAAAAGGTGTGACCGTACTCTGGGCCAAAGACGCCGCAGAAGCCAATCAGCATGTCCTCAATATTGCCAAGGAGCACGAGGTCAAAACCGTCGTTAAGGGTAAGTCCATGGTATCCGAGGAAATAGGCCTGAACCATGCCTTGGCGGCCAATAAGATTACCCCGCTGGAGACCGACCTGGGCGAATACATCGTTCAGATGACCGGGAAACGACCGACCCACATCGTCATACCGGCGACGCACTTAAGTGCCGACGATATTGGTCAGCTCTTCCATCGCCGACTCGGGGTTCCCTATACGGCGAAGCACGAAGAACTGACCATGATTGCCCGACGCATTCTGCGTGAGAAATTCGTTCAGGCCGACATGGGTATTTCGGGGGTTAATTTCGGTATTGCCGAAACGGGTAATCTCTGTCTGGTGGAAAATGAAGGCAATATCGGTTTATCCACGACGTTACCCAAGGTGCACGTTGCCCTTATGGGTATAGAGAAGCTCATACCGAAGCTTGATTATTTGCCGCTGTTTTTGAATATGCTGCCCCGAATGGCGACGAATCAGAAGCTGACCTCGTATACCCACCTGTTCTGCGGCCCGACTCAAGGGCGGAAGATGTATCTGATTCTTATCGATAACGGTCGAACGAAAGTCCTTGCCCAAAAAGAACATAGAAAAACTTTGCATTGCATACGCTGTGGTGTTTGCATGGCGCACTGCCCTGTCTATCGACATGTGGGGGGCTGGGCTTACGGCTGGGTTTATCCCGGACCGCTCGGCTCGGTGATTACCCCGCTTATGCTGGGCGTAGAGACGGCTGGAAAATTACCTTTTGCCTGTTCCCTCTGCGGAGCCTGTTCCCAAATTTGTCCTGTGCAGGTTGACCTGGCACATCAGATGATTCGGCTGCGCGATAAGGCCATAAAGAATCCGTCTCCTGTTCATTCGCGACTCGATCGTCTCATGTGGAAAATCTTTGCCGTGGCCATGCAGTCGAAGACGAGCTACGAGTGGCTCATGTTCGGGGTCCGCATGGGCACGCGAATTGCTCCTTGGCTTCCAGTACATCCGTGGCTGCTCGGTCGCTGGACGCGTGGGCGTGGCGACTGGATTCCCGGTCGCGCGATCCCGAAGCCGAAATCGTACGGCACGTTTCGCTCCTGGTGGAAGTATTATCATCCGGACAACGAATAGAAGAACGAGTAAACAGGAGTCGATAGAAGTATGGATTATCAATCGATTGTGCTCATAAGCGGGGTTCTGCTCTTGCTGGCCCTGGCGACGTGGGGGACAAGTATGCTGAACCGGTACCGCGATTTTGGAATGGACACAGCGGTTCTGGATACGTGTCGGTCGCGTATTCGTGGCTGGTGGATTCTGTTAGGGCTTTTGACCTGTGCCCTGCTGATTGGGACGATCGCAACGGTTTTCCTCTTTGGTCTTATGTCGTTTTGGGCATTGCGAGAATACATAACGCTCACGCCAACGCGTCCGGCGGACCACAAAACGCTTTTCCTGCTCTTTTTTGCCTGTACTCCCTTACAATTTATCCTGGTAGGGTTAGACGACAATTGGTTTCGGAGCGTTTTTGGGCTTAATGCCTATTCCGTCTATTCCGTATTGATTCCGGTCTATGGTTTCCTCCTGCTCCCGGCCAGTATCGCGATTACAGGGGACTCGAATCGCTTTCTGGAGCGAGTGGCGAAGATACAGGTTGGGCTGCTGATTTGTGTCTATTCCCTAAGTTTTGCCCCGGCTCTGCTGACCACACCGCTGCCGACCGGTGTGACAAATGAAGTTGTTGCCGGCTCGCTGGAAGAGGAATATATAGGTCGCCTGGAGAAGGCGGTTATGGCGCCGGCGAGTCAGGGGAAGGAGTCGGAGAACGGGGGTAATATTTCCACCGTTTCTACGACGATACCGTTTGAAACGCCGCGTAAAACCATGTCGGCCAATAATCTTTCGCTCTTGTTCATGTTCGTTTTTCTGGTCCAGATGAGCGATATATTTCAGTATCTGTGGTCGCAATTCCTTCCGCGGCATCAGGTAGCGCCGTCGATCAACCGGAACCGCTCCTGGGAAGGAGTTCTGCTGGGTGCCCTTTCGACCGCTCTGGTTGCCGTGGCGTTGTGGTATTTTACGCCGTTTCCCAAATGGTGGCAGCCAGCCTTTTGCGGGTTTGTCATTTCCATTATGGGCTTTGCGGGGAGTATGACGATGAGCGCGATCAAGCGAGACCGGGGGGTGCAAGACTACGGAACGCTTATTGAAGGGCACAATGGCGTTTTAGACCGCATTGATTCGCTCTGCTTCGCCGCGCCTGTCTTTTATCATCTGGTCTGGTTGTTCGTGAATCTGGAAACGATTTGGTAGCGGTGCCGCATGCAAGAGGTGCGAGACATACTCCCCCGCTACGGTGCGGCCGAGGCCATAGCCAAGGCGTTAATCGACCTGACTAAGGAGCGGAACCTTGCCCCGGGCGACCCGTTTCTCTCGGACCATCAGGTTATGGAACTTACGGGGAAGAGTCGCACGGCGGTGCGGCGGGCACTGAAGCTGCTGCAGGATGGGGAATGGATTGAGCGTCGCAATGGCATCGGCACATTCGTCGGGCCGCAAATAGCGCGTTATAATCAAGACATGCTGGGGCAGGTTGTCGGTAATTTACGGAAAGCGGAAGCGGCCAGGCGTCTGCTCCATGTGCTCGTTGCCGACGTTTCTCTGGAAAAGCACGGGCGTGACTTGCCTTCGTTGCCCGATTCGTCGTGGCGTTTTTCCGAGGTAACGAACGGACTGGCGTCGCTGGCTCTGGAATCGAATTTTCTTCTGGAACTCTTGGACTGCTCGAGACTTACTGCGCAACAGGCGTCGGCCCGATTTGAACAAAAGCGTCCGGACCTCATGCTGGCCCTAGGTGAGGCAACGGACCATCTGCCAGTTCTGAGCGAGGTGATGCGTCGCGATATTCCATTCGCTCTGGCCTTGGGACGCATGCCGACGTTGAACTGCGTGCAGATTTATGACGATCACCTGGGCGCGGTCGCGATGGCGGTCCGTTTTTTACAGGAGCGTGGATTTCGCCGAATTGGCTTTGTTCATACGTTCGACCTGGACCGTGGGGCACTGGACCGCTATGAAGGTTATCGGCGTGCCATGTCGCAGGCAGGGACTGCCATAGACGAAAGTCTTGTTCTGATTTTGACTCCGGAGTCGCTGGAACCGGAAGAGACGCTGGTTCGCTATTGTACCCGGCCGGAGCAGGAGCGGCCAGACTCGCTTATTTGCGGCTCGGAACTTGCCGCCCGATGGCTGGGACAGATTGTGCGTAAGGGGCTTGTGCCGTTGGCGGGGCCGTCGGTGGTGGCCTTCGAGCAGGATGCCGAGACGGTCGTGTCGCTGGCCCCGGTTCGAGCGGCTACGATGATTCCGCCCTTAAATGAAATAGGTCGAACGCTTGCCCGACTCGTCCGACCGCTGGCCAATAAAGAGTCCGATATTGCCCCACCGCCCCCAGTTCCTTACCGCCTCTTGCCGGAAGACGGGACAGTTTGGGAGCGGTGAATAGGCTTGTCATGATGCTTTTTCGTTGGGGCAACGGTTGTCTGCCGTGGTGTCATAAGCTTGGGAGCGACAGCACGCGGTTCACTCCCAAGATAATAAACAAAAACCGTTACTCAAACATACCGTTAATCATTTTGAGCGATTGCTCGACGATCTGCTGACCGCCTTCCGGGCCGACGGAGAAACTGAAGACCGTACCGCCGTAACTTCCGCCGGAAATAGCGCGCTGCGTGGGCAGGTAACAACCGATCTCTTCGAAATCGGCCAGTTGGACCGTAGTCGTCTGGACCGCATTACTTCTGGCCTTAATGCGTCGTGCGAAGTCGCTGTAGAGTTCGAACGGATTGGTAGCAATGGCGAGGTCTCCGATGCGCAGGACATGAATGGGGACGGCGAAGGTTGGGTGTTCGCTCCCTTGCTGCTGCTCGTAACGATCGACGACGCTTTGATTCCAGACGGCGGTCAAGTAGTCACCGCGAGCACCGTGGTCGGGCGCGTCTTGCGATTTTTTGAAGAGACGTTCCGCGTTGGCCTTTGCTTCTTCGTACGCTTGTTTTGACACAAGTGCCTGAGGTACACTAATGACGGCCCGTTCGTGTCGAAGAATGACGTCGCTTTCCATGGCTTTTTTTGCAATGGGATAACAATCTTCAACTTCACGTACAATTCGTCGCGCAATTTCATCCAATTCGTCCAGACCGCGCAGGGTTCGCATGCGTTCCTCCGCAGACTTATTGAGCAAGAGATGAGGCGAGGCGTCGCCTGCTGAACCGCACAGCGGAAGAACCGCGACGTCCGGGCCAAAACATTTTGCAATTCGCATGCGAACATTATGCCAGAAATCGGCGTGCAGTAGACTCCAGCCTTCCACCGTCTGAGCAGGACAAGGCACGTCAATGGCAACGGCGATCAGATTCCCTTGCCGGTCGTCGAAGTAGAGCAGGGACAGATCACTGTCGTCGCCTGCTTCCATGGTATCGAAATTCTCATCTTTGGGATTACCGTACATAACGGATTCCCCGCCGAAGTAGACAGTACGTCGGCATTGAGCGACCGAGGCGTGGCCGAGAGCGTAGGTGTATTGACAGGGCACCATCGTCGTACGGCACTCAACGATTTTTGGCACAACCTTTTCCGCGATAAAGCGATTGACCTCGTCCGGCGTCATGACATCGGCCCGGTCCGTAACGTAAGGGTCGCCGAGACTGAAAGACGTATGCGTATGCGTAGCCGAGAGGATCAGTTTCGTCTGGTCGAAGTCGGGCAGTGCCCTGGCCAATTCATCGCGAAAGACGTCCATAAACTTCTTGGTAAGAAAGCAGACGTCGAGCGTAACGAAGAGAACTTCGTCGGTCGTCTGTCCCTCGACTCGCGCTTGCAAGTTCAGGACCGAGGCGTAAACGGGCGTGCCATTCTCCTCGGCAATACGCGTATGGAACTGTCCCTGCAGACAGACGGGGCGTGGCGGTGATATATCGACCGTCGCTTTACCCAGCCAGAGTTCCGCGGCGCTACTATTCCGGCACAAGACCAAGAGGAACACAATACACAAACTTTGTAAAATGATTTTCATTGAAACTTTACTCTTTCACATTGCGTTACGGATTAAGGGGCGACGAATACGTTTCTCGCACCTTTTTGCCGACGTCAAGCGTTTCCGTAACTCCGGATGAGGTTACTGTAATGGAAAGATCGGACGTTGCCGGACTTCCATATTTCGTATTCACGAGCGAGTAAGTCCGCTGCTTGAGTTTATTTTGATTCTGCATCATGAAGGTTCGCGACTGCTCCGAGTCCTTCGGAATTTGATCCCAGGGCCCTTCCTTAATCGTTTCACTCTTATTGATAATAACCGTGTACTCCCCTTCTGGCACTCCTTTATACTGCCCGTGAGTGTGGAGGATAACAACACCGTTACTGTCGGTCATGCCACCAGCGGCGTACTTTGCGGCCGACTCTTTTGCTCGCAATGCCACATTGGCATCGGCCAGAGGCGTTCCTTCCTGTACAATGGTGAGTTGCACGGGATAAAGTTTGGGCATGTCCGAGGGTTTCTTGGGACCGCACCCTGCCAGAGCGGTCGTAAGAATAATAGAAATCAACACAAAAATTTTCATTTGTTAACTTACCCTTTCTTGCGTGTCCCGCAGCGTTTCGTTTAAAGTGTAACTGTTTCGCCACCGTTGGTACTGCCCATAGCGCCCCAGACACCCCAAAGACTTGGGCCCTGGTTGTCCGCGGCGTGAGTCAGGTCGCCACAGTCGATCGTCTCACTGATAAAGCGAACAGAGCCGTCACCCATAACAACGTTAACGCCTCCGGCATGATGACTGGATGCCGATTTAATCCATCCGCCGCCATCGGCCGCTTGGTTACCGTCATTACAAGAAGGAGAGTTAGGCGGTAAGACGGTGCAAAAACCGGAGGTATTGAAGTAGCCATCGGTGACACCCAGCCCGGACCAGGACCAGTTGACGTCGCCGCTAAACAGACGCATGTCGCCGTTGCGGCCGCGTAAATCAAGACAGGCTTGGGGACCGTTACTGTTGAGTAGCCCGTCAATGGGTTTTAATTTTGCCATGCCGCCCTTTATATCGTAGAACACGCCCTCGTTGAGGTCGGCTCTTATGGATACGGATTCGCCTGCCGCGATGGTGTTGCTCAAACCGTCAAGAATGGAACTGAACGATTTAAAATAAAAGGAAGCGAAGAAACCACGTTCGCGCACTCGACTTATCATGCCGTAGACAGAATTTGAACTAGCTGCTGATTGCCAGTCCGCCGGCAGATGGGGAAGCGGGTTCGTGTTCCAGTAGAGATTGGAAGCCGCGACACTTCTAAACTGATTCGTGTAACCTGCGGGGAAAGAATTCCAGCCGGCATTATCACCAAAACAGGTCATAATATTAAACCGTCCCATTCCTTTTAATTCGGACCCGCCCGGGTCGCTCGGGCAACGAAGAGTGGGAACCATCATTTCGCGAAAACCTGGGCCATTGGTGCTCGTGTCCGTGTTCTCCATACTAATGTGCGACCACCCCCAGGGATGAGCTACGATGAATTCCCAATAGGCAGTCTGCTCCATGTAAGGAAATAGGACGGCGTGGGCACCAATCCGGTAACTACTGAAATAATTCGTTGCCGCCGGAATACAACCGTTAGCGTCGTGATAGTTGTGTATGGCAATACCATACTGTTTCATGTTGTTCGTGCATTGCATGCGTCGTGCGGCCTCGCGTGCCGCCTGAACAGCCGGTAGCAGAAGCGCGATTAAGATTCCGATGATGGCGATCACCACCAGAAGTTCGACGAGGGTAAAAGCGAGAATTTTTTTGAGAAGGGATATTTTTCGAGGGCCTAAATCCCCCCCCCCCCGCAAGTTAACATTCGCACGGCTTGAATTCGGATACTCTTTTTCATGTTTCTTCTCCTTGTGTAAAGAAAGTTGGACGGACTATAAATGTGGGTGATTTTTAAGCTATTATTCTATCACCCTAACATTAATTCTACTGTCCTTTATTATACACAAGAAACCAGAAAAAACAATTCCAATTTGCGCAAAATGAACTTCCATTTTGCGACAAATTCGGCAAAATTGACGATTTTTGACGCGATTGCGGAGCAAGTTGGCCGGCAAGAAGGAATTAACCGGTGCGGGTTGGTCGGCCATGAGGGTGGTTAAACTGTATGGTGGGAGAGGAGGGGGAACGGTCTTGCCAAGATACAAAAAACAGGTAGAATAAGGGGAGATGATTTAGAGGTCATTAAAGGGTTCTGGTCACTTTGTTTTGGAATGTGCTGTCGTTTATAGAGAATATAGAAGAGTTAAAATGGAAACGCCCCAGGAATTCCGATTGCCGATCTGTGAAGTGACAGAAGTGTCGGGGAGTGGATTCGAAATGGGTTTTGCACGCGGTCAGCGGCATCGCTGGCAGCTGACGCGGGCCTTGCGTCGCTATGCGGACATTGCCTTTTCCGCAGGTCAGACGCTACTGGCCAAGCGGCGAGAATACAGCGATTGCGAGCTGGAAAATTGCTTCGGGGCGGAAATTACAGATGAACTTCATGGTCTTGCCGCGGGTTCCGGACTGTCGCTGACCGATCTGGTGCGGCATAATCTTTCGGTGTTCCCGATTCATGCGACAGGTCTGTCCGGGTGCGTGCAGTTTGCGGGCTGTGCCTCGGATGGCACTTTTGTTCACGGGGCGAATCTGGATGTGACCTTTACGCGAATCGTTCCGGATGCACTGGAACCGGCACTCATCGTAAGGCGACCGACGGGAAAAATTCCTTCCTTATCGCTTGTGCCGACGGGGCTGGTGGGAAGTCGAGGCGGACTGAACGCGGCGGGAGTTCTGGTCTCGACCTGTGACTTACTTGACGACGCCTTTGCGGACTCACCCGATGTTGGTCTCCGGCGCGGTGCTTTAATGAGTCTGATACTGGATAACGCCGATAGTTACGAGTCGGCCTGTTCTATGGCGAAGGAGCTTGCGGCGACGGGCGCCAAGGCAATTGCCCTAACGGATATGGCGACCGGGCGAGTCACCCTGTCGGAGAATTACGGACGCACGGTGGTTCAGCGTGCCATGCCGACTCTAATCCAGGCGAATCACAGCCTCCTCCTGGCCCAGGAATTGGGGGGGAGCCAAACAGGTGGGCTGGAGGAAGAACGAGGGATTCCGGCGCATTCCCGCCATCGCTATCGTCGCCTGAAAGAACTGCTTGTGATTGACGATTCGGGGCGGTTTACATGGGATTCCGGGACGATAAGTTCCGTTTTGCGTGACGATTATGACCCGGAAACGACTGCCGGCCGCTCCACATGCGTCAGTAATCTCTTTCGCACAATGAACATGATACTCCGGCTGGATAACGTCTGGTCGTGGCTTTATCGCGCGTGTGACAATACGTTTCTGGTCTGTCCGACAGGGACCCCCTGGCGTTCGGAGACGAGGCGCAGCGTCTGGTCCACGTTGAGTTTAACAGAAATATTGCCCGAATGGCAGCCTGCAGTAAAGGCATTCGGCGAGGAGCGGTCTCATGCCTGAGACGACGATTTATACCTTTCTTGGCCCGATGGATAACGCGACCTGTTTTCTGGTTAAAGAGCTACTGCGTCTCGACGAATCGGTTCTTGTTTTGGTCGATCGTCAAGAGGAGGAATCCGCCGCTCGGCTGGAGAGTTTCCTGGCGCGGTACGAGCGGGTCTACCGCCGTCCGCTGCCCCGACCTCTGCTGGTGCCCTATGCATATGACTCGTTCCTGCGTGGAGTGTCGCCGGAACTTGCTGTTTGGTTAAAGTCGCATGCGACGAATATAATCTATAATAGTCTTGGTCCGAGGCCTGCCGGGTGGTCTGACCCGATTGACTTTTGGGAGGCTTTCGCCGCCCGGGCGCAACTTGGTGCGGATGTAAACGTGCACTTTCTCATTGAAAAACCGCGTATAAAAGGCTTTGAACGCTTCTGCAGCCGGTGTGGGACGAGTGGGCAAGGTGGTCAGAAAGGAATCACGCTGTACGCAACGGCAGGCGTGGCCGGCGATTCCGTTTTCGGCGATGCGTTAGAGTCGCACTGGTTTTCCGAACTTCAGAAGGACGGGGGCTTTCCGAAAAATCTTGTTCCGGGTGACTGGTTTGCCGCGGTTGTTGCCCGTATGGTCCGGGAGCCGCGGCTTCATGGCCGTTTGTGGAATTTGCCTGCCTGGTCCGTTTCGTCAGGGGCCTTGGCTCATGCCTGGCACGCACTGGACGAATCGGTTCCCGTTCCGGAAAGTCTGGAGTGCGGCCGGCCGGACGAGTTGGCGGGAGCGGCCGAGGCCAACTGGGAATGCGAGAAGTATCCCTTGCCCGAACTCACGCATGAAATTTTTACACTGTTATTACGAGATGCGCTGTCTGTTCCGGCTCCGGTTAAGAGGGCTTCCGAGTCGTTTTCGGTGGAGACTCAGTTCGAACAGTCTGCTGCGATTGACTTTGCGCCTTGGTCGACGTTTTCGGGTGAGTGCGGGGCCGAAATCGTGGGTTTGCGTCTAACGGGGCCTGGCGGGGGAGACTGGACACTTGCCCTATCGGGAAAAGGTGTTAAAATAGGAGAAGAAGTAAAGATAAACGGCCGCGGGTGTGGTCGGATGCAATCCGGCTGTCGGGTTGCGCGTGGCTTGCCGGTGGGTGAGCAGTATCCGCTACTGACGTTGAGTCATAGGACCTGGTCCCGATTTCGTCGGGAGGATGCCACGCGTGCGCTTTTTGAGCATGCGGTGTGGGAAAATGGAACGGGGACGCAACGCGCGGCGTTTGAGCAAATGTTGTTTCCCGTTTTTACCATGCGGGAATGGCCATAGCCGTTACGGAAAAAGAAATAGTGGATGTGTAATTGTGCTTTGGGGTGCGGTTGCGTGTCCAAATTACATGACAGAACGAGAAGTTAAAGGAGTCTGTTTTATGAGAATGAGGACGAAGTTGGGCTTGACGTTGGTCCTGGTCGCCATGCTGTCGCTGTGTGTGAGCTTTCAGGGAAGGCGAGTCTTGTCGGAAGAGGCAGCGGTCGCGAGCACAGCGACGGCGGTGAGTGCGGCGAAGACGGTAAGTCCGACCGAGGAGCCGGCGGCTTTGACCCGGCTACTGCGTTATCCGGACATCCACGGCGATGAGGTGGTCTTTACGTATGCGGGCGACCTCTGGAAAGCGTCGGTTTCGGGCGGGGATGCGGTTCGCTTAACGGCGCATCCGGGACTGGAATTATCGGCGAAATTTTCTCCGGACGGGAAATGGATCGCGTTTACCAGTCAGTACGACGGAGATGAGCAGGTTTTTGTCATACCGCGAGAAGGGGGAGTTCCGAAGCAGCTAACGTGGTATCCCATAGCGGGTCCGAATCCGCCGCGTCGTGGTTTTGACCATCAGGTGCTAGGCTGGACGCCGGACAGTAAGAGAGTGCTGTTCCGGAGCGGTCGCGAGTCGAATGGCGTGGACGCATTGACGCACTTGTGGACCGTTTCTATTGAAGGTGGTTTGCCGGTTAAGCTGCCGCTTCCGGTGGCCGGGATGGGCGACCTTTCTCCGGACGGCAAGAAGGTGGTCTATTCGCCTTTATTCCGGGATTTTCGGAGTTGGAAGCGTTACGAAGGAGGTTGGGCGCAGTATTTGCTTATTGCGGACCTTGAAAAGGGGAGTTGGACGCCGATACCGACCTCGCCGCGGACGGACCGCGACCCTGCCTGGCTCGGGAGCGATGTCTGTTTCGTCTCTGACCGCGATGGTACGATGAACCTTTATCGCTATTCCACGCGTGAGAACGCAATTGAGCAGATCACGAAATATAACGACTGGGATGTGCGTTGGGCCAGTAGCGACGGAGCCAGTCGCGTTGTGTTTGAACGGGGCGGGCTTTTATACTGCTACGACGCGGCGACTGGGACGGCGCCTGTACTGATTCCGATTACGGTTCATCATGACGGATTGGCCATGCGACCGGGCCGTATTAATGTGGCGAAATGGATCGAGTCGTTCGACCCGGCGCCCGGAGGGAAGCGAATTGCGTTTACGGCGCGGGGCGATCTGTTTACCGTGCCGATCGAAAAGGGGAATACGCGGAATTTGAGCAATACGTCAAGCTCGCACGAACGGGAAGCCGTCTGGTCGCCTGATGGTAAGTGGCTGGCTTTTCTTTCTGACCGGACAGGCGAGGATCAGGTCTGGCTTATGAACCAGAGTGGTGCGTCCGAGGCGATTCAGCTTACGGATAAAATGACGTCGCGACTGTCGGATTTGGTTTGGTCGCCCGACGGCTCGGCACTTGCGGTTCACGACGCGGACAATCAATTATTTGCCATTTTGCTGGAGGACATTAAGAGTGACACGCCGCGAGCGTCGGAAGTTGTGCTGGTCGATTCCGATGATAATGGCGGGCCGCTACAGCCGAACTGGTCGCCGGACGGCAAGTATCTGGCCTACGTTATAAATTCGGAGGTAAACTACAGTACAATCTATATTTGGGACAAGGCGAGCCGCTGGTCGGGCGCGGTCACGAATCCCATGTTCGATAGTTTTTCCCCTGTTTGGTCCCCTAAAGGCGATTGGCTTTTCTTTATCGCCCAGCGTGAATTCTATCCGCAGATCAGTAATATCGAATGGAATTTTGCGGGGAATCGTTTTCATGGTCTGTTTGCCGTTTCCCTTCGCAAGGAGGTTTCGGATTTGTTCGGTCCGCAAAGTGACGAGGTAACGGTGGGAGACGCGGCGAAAGAGGATGAAAAGTCGAAGGAACCGGAGCAGCAGGAGAAGGATGCGGAGTCGAAGGATAGCGATGAAAAGAAATCGGCCGAGGGCGAGAAGGCCATGAAGCCGATAGAATTTGAGGATATCGCCGCGCGAGTGACCCGCGTGCCTGTGGCGTCGGAAAACTATACGCATCTTGCCGCGACGGGCGACTTCCTCTATTATATAAAGGAGAGCGCTCCCTTTTACGGGCGTAGTGACGGCTCGAAGTCAACGCTCTGCTCGTTTGATTTGAGTAAGCGCAAGGAGTCTGTTTTTGCAGATGACGTGGCGAGTTATACGCTGTCGGCGGACGGCGCCTGGCTTTTGTATCAGCAGCAGGGAGCGTGGAAATTATCGGAGACGGGCGCAACCGCGTCGGGTGAACCGAAAACGATTTCGACCTCATCTCTGTTTGCCGATGTTGACCCGCAAGCGGAATGGCATGAGATTTTTAACGAGGTGTGGCGCCGTTTTCGCGATTATTTCTACGTGCCGAATATGCATGGCTACGATTGGAACGCGTTGGGTGAGCAGTATCGATCGCTCTTGCCCTATGTGGCCCATCGAAGTGATTTGACGTACGTGCTCACGGAAATGATTTCCGAACTTAATATAGGACATGCGTATATAGAAGGGGGCGATTTTGTGGTTCCGAATCGACCTGGTAGTGGCCTGGCGGGCGCGACCTTTGCGTTGGACGCGGAGTCGAATCGCTATCGCATTTCGCACATCTACCGCGGACATAATGAAGAACCGAAATATCGCAGTCCGCTGACACTGCCTGGTCTGGACGTTGCTGAAGGCGATTATCTTATCGCCATTGATAACGAGGAACTGACGGGTGAGGATAATCCCTACCGTTTACTTCGCAATAAGGAGGGGCAGGTGACCTGGACGGTTTCGAAGTCGCCGGACGGTAGTGAACCGCGAACGATAACCTATGTCCCGATTGCCAATGAGCAGAATCTTCGGTATCTGGAGTTCGTGCTCAAACGGATGGACCAGGTCGCGGAGGCTTCTGACGGGCAGATCGGTTATATTCACGTACCGAATATGGGTGGTGACGGCGGTTATGAGTTTCTGAAATGGTACTATCCGCAACTTCGGAAACAGGGCCTGATCATAGACGACCGTAATAACGGCGGTGGTAATATTTCGCCGTGGCTCCTTATGCGACTGAATCAGAAACTGCTAGGCACGCGGTTTGGCAGTACGCGGACCTCGCCGACGACGTATCCGACAATTGCCTGTAATGCCCATCTGGCGTGCTTAATTAACGAGACCTCGGCGAGCGATGGCGATATTTTCCCGTATTATTTCCGGGAACTGAAACTGGGTCCGGTCATTGGCAAGCGGAGCTGGGGCGGCGTGGTTGGAATCTCCAGCTACGGTCCGCTTCTGGATGGCGGAACCGTTTACGTACCGCTTTCGGCAACGAACGATGCACAAGGGAACTATGTCATAGAAGGCTATGGCGTTGACCCGGATATTGTGGTTGAACAGAGTCCGGAACGGCAGTTGTTGGGAGAAGACCCGCAGTTGGAGAAAGCCCTGGAAGTCTTGAAACAGAAGATCGCGGCCGAACCGCGAGTGCTTCCCAAGCGGCCTGTGGACCCGGTCAAGAATAAGGCAAGTGTGCCGAAATATTGACGCGGGAGCATAATGAGCGGGAGTCGCGATTTCTTGAGAGCGTGACTCCCGCATGTTCCTTTTTTTAAACGAAGCGGGAAACGCGACACATACGTTCTCTTCATGTTCTCTTCTGCTGACCTACGTGCCCAAAAAGATGGATTTTTTCTTTGTTCCGGAAACGAGGTCGAGCAGGTCAAGCGGGAATTGCGTGGCTGGGGCTGACCGGGCTACAATGTCTTGTGACAGGAGCTCAACGGATTCGTCGAAGGGGATGAGCAGTTCCTCTTCTTCCAGTACGTTAGCGACGGCCTGGGTTATGCTGGTGCTCTTAGGCGGTAGCGAGGCGCTTGCCGTTTTTTCCGCAATGTAGACCGAGCCAATAAAGTAAAGGTCGCTCCAGGCATTTTTTGCGGAATCGAACCAGGACAGGAGCATATTCTTCGCGCCGGAGGTACTATAATAGTGCGTTGCGTTAAGCCACAGGGTAGCGTAGTTATAGGTCTGAATAATGCCGTCGCCCCAGTCGATTCGCCACTGCTGGACGGGAAAGTCCGAGAAGGGATAAGCGGTAATTCTTAACGAAAGGATTTCCGGAACGCTGTTGTGGGCCATGGCGTCCACGCAAATACAGGGGTCGAGGTCGCGGACGAGATAGTCGCCTAAAGGGGGCTGCTGCCAGGTTTCAATGACGGAATAGGGGTTAACGGTAATGACCAGGTCGGGGACGAGCGAGGCGGATGCCGCGGTCAGACTCGCGTCGAAATCCGAGGCGATAAAATGGCGGACCCGCAGTTCTTCCGTGTTCGCATGGTCGGCGAGATACTCCTTGTCAAGCGTGACAACGATATTCACGACCGACTGGCCGGTCTCAAAGTTAACCTGGCTGTTGGTAAGGTGCAGGCCCGCGTCGGCGACGAGATAAATTGTTGCCTTCTTTGAAGCTCCGCCAGGAATCGTAATGATGTATTGGTAGGAGGTGTCATTAACGGAGATCAGGTGGGATTGCGTAAGTTGTGCCGCTGTGTCCGCGACGAGATAGGAAGCGACGATCTTGAAGACGTCTCCACCGCTCAGATTCCAGGTGAGAGAACATGCCTGAACTCCGGTCTGGCTTAGAGCCGTGGGCGTTAAGGTGATCGTAACGGCCTGACCTGTCTGGAGCGTGTACGAGGAGGAGGCATCATCGGAGAAGGCACTGGCAAAGACACTTGAGCGTGACAGGGAGGTCAGTGAAATGGAGTTCGGACCGGTATAGACGAAGGTCAAAGTGCGAGCAACGTTTATTTCGCCAGTGGCCAGAGTCCCGAGATTGATAACGGGGGCAAGCGAGTCGCAGCCGGCGGTCAGGATCTGACCATTTTCGTCGTAAAATGAGAAGAGTGGCGAAATTTGGGACGCGGAAACCGCTTGCAAGTTGCCATAGACGGAACCCGATTCGTTATCAAAGGTGGCCAAGCCGGGGTCAATCTGAGCGAAGCCTGTGCCAGCGGTGTCGAGATTGGCCGTGAGTCGCGAGTTTTGAAAACCGGCGATTCCAAGGTTGTAAAAGGCGCCGCCTTTAAGGGCGTAGTTATTATAATACGTGGCGCCGTCCGAGTTGAATTGGGCGTTTTTGTCGTTATAGACGCCTCCGCCGAGGCCAAGGGATTCATCGGTCGTGTAGTTGCCCGAGATAATACTGTTGGTTAGCTTAATGCTTTTGCCGCTGTTGCCAATGCCGGCACCGTAGGACTCCGTGCTGTTGTTCAAGAAGGAACATGCGTCAATATAACAAGTACCGTCGTTAGTTGCGTTGGACAACCCACCGCCTTCGTTGGCGCTGCTATTATTTTCAATGCGGGATGCCTCCAGGAACAAGGTTCCTTTATTGTAAATTCCACCGCCCGCGTATGTCTTGGCGACGTTGCCGATTAGAGAGCATTGGACCAGTTGAGTCTGCCTCTGATTGTACAAGGCGCCGCCGGATGTGGCGGTGTTGTCGGCCAGGTCGACGCCAACGGCCTGGAGACTGCCGGAGACGTAAAGAGCTCCGCCGTATTGGCTGGCATGGTTGGCCTGGAACCGCGACGTGGAAAGAAGGACTTTACTTAAGATGACGGCAAGGGCGCCGCCGTCTTTGCCACTGTTGTTGCTGAATTCACAATTGGAGGCGGTTAATTCGCCACCGGCGTGGAGAGCCCCGCCCGCATTTGTGGCGATATTATTGATAAAGCTGGAGTTGGTAACGGAGCTGTTAACAGAAGCATTTCCCGGGTTCAGGGCAATGCCGCCTCCATTTGTGGCCTGGTTGGCTGTAATGGCGCAATCGAAGAGAGAGAAACTGCCGTCCGAGGCCAGCCCGCCTCCAGAGCCCGAGGCCGTATTCTGCTCCAGCCGGGAGTTTGAAGCGGTAAGAGATCCGGAACTGGCGACATGAATTCCACCGCCCTTTTCTGCGTTACATGCGGAAATTGAGACGGAACGAAGTTCAACGGAGCCGCTCGCCAGGAGCCCGCCGCCCGAGTCGCTTGCAGTGCAGTTGGTAAGAGCGACCTCGGTGAGTGTTAACCGCGCATTTTGACCGACGAAGATACCGCCCCCTTGACTGGCATGGCCATTGACCAGGGCCAGATTCGCCATTTCGACGCTAACAGGGGTGGAAGAGTTCTCGGGCTTCTGAATGGTGAAGATGCGACTTTGCCCGTTGGCGTCGAGCGTAATTGTGCCGGAATTTGTCGCGTCGATTAAAAGGGAACGGGTTATGGTGAGTGGGTTCTCTTGGGGCAGGAGGGTTATCGTGCCCTGTACGCAGAATTTTATTACGCCGCGGTCCTGTGTGTAGTGAGAGACGTAGCCGAGTGCCTCGCGGAGGGAAATCAGCCCGTCCGAGGAGTCGACCCTGTCCGAAAGAGTCGTGACGTAGACGGCCGTTTCCTCTGTGCCGACGTTCTGTTGCCACATCGCTTGATTGTTCAGAACGTCGGTGTCGGCGCTAAGTAGTTCTCGCGATTCCAGTTGTTCCAGGGCGAGTGCCCGATGGGTACGGAGTGGAGGGCACTGTTTCGCTTGCCCGAGGCATTTACCAGCTTTAGACGACTCCCGTCCGACGAGGGCAGACAGGCTCACGCCAGACTGCTTAACGGCCTTTTTTATCCATCCATGTCCCGATAACAACATAATCTGCTCCGAATTTATACTACCGACGCTCAATTTTCTCCACTTTTACCAGTTTGTCAGTAATCCGATTGCCCGGAAGCCTGGTGACGGGAAAAGTCGAGTGGAATCTGGTATAAAAGAGGGCAAGGCGGAAAATTTCGCCCGTAAATACATGACGCGACACCCATTTGGTGCGCGCAGCATCCCTCTATTCCTTTGTTAGATTTTAGGCTTTAATCGTTCTCTTTAGAAGGGCATTTTTACCAAAAACCCCAATTTTTATTAAAAAAGTCAGTTAAAATCGATTTTATAGTCATATTACGCCGTTATGGACTGTTTTGCAATGTGAAGGCGGAATGTCGAATTTGGGCGTGTTGGCAGTTCCCGGGAACGTTGTTGCTGGTTCCCGACGTGCGAGCAGTCGTGAACGTGTAAGCAGGCCCTCCTTGTAAAATACGGATGCTTTTGATATAATCTATTAAATATAAAACCCATTTCGCTCTTGGGTGGATCGTTCCGCCGCAAGACAGAAGTTTAGATGTGCTCATTGAGGTTACTCGTGGTTGCCGCCAAAATTTCCGCAATATCCTGTTATTTACCGACAGAACAACTGAGAAACGAAGAGTTGGCTCGCGTTTTCTCCGGTTGGACTCCCGAGAAGATTACGCGGAAACTGGGTATCGAAAGCCGTCCTATTGCCGCGCCGGGTGAAACGGCGGTCGATATGGCGGAAAAAGCTGGAAATGCTTTGTTCGACGCGGGTTACGCCAATCGGGATGAGATCGATTTCGTCGTTCTTTGTACGCAGTCGCCTGACTATTTCCTTCCGACGAGTGCGTGTCTGCTGCAGAATCGGCTCGGACTGCCGCAGCGCTGCGGTGCGTTCGATATAAACCTGGGCTGTAGCGGCTATATCTATGGGCTGGGCGTCTGTAAAGGGCTGCTGGAGGCTGGATTAGCTAAACGAATATTATTTATTACTTCAGAAACTTATTCCAAGTACATTAATAAATTTGATCGAGCGTCGCGTCCGCTGTTCGGCGATGGGGCGGCTGCGTCTCTGTTGGTGGCGGATATGGAGCAGTCGGAGTCGGAGCACTGGATGGGGAACTTTGAGTTTGGAACCGATGGCGCGGGGGCGGACCTTCTCATGGTGCCGGCTGGGGCACATCGTCTTCCTTCAAGCGAGGCGACGGCGGAAGTCCGGCCCGATGCGTTTGGCAGTTTTCGCTCGAAAGATAATCTCTTTATGAACGGCCCCGGCATTTTCACCTTTTCGATCGACCGTATTCCACCGTTAATCGACCGGTATCGCAAGTTGTGCCAGCAGCGCAATATGACCATTGACCGCTATGTATTTCATCAGGCGAATCGCTATATGCTTGATCGGTTGCAAGTTATGTGCGAGCTTGACCCGGCGGTGTATTATAATCAGATGAAGAATCGCGGTAATACGGTTTCGAGCAGTATTCCGATCGCTCTTGTGGACGCGATGAACGACGGTTTTCTCAAGCCGGGCCTGTTAACCTTGCTGGTGGGCTTTGGAGTAGGGCTTTCGTGGGGCGGGTGTCTGATTCGGTTGGATGACGATTTCCGGTCGGTGGTCGTCTGACACGCATCGGCCAAGACGAAAAGCCCCGTTTCTGGAGGGGAAAACCCTAAAATCCGGGGAATTTCGCCGCGGGACCGGGATTCTTTTACAGAGACAGCGGAAGATTCTTTGCTTTGACTCCTATACTATTGCCGTTGTGGCGCAGGGAATAGGGACTGCCGAGTCCAACGGGGCGGTTCAAGAGTGCGGGTTCACCTTGCGGGGTCATATAGACCATGGTGGTTGAGCCCCCGCCATCGAGATTGATCCCCTCCGCGGCACCGACTTTTTTCAGCAAGAAGCCGACCTGTTCCAGCGTGGCGCCGATACTGTATCCGTTCTGCCGGCCGTCAATGGTCATGAAATAGATGTAGCGGGCACCGCGAGAAATGCCAATGGCGGTGCGTGGGTGAACAGAAGTATCGGCGTTGGTAACGACTTTACCGTCTTTCAGGACAATTGCACTTCCGGAAACCGCGAGCTGAATTTCATCGAGTGATTCATCGGGAGCCACCTGTCGAATTTCAAATTTTCCTTTTTTTGTAATGATAAAAGAGGGGAAATTATTCTCCGGCCTGGAGACGACAACTCCGTCGGCAATGGCCAGACCTGTAATGTTGGAAGGACCGCGACTGACTGTGGTCGATTGGTTAAACGGGGTATAAAAACTCCCGTTGATTGCGACGGAGAGGTTGTTCTCCTTGAGAAAGTCAACCGTGGTGCGTCGGTCGGTTTCGCTCGTTGTATCAGCGTATTCCGGATGCCGACCGGTGGTGTGAAATTCAATCCCGCCCACGTTTGTATTGATACGCAGGAGTGAAATTTTCATAAGAGGGTCACTCCATTCCACGTGAGCGGCCTGAATTCCTTTAAAGAGCGGTACCCATTGGATTCTGTCCTGCGCGATGGCAACTGTGGAGTAGAGAAGCACGAGTGTGAGAGTGATTAAATTTAATATTTTTGTGCAATTTTTCATGGCAGTCCCTCGAAATACAAAAGTTGTGAAACAATATCGGGAACAGACGGGGAATAAAACCGTCTGTTTCCGGGCAGGGCGTGGTTAGTCGAGTGACCAGCCGTCGCGGTAGTCGCGGGCCAGAAGGGCATTGGCTTCCGGGCAGTTTGTGATTTTCATATTGGCCGCGTCGTAGAGAAGTTTCTTTTTGCCGGCGCGCAGGGAGACGGCCCCGAGCTGAACCGCTTCGGAAAGCCGACCTGCATACTGAAATTCACAGAGACTCAACGGTTTATCCTGTCGGATGGATTCGAGCCATTCGGCATGATGACCAAGCGAAGGAGCAATGGACGGTTCCGGCCGTTTATAATCGGCGAATTTCGCTTCCGGATAGAGGCGAATTGTACCGTAATCGGCTTCGAGCAGTCCGTCGGTTCCGACGAAGATTATGCCCATCCCGAGGTTTTCAAGGCCTTTTTCCGCAATGACTTCAGGGCGACACACACCGTCGTACCAGGTTAGCGGGAGTGTCCGCGTTTTGCCGTCGGGGTCGGTGAGTTCGAATTCGTAACGCGCGGTAACGTCGAGTGGACAGAGCATGGGGTCCATATCCGTAGGACAGGTGGCTTCGACCGATTTCGGATAGCCCAGATTCAAGGCCCAGAAGGGGAGGTCCATTAAGTGACAGGCCATATCGCCGAACGTGCCTGTGCCGAACGGCCAGTAGCCGCGCCAGCGAGCGGGCTGGTAGCAAGGGTCGTAAGGAATCATGGGTGCCGGACCGATCCACTGGTCCCAATGAATCGTATCGGGGCAGGGGACCGTTGTGGTCGGCATGGCGAAACCGCCCCAACCTTTTTGACACCAGACATGAACTTCCGTTACCTCGCCAATGGCTTTGGCCTGGATCAGTTCGACAACGCGTCGATAATTGTCGGTCGCGTGAATCACGGTGCCCATTTGGGTATGTAACTTCTTTTCGGCAGCGAGTTTCTGCATAGCGCGAATTTCGTTGATTTCGTGGGCGAGCGGTTTCTCTGTGTAGCAATGTATGCCACGTTTGAGTGCGGCTATGGTGGCCACGGCGTGGGTATGGTCAGGCGTGGAGACGACACAAGCGTCGATGTCTTTAACCTCATCGAACAGAGTCCGGAAGTCGAAGTAGCGTTTGGCGTCGGGGAACTCCTTGCCTTTGATTTCGAGATTTTCTTCGTTTATATCGCACAAGGCAATGATATTTTCGCCTTTTACGCTATTGAGATTGCCGCCGCCCATGCCGTTTATGCCAATATTGACAATATTCAGACGGGAGGAGGGACTGCGGTCCTGGGCCAGGCCGGGTGCGGGGAACGCGGCCAACTGACTTGAGAGCAGGGTCGCGGCCGAAACCCGACCAAGAAAATAACGTCGACTCATCTTCTGTTTCATGACTTTAATCCTTTGCGTGATTCATCTTATAGTAGTTAGAATGGTTAAAAATGGGGCATGGAGTCCCCAAGGCCAGACCTCTATTATACCGCATCGAAGGTGCCGCTGTCTATAGCCGCAAGCCGACAAAGGCAAAAAAAGGGGCTTTTTTCGAAAATTCCCAAAAATTTTTTGAGGAGAAACGCATACGGCCCTTAGCGTAAAGGGGGTAAGGGCCGTATGGAGAATGGGTGTAATTTAGGCAAAATAGTAAAATTATGTTTTTTGCGAAATTTTAAGGAGTCTCTTTCATGGCCTTGAGCTCTTCGCCGGCCCAGTGCTCGCGTTTTTGCTCGAAGTAATCGTAGGTCTTCTTTTGTTCGTCGGACCATTGATTTGCTTCGGTATAGGATCCGCAGAAGGGGACGCAAAGGTCAATCCAGCAGGCGACGAGTCGCTGCTCGCGGTCGCTTAACTTCACGTCGTAGTGGGAACCGTCGAGATAGTTCATGAGTTGGCTGCGAGCGGAGCCGGCGAATCGTGACGGGAGCAGAGTCGGCCGCGATTGGGCACTAATCCAGTTGACCAGCGGCGAGCCGTGCCCGTAATTCGTCAGTTCAAGGTAGGAAACGGAAAAATCGCGTAACGCGTTTTGCGTGGCGTCGCCGTTATTCGGGCACTGGTCCCAAGTGTATTCGCCGATTTTTCCGGAAAGATTAAGGGGAATCTGCTGACCATCGTGCTCGTTACCATCGTGACACGAGACACAGTGAGCGTCCCAAATCGGCTGAATTTCGCGGGGATAGCTGAATCCGTCGAATGGGCCGGACTGCCCTTTGGCCCGGTTGATTCCGAGGTAGGAAGCGACGGAATCGGTCGACCCGAATCGATAGGGGTCAGAAAGGGATCCGGGAGAAGGCTGCAACGTTTGCACCGGTTTTTTCATAGCGAGTGATTTTGTGCCGTCGGTCGTGTAGGTTTCGAGTTTATCTTCATGGCATCCGATACAGGCAAAGGTTTCGCCGGGCTGTAGGGTTGACCAACTGCGCATGGTGGCCAGGACGAGTCCCTTTGCATCAAGGACCTGAAAATAGAGGGGCGTGCGTGCGGGCACTTCAAAGAAGGCACTTCCGTCTTCTTCGATTTCGACTTCGCCGAGAACATGTTTGACATCCCAAGAGCCGTTGTTAATGGAGATTGGCGTGCGGGAGTGAGATGGGCCGGCCTCGCCTGTATTGGAATTATAGAGGACATCGGCAGCGCGATATTCAACGCCGACGACGCGGATGCGTTTCGCTTCACCACGATTAACACCTTTCATGGGTTCACCAATATAGACATCTTGCAAAAAGAAGGAGCCGCGACTTTTCTGTCCATCGACGGACGACGGTTTACACGGAGGGACCGGTCGGGCCAGTACGGCGATCTGCTGATTACAGGAGGTGGTGGGGTCCCAGGCGAGCAGTTCACGACGACCGTCGTCGGCCATCCAGTAGACACCGAACGGCGGGTCATAAATTACGTTGTTCTTATTGCCTCCGGGCATGATGTATCCTTCGGGCGAGTAGGTTACGAGAAAGTTTTCTTCGTCCAGCGCGAAGGGATATTGGAATTGTTCCCCATCCTGACCAAAGGCATCGTAATCCCACCTGTATTGTGAAATGGGAGGAATCTCGGACTTGCGGCGGGGAGCGAGAAATTCGATACCATCGTTGCCTTGAGTACCGCGACTGCGATCGACCAGAATGAGCTTGCCGCGCTGATGCACATGATGACCGGACGCGATCCCGACGACCTTGGCGGAGCCGGGGACGCCGCGTGCGTGTAAAATAGAGGTTGGAAACCAGGAATTTTCGCCGTAGAGCGCGGTCTGTGCGGAGCCGTCCGGATTCATGGTAAAGAGTGGTTGCGGATAAATCTGGCCGCGGTCGTTGTATTCCCAACGCGTATAGAGAACGCGTCCGTCGTCGAGAATTTGCGGGTAGTTTGTATGGACCTGATCGAAGCAGAGCCGATGCAGTTTTTTGCCGTCGGCCGTGCAGGTATAGATATTCGAGACCGTTTGACGCCAGCAGTCGGTAAGCTGAACACAACGGGTCGACTGAAAGACCAAGTCGCCGTTGGGCAGGAATGCCGGCTCAACGTCACTTACGGCCTTGCCGCTGGTGACCTGTCGCACGGAGAGGTCGTTAAGATTCATAATATATAAATGGAAATCGTCGTCGGTGTAATTTTCGCGAGCGGAGAAGACGACTTCAGAAGCGTCCCAGGAGAGATTCGGGTCGCGAATCATTCCGTCCGGTTTTTGCAGGAGAATTTCGTTCCGGGCGGTCCCGTCTTCGTTAAGGGTAAGACGGCAGAGCTGGGCACCGGGTCGAAAATCGGCAATGCGTTCTGTGTACTGCTGGTCGGTTACCTCGTCGGTCCACGCATAATGGACAGGTCCGCTCAACAGACAGTGTTTCGTGTAAATAATCTGACGCGTTTCGGCCAGGAGCGGCTGAAGTCGCAACTGCCGGCGATGAATACACATTTTGTGATAGAGTTCGCGCCACTGGGGATCGCTCCCCGGCAGATTCAAGGACGTGAGCCGGTCACGTTCGTTCGTATACACGTCGATCTTTTCGCTATTGTCTTTCAGCTCGGTTAGAACTTTTTC
Organism: Planctomycetia bacterium; assembly: GCA_030539295.1. Classification (GTDB taxonomy): domain Bacteria; phylum Planctomycetota; class Planctomycetia; order Pirellulales; family Thermoguttaceae; genus JAUNBG01. Next base: position 5,441 of record JAUNSJ010000033.1, on the reverse strand, counting down.
AATAAGTTGCAATTCGAGAGATGCGTTTTCGGAAGACGCAAAGCAGGCCGCTGTATCAAGACCATAATCCTGATAAAGCCAATCGCGCAAAAGCCGCTCTTCCGGAAAGGCGAGTTCGGGTGCGTTTGGAAAGGCCACACCTTTTGGAAGTCCTTTAAATCCGGCAATCTCAGCTATTTGAAAATTATAATGGGTTGGTCCACATTCACAGGAATCGAGGACATCAATTCTAAAATAACGCGATGTTATCGGCTTGGGGAAAAGGAAAAAGGTGGTATTTCCATTTGTGGTGACCGGTACGCTTTTGCTATTTAATATTTCAAGTCCGGAATCGGCGACCATTTCCGACGCTACACAAGACAACACATTCACAAGTCGGGGCAGAAAGGAACCAGATGAGTGACGAGAAGTTAAGGCAAGCCCCGAAAGTTCGACCGGCTTACCAAAATCCAGTGTCAGGCGACCGGTTACAGGAGCAGCAGCTTGAGGCGGATTGGTCTCCGTTTGCTTACCATCCCGTGTGGTGTCAAGCAGACAGCAGTATGTTTCCGGATTGCTATCGATTGAATTTTCAACGACGTACTCGCCCGTCTGCGATGGGAATGCGTCCGCGTCGGTAAAAATCGCGGTTGGTTTAATTGGCGTGTAGTCTTCCTCAGCAAAAGAGGTCACACACAGGGTAAGAAAACAAAAAAACGGGAACCAGAGATTGCGCAACATGGATACTCCTTTTAGTGCAAATGGGAAGGTGATGTAAATAGCGATTTTGTCGGCTCGTTAAGGCAGAGAGCAACAGGCCTGCGGGCAATCGCTTGAAGTCATGTTTGCAAACGACGGCCTGCAGGATTTGTATCACGGAAGAACCGGGATAGGGATGATTAAACTTATTTGGAAGTCAACTCCAGATTGACGGGTTCATCGTCGGGTGTAATGGACATTTTTATTCCCTGCCCATAACCGTACTTGGCGGGGAGAATGTTTTCCATAATGGGACGCGAGCCGGTAACGGGATTGGAGTCGACCTTGCCGGTATCTTTTACGCAGGAGATGGTAACAAGGACATCGCCCAGAAAAACATCTTTGACTTCATAGGCTCCACTGTTATCCGTTTTCCCCGCGACGGCCCCTTCCGGAAAAGAGAACATGACGGTCGCGTCGGGAACCGGGCTGCCGTCGAGAGTAACGACGCCACGTACGGTGCGGTGCTCCCAATTGACCGATTTTTCAGACGAGCATCCTGCCAGGGGCAAAAGCAAAATCAGCGCGGCAAGAATCGCGCATCTTCTAATATTTTTATATACTGACAATTTCATTTTATGCCTTCTTTTGTGTATGGATTCTTTATATGTTTTATAGGGACCAATCGCTAGGGAGTCGTCACTGTTTCGCCCATATCAATGGAACAAAGAGCATGCCACGTGGTTCGCTTAATCGTCGAGGAATAAAACCGGACGGATCCATCACAAAGAACCGCATTGACGCCCCCGGAATGCATACTGCGTGCGGTAATCGTGCCGGTGCCTTTTTGTATTCCATATTGCTTGGTAACATCGTTGTTGCCGTCCCCCGCGGAGGTTTCACCACCAATCCCGTAGAACTCAGGCCGATAATTTCCCTGATACTGTGTGGACGGTGCAATGTCCATAAAATCCCCTTCCGGATTTCGTGAGTTTGGCGTCCACCAGCCGGTAAAGGCATACCCGGAACAGCCTGACTGGAAATCGCCGAGAAGACCTTCGTAATTTGGGGAATCGTCGGGTATGATGATTTCCGACATGAGCAGTGTATTACTTGTCCCGTCGATTATATTGGCAAAACTGAAGCATGTTTCCAGCGTAAACGGACCAGGCACGAATCCCCCCCGTGCGATGCCATTGGTTTGTGCCCAAGAATCATCAACGTACTGTTGGAAGTTTGCAGGGCCAAAATTGATGAGATAATTGGCGCGAAGCCGGCGATGGCGAACGGTTTCACTACCCCAATCTTGTTCCGTCATGCGACCCTGATCGCTGGGGCAGGCGAATCCACCCACTTTTGTCATACGACCTTCGTTATTATTATCGTGTAGAATACCATGTTTAAAATCGAACAGGGAGTAGACATTGGTCGCTTCCATGTAGGGCAGGACTTTTGCGTACCAAGAGAAATCACTTAAATATCCGTCTGGATTCCGCTCCGTTGTATTGCTCGCACTGCTTGGACCGGTCGTTACACCAGCGGGAAAACAATTATTGGCGTCGTGATAGTTGTGCATGGCCAGGCCGAGCTGTTTCAGATTGTTCGTGCACTGCATGCGTCGTGCGGCTTCCCGTGCAGCTTGTACCGCTGGCAGGAGTAGCGCGATCAGTACCCCGATAATCGCTATGACCACCAGGAGTTCCACCAGTGTAAAGGCGAGGAAACGCTTTATGGCTCCTAAAGCCCCCCCCCCCCGTATCTTACCGGCGTGCCGGTACTTGCCATTTGGTACTTCGTTTTCATAAGTTGGTCTCCTTTGTCTAAAGTGTTTTTGAGGACGGTACGCAATTTGGCTGAAATGGGAATGCCCGTTTCCATGCTTTTTTGCCAAACGCATACCGAAATTTGATTCCGGATGATGTGGATACACCCGTGAACCACTGTTACCACTATAGCATGATCACGAACGAATGTCAATAGCATAGCTGGTAATTTTCTTGAATAAATAATAAAAAACAATGTTTTATTGGTGTAATTTTGGGATTTCTACTTGACAGACTTCTGAATTTCAGTAATATTTGTGTAGGGTGCGGGTTCGGGCAGCGGTCTGTTGGTTGCCTTTGCGTCCGTGGTTACCGGAGTCAATTTAGAAGGGATCGACGTTATCTATTATGGCCGTCAAACAGCAAAACAATTACCATGTGCCGGGTTTGGCGAAGGGAATTGACCTGATCAAACTTTTGTGCGACGCGCGCAACCCCTTATCGCTCACCGAGATATCACAGGCAATGGACCTGAATAAGCATATGGTTTTCCGGCTGCTTCAGACGCTTATTCGCGAAGGTTGGGTTATTGCGGAGTCGGAAGGGCCTCGCTATCGCATGTCGCTGGTCCCGTTTTATCATACGAGTAAACCGATCAATCATTCGAATCTGGTGCAGATGGCCACTGAGCCAATGCAGCGCTATTGGCAGGAGATAGGCGAAAGTACGAGCTTGGGTATTCTGGACGAAGACCGCGTACTGTATGTCGTGCATCTCAATAGTACAAAAGATGTTGCGGTGATAGGGCACGCGGGTCGGAAATACTATCTTCATGCGGCTGCGGCAGGAAAAGTCCTGCTTGCCTATGCCGACGAGCACTATCAGGAGAAGATTATCAGTCAAGGCCTGCCGCAACTGACGCTTCAGACAATTACCTCGCCGGCCAAACTTCGCGAAGAGCTGGAAAGCGTGCGTAAGAGCGAGTTTGCGCTCGACCGAGAGGAATACGCCAAGGGGGTAATCTGCTTTGCCGCCCCGATTCGCGATTATTCGGGAAAGGTCGTTGCGGCCATGAATACGTCGGTTCTGGCTATGAACTATACCTTTGCCGAATTTGAACAGATTATCGGTACCCGCGTTATGGATACCTGCCGTATTATTTCGCAGTCGCTGGGCTATCATTTAGTGTAAGGAGCCGGTGAGAAGGGGATGGTGATGGATGGACGAATCGCAAGAGGTGGGGTGTAAAAACCTTATAGCACTTGCATTGACGGGTCGCGGCCTGCGAGTGGTCGGGAAGGGCCTGGGAAAAATTTTGGCGTCTGTCCCCCTTGTAAAGAGTTGGAAATCTGATACAATCATGCCATATTTGTTTTTGAGGTTGGTTTTGTTCGGATGACTTACTCATACGGTCGAAATGAACAGACGAATTCAAATGATTTCGGCGTCGTAGCCAAACGGCTAAGGCAGCGGATTGCAAATCCGCGATTTGCCGGTTCGAATCCGGCCGACGCCTCTTGCACAAATATCATAGGTATCGTAAATATCGGTACCTATGATATTTTTGTTTCTTGGCGTATTCGTATCAAATAACTAAAAGCATTAAATGGTGCCCAAATGGTGCCGCGATAAAAGCATTGATCTATCCTTTTTTGGTCATTATCCGCGCATTCGGTCCAAGAATCCGCGCACTGGCTATGCAAAGAAACCGGACGGATGACCAGGGCACTCTCATATATTCGAAAAAAATCTTTATCGCCCGGTTGCCCGAAAAGTCTCGTGGTATCTCTTCGTTTTCGTCTTCTTCAAATTTTACGCCCTGTGCGGCCCCGTGTTGTCCGAGTCCCCACTTGCGCAAAGAAGTACCCGGCCAATCCAAAGTACGCGTCAGTCGCCCGCTGTTTGAAACAAAATTCTTTATCCAATGTCGAGTCGAATATCTTTTAGGCAAACGGTAACTTGTTCCTGACTTTTTTTTAGGGAAAATATTGTCCTGGTCGATTTCTCTTCTGCATAAATTCAATAACCGATTTGATAACAAGAAATAAAAAAGGCCCGTTCTTCTTTCGAAAAAACGTGCCTGTTACAAGCGGACACCAAATGCGAAATTATTTATTCCGCTTCTTTTTCTTCTTTCGCGTCATCTTCTTTCCTGGCGTCCGATTTGAGAGGACTGGGAAGTGCGTTAATGGCGTCCTGCTGAACTTTTGCGTTAATGTGGGTGTATGTCTTCATGGTCAGTTCCATAGACGAATGTCGGGCAAGCGTTTGCGCGGTCTTTGGATCGACGCCATTTAATGACAGGTTTGTAATGAAGGTATGACGCAAACCATGAAAATCGGCGAATCTGCCTTGCGAGTCCTGATATTTTAGAAAATCGCTTTGCTGACGTTTGGTTTTTACTTCGGGCGAATCGGCTTCTTCAATCCAGAATTTACGAGCCGAATCAAGATCATAAGCGATCATGAGTGCGGTTCGGCGATCTTTTCCGCAACTTTCTTTTGAGATTGGAAAAAGAATTTCATCGTGAGCAGGCTGGCGTTTTTTGAGCCATTCTTTAATAATAACGACCAGTCCCGGATGAAGATATTGAAGGTCGTTTCTTTTTCGTTTCGAATAGGATGCCTGAATTTGAACATAAGCATTAGCTCCGTCCAGAACAAGGTGGGTTGGTGTGAGAGAGCCGAGTTCCTTTCGGCGAAATCCGGTCCATGCGGCGAGATAATAGAGCATAACACGATCCCGACCGCAGATTCCCTGAACGGAAGGCCCGGACGCGGCGGAATGAATCAATCGAGTAAATTCATCGTCCGAAAGTGCGCGACGGCAATGCCGTTGATCGACCGCCGAATTCAGGACTCTCAATTTCAGAAAGGGATCGCGAATAATACGTTCATTGACATAAAGCCAGGTTCCGAAATTCTTAATCGCACGAATATAATGATTGAGGTGGACTCGGTTTGTTGGACAAAAAACGTTGTTGTATCGTAGAGGATATTT
>JAUNSJ010000032.1 GCA_030539295.1 Planctomycetia bacterium | reverse complement strand
AATAACCGCGGAAAAATAACTGCGTAACCACGCCAGGCGGCAGAGGTTAGTCACTCGCAAGTTCTGCCAGGTCGCCTGTCTGGATGGCGGTTATCTTGCGACGTATGCGTTCGGGTTCCCAGTCCCACCACCTTAGCGTAAGGAGGGACTCAATCACCTCGTCGGAGAACCGGCGCCGGATCGCTTTGGCCGGAAGACCGCCCACGATCGTGTAGGGCGGTACGTCTTTCGTAACGACGGCCCGCGTCCCAATAATGGCTCCGTCGCCTATGGTAACCCCTTGCATAATCACGGCTTCGTAGCCCACCCAAACGTCGTTCCCCAGGACAATATTGCCTTTGTTGTCCCAAGCCCGCGTGATGCCATCGGTCGTCAGGCCCCAGCGCTCATAAAAAATGGGAAATGGGTAGGTTGCCAGCGACTTGGCCGTGTGATTGCCTGAGGTAAACAGGAATTTTGCGCCACAGGCAATAGAACAGAATTTCCCGATAATGAGTTTTTCGTCGTTAATGGGATAGTGGTAGAGCACATTATTGCGTTGGAAGTCGCGTGGGTCGTTAACGAAGTCGTTGTAGAACGAAAATTCGCCTACTTCAATATTGGGGTCGGTTATGACGGCGCGAAGTTCCACGACGGTAGGGTCGTTGGAACGCGGATAGACAGGAGGCATATCAGGGGACATTTTTTTCCTTTGCTGGTTGGTAATTCTAAAGAGAGTGATTCGGCAAGTGGTTCCCCTTACTTCAGGGCGTCCACTTACCGCATTTAACGCAGTTCTCCTTCTTGCTCCCGAACGCACAGGAGTTACAGAGTCGAGCGTTGGAGTAATTGGAGGGTGCCCAGCTCCCGCACTTAACGCAGTTCTCCTTCTTGTTCCCGAATCCACAGGAGTTACAGAGTCGGGCGTTGGAGTAATTGGAGGGCGTCCAGCTTCCGCACTTAACGCAGTTCTCCTTCTTGCTCCCAAACCCGCAAGAGCTGCAGAGCCGTGCTGGGCTGTGCGAGTCACTGGCAAAAATAACGCAGGTCATGAGGCCCACCCCCAGCAGTATAAAAACGCCAATTGCAATCGCAATTCCCTGTTTTTTCATTTTTGGCTCCTTGTGTGCTCGTGATGGTGAAACCTGGTGAGAACGCGTATTCCCCCCAATTAATGGGCTCCTTGTCTTTTGGGCGACTTGCGTCGGAACGCGAGGAAGAGGAAAAAGACGGCGGCGACCGCAAGCGGAATGCCGAGCAGAGGCCGATAATAGAGCCACGCAATGGAAATGGTTCCCAAAGAAATGGCCAGCGAGATGAGAAAGCTGAAAATGCCGGTCCCTGTTCCGACGATTGACCCGATAAAGGGAACCACGTCGGCCAGAACGGCAAAAGGCTTTAGCAGGGTGTTAAATCCAATGCACAGGACGACAAAGCCGACGAGCCGGAGAATCCAGGCCAGCATTGTATTTTCACTTTGCGCGGTCGTAAACATCTCCTCCGCGGTAACATGACCATATTCCAAGAGTTCCACGGAGCCATTTTTCGTCTTATAAGGAACGAAACTGTCCCCTCGCTGTTGGGAGACGAGGCTAAGTTCACAAGTAGCGGGGACAATAGAATAGGTTACGCGCATATCTCCAATTTCCGGCCGGGCAGGGTCGGCACCCAGATAAAAGCCACCATCACTAAGGGTGCGTTGTTTTGCCGTGCCCGTTAGACTCTCGGACGCGGTAGTTGCGGCAGGAGCGGTAGTCGCGGTCGGATTGAGCGAAATCGTCTTGGCATCCTCGCCGACGGTAAAGGCGTCTACGGTCACCGTGGGCCGGTCCGCTTCGGTAAACCAGGCAACAGGCTTAATCGCATTCTCATCGCTCGTTTCTGCGGCAGGTTCCGGACGGTCACTGTCGACTTCAGCTGGCATTCCGGCCGCGTCCTGCTCTCCGACCCGGAATGCCTGTTCCGGCCCTGCGGCTTGAATCTGCGAGTCCGACAGTCGAAATGCACCGAGCGTGACCTCTTTTGCCTGGAGTTCCAGCGATTGATACGGCATGTTCTTCGGGTTCTCGTGCCCGGACTCCTTAAAGAGTGATGAATCGATCAGAGCAGGAAACCAGGTTTTCGTGTAGGTATAGGTCGTTACCGTTTCCGTGCCGCCGCCCAGCTTTTTTTTGGTTTCAGAGTCGCTGTTCTCCTGCCACTGATACATTTCCACATTCCGCTGGAGCCGAATGGCGTTGGTGGCGACGTTGAAGTCGGCATCAGTCAAAATTTCGTTTGTTTTGGCCGGACCGGTCAGATGAATTAATTTTCCTTCATTAGCCGGGTCAACTACGGTCGAGTCAACGGAAATGACGGCTGTATTGGCTTCCTTAAGCGCTTTGTATCGCTTAACGGTGCGCCCTTCATTCCAAAACAGGAGGACGATTCCCGCGACAATGAGTATGATGCCAACAAGAACACCTTTAAAAGCGTCCCCAATTCGGCTAAAATAGGATTCACGCACTGTTTCGGTGTAGGCCATGAGAACCTCGACTCTCTACTTTGTTGTGTTACGCCAGACTCTAAGCCGCGCATCCCACGTTTTTTGTAACGCTTTGGGAATGTCTTTTGGCGGTGGTGTGTTTGCCTGACGTGAATTGTGATAATATTCTGATTATAACAATGGAAGCGGTGATTTACAAGCCCAAATTCCATCGTTTTTTTCAAGGTTGCCTCACGGGTCTTAACATGCTCCCTTTTCTGTAAGTTTTACGACGTTCGCCTGGTCAGAAGTTTTTTATAGAACGCGAGGAGAGAAGGGAGGGCCTGCTGCGTGCAGTGGACTAATGAACGACTTGTCAGAGAAGAGGGTGCGACGTCTTGACATTTGATTCCTGAACTGCTACAATAATGAGTAGTGGGGTGCGAGGAGCGATGAGCGTGGCCGCCTTACCCTTTTGTGCCGTCTGTTTCGGAAGAAGCGTGTGTTCTCCGACACCGTAGCAAAAAAGGAATGTCGATGGGGAAGCGATATGAGTTGAGGAATTGCTAATGAACTGGAAAACGGTTGCTCTAATAACGACGTTGCTTGTGTTTACGGTCGAGTCTGTTTTTGCCGGAATGCCGTCGATTGTCCTGAATCACGAACCGGCACGACACCTGATTTCGTTATCGACCGCACTGTTCTTGATTCTTGTGGTGTCTGGGTTCCTGGTTTACGTGTCGTGGAATCGGGCTTTTGCGGATACGAATATTCCGCGTTTGACCTGGGGACGGTCGGTAAGTCTGTGCGTTGTAGGAGGATTCCTCTTTTTGCTCGTGCTCGTTATGATTGCCGGCAGTCGCGAGTTATTAACGCCCGGAGCGTGGCAGCCGCAAGGCAGACTGTATAAATTATCGCATGGCGAGACGAGTCACGATGCGCGGCCTTCGTATGACCCGGCCACGTACCTGCCGTCGAACGAGCTGCCGGAATCCCTTGTGGCGGCGCGACATGCGTCTCTTTCTCGATTGAGAAAACTTCTCCTGCAGTACCGGGAAGAGCACAACGGTCAGTGGCCGGCGACGGAAGAAGACGCTGGCTTTGAGGAATCCGTGTGGCTTGTTCCGGGTGCGGGCGGGTACGCGTATATCTACACGCCGGACCATGAGGAAATCCTGGTCCAGGAGCCGCGGCTGAATAGCGATTCTTCCTGGTTTTCGCTTGACCGGCAAGGGCGTATCATAGAGTCGCTCCCGAAAGCCGCGTTGCCGAGTAGCGGTCAAGTTTCGGGTCAGGAGAACGGGTCATGAAGCGGGCGAGGGGATATACAAGGGGCGAAATTTGCGTGACCTTGGTGACTTTGGTACTCATCTTTGGTGTCCTGGCCGGGCTGGGGGGTGGTCTGTTTTTACTGCCGCTTTTTGGCTGGATAGGCGGCTTTTGGCGTATCTTCGCCGGGCTGGCGACGGAACCGTTCGCGTTGCTTTTCGGAGTCGCGGCATTTGCTCTGTGTGTCTTTTTTCTGGACGCGGCAGTCCGGCCAATGCTGCGGAACTGGTCTTGGCGCAAGAGTTTGGCTTTGGTCAGCCTTGCGATGGGAGTCGCCATTTCCGGCATGGCGCTGATGTGCATCGTTCATTGCCTGTACTGGTTGGGGACGTTCGAGGGGCCTTGGTTCGTCTTGAGCGATCGCTCTCGCGCTATCTTTACGCGACTAGAATCGGCATCCAATTTGAAACAGATAGTCATAGCCGCGCACAACTACGAGGACAACTACGGTGTACTGCCAGTTCGCGGGATTCCTGACGTTCACGGAATTCCGGGGCAGAGCTGGGCCACGCATTTGCTCCCTTATCTGGAGCAGACCAGTCTTTACGAACAGATTGATTTCGATAAATCGTGGACTTCTCCGGAGAACCAGGAGCGTTTTAAAACGCGGCTGAAGATACTTGAGATTCCACCGCTCGGTACCAAGGAAGATCGGTATAACGAGTCCGGACTGGCGCAATGTGACTACGCCATGAACGTTCATCTTCTCCAGCCGGGGCAGTGCTGGTCACTCATGAATCTGCCAGATGGCGCGGCGCACACGATTTTTTCGGGCGAAGTTAGTAAACTGCGTCGGCCGTGGGGCGACCCCGCCAATGCGCGTGACCCCGCACTGGGTATTAATAAGGCGCCGTGCGGCTTTGGCGCGGCATACGGTGCAAACGGTGCAAACGGTGAAAATGTGTCCCTGTGCGACGGCAGTGTCCGATTCATATCGGAGACGACTGACCCCGCCGTTTTAAAGGCGCTCGCGTTGCCTGTCGATGGCTCGCCTGCCGCGGACTCGCCTGATGATTTTTTTTAATTGGAGTCACGCATGACGCAAGTTGATATAGTATCGTTTTTCCTGTTTTCGCTCCTTTTCAGCGGGATTGTCTTTCCTTTTTTGTGGAATTATTCCTTTCGCAGTATGGACTTACCGCGACTGACAATAAAAACCGGCTTATATCTGGTTGCCACCTGGTGCTGCTTTACGGTATCGTGTCTCGTTTTACTGCAATGTATGCGGAATCTTCTTGAGCCGGGAATCTGGGAAAGAGAAATGCTGTTTCGCGGACTTCAGACGCAAGAGACCGCTGGAACGCGCACCATACTCGTCGATCTGCTCTTCGGCTGGCTGCTCTTTCCGATTCGCGTTATCCCGGAAGTGACCTGTAACCCGCAGGCAATAGCCACAGGACTGGTGATTCTTGCCCTGATTCCAATTGTCATTGACCTGTCAGGACGTCTGTTCGTCAAGCGGGCATGGCGAGTGCGATGGGACTTTATGCTACCGGCCGGGGTCATGCTGATGTACCTGGTCAGTTTTTCTGCCACCGGCCTGGTTCGTCAACTCGGCTGGCTCCTGTTTTGACTTCTTCCGGCCGCGATTGAGTCGCAACGGGTGTTTACCGCCTCTTGAAGTTCTGACAATAGACAGTATAATTATACACAATGGCGCAACTGGTGCGTCTGTATGTTCCTGCCCGCATCTCTCCCCTGTTTTGAAAGTGTATGACATGCCGCATTGTAAAGAATTATTGACTGTCCTTTTCGCTCTGACGTTGTTTTTGTCGCGAGGAATCGAAACGAGAGCCGATGAATCGGGGCCGGTTGGTAAACGCCCTTATGAACTTCAGTGGGCCAATCGTGTTGCGGACGACCATACACCATTGGTCGATTTTGAAGGAGAAGCTCCCTGGACCGTTGAGTCGTCCAATGCCGAGGCGACCTTTGAAAAGAGCCGGGAACAGTTGATTTGGGGTGACCATACCGGTCGTCTTGTCTATCGTGGTACGGGGGACGCTCCTGTCGTTACAGTGCGTCCGTCGGAGCCGATTCCGGTCCCGTCCGAGCCTTTCGATGCTGTTAGTCTTTGGATTTACGGTAACGCGTGGGCTTGGGAAAAGGACTTGACCACGCCTTTTACAACGATTCAAATTATGTTTCGGTTCCCTGACGGTACGGAAATTGCAAAAAATCTCATTACGGTTGTGTGGAAAGAATGGCATCTGGCGCATATTCGACTCACTCCAGAGGAGCAGGAGCAATACAATCAAGCTGGAGTTGCGGTTACAGGCATACGAGTACTGGGCGGGAGCAATACGGACGATCGTGTACTCTTTTTCGATAATCTTGCCCTGTTCCGCGAGGAGTTCGGTCCGCTGGAATTTACGGCGCGACCGAAACGAAATCTGACCCTGTTTCCCGGACAGACTCCGGGTCAGAATACCGGGGAAGGAACCTTGCCGTTTCCTACGCGGGAATCAACCATAATTCCCGAGCCGGAAGAGAATGCGGTCAATACCCTGACACGCGAGAATGATGCGTGGCTGTTTACCTGTACGGATTCTGAAGGTAAACTCGTCGTTCGTTATACGCCTGACGCCGGAACCTGGTCGGACGTATCCGCCTGTTGGAATGACAGCAAGCCGTTTCTGCCCATGAAAGAAGGGGGTATCAACCAGCTTGTGGTTTCCGGAAAGATGCCTGAACCGGTTATAAGTCGCAAATTTCTCGACGCGAAAGTTGATGGGAAACGTCTTGATGTTCGCTGGGAGTTGCGTTCGGAGTCGATCAGTCAGGAAGTTGTTTATCGGTTTGAACTTATTGGCAAATGCCTGGTTGTCGATACGATGGCTCCCGGTGGGCAGGTTCCTGCGGTGGAATTTGGTTCCATAGCGGATACCGAAAGAGCCACGGCTTTCCCCATTCCCTATTATCAGTACGGATATGCAGATAATCTTCGTCCGTTTGCCGTTTTATTCCTGGCGGGCGAATGCGAAACGCCTCTGTTTTTGCTGTCACAGTTCGACTGGTATCGCAGTAACGCGTCAAATGTGCGACCGAATCCGCGGATAGGCATAGACGATGCTGTGTCCGGACCGGTCATGGCCTATAATACGAAGACAGACGGAAAATATAACGATGTTTACGAGCGATTTACTGTAACGATAAGTTCCCATTTTGCCGATGTACTTCCTGTAATCGCCAATCCGGTATCGCCATGGAAAGAAGTAACCGGTAAGAAAGTCTGGCATGCACATGGAGCAGGCAATCCGCGTCAGAATGACTATCGGCATTGGCATAACTATTGGCGGCACGGGATTCGCGAAATGCTGGTAACGGACCATGAAACCTGCTGGCGTGACGGCGGTGAAAGTTTTACTTTTCGAACCCGGGCTGCGCCGGCTAAAGGGGGCGATCAGGGTATGGCTGACTACAGCCGGTATATGCAGGACACGCTCGGCTACGTCTATGGCCCCTACAATAACTTTACCGATTTCGCTCCGGTTAATGAATACTGGAGTTACGACATGGTGACGCGAACTTCTGAAAATCAACTTCTGCCGGCCTGGGCACGCTGCTACGCGCCGAAGCCGTCACGAGCGGTTGAATTTTGCGAAAAACTTTCGCCTATAAATCAGGAAAAATTTAAATTTTCAACTGCTTATTGCGATGTTCACACGGCGGTGGCTCCCTGGGAACGAACGGACTACGACTGGCGCGTCCCTGGCGCTGGTACGTTTGCCGCTACGTATTATCCGTTTGGTGAAATTATGCTCCTTCAAAAGAAGGCCTGGAATGGTCCGGTCTATTCCGAGGGGAATTTCCATTGCTTTTACAGCGGGTTAACCGATGGTAATTACGGACAGGATCAGTCCTATGCTTTTACTCGCAATCCGTGGCTCGTCGATTTCGATTTATTGAAAATTCATCCTCAAGAATGCAATTTCGGCATGGGTAATCTACAGATGTATGACCCCGCGGCTCGTAAACGGCGTCAGGACGCGGAAGGACAGCAGGCATTTCTGGATGAATTTCTGGCAGCGACTCTTGCCTTTGGTCATCCAGGTTTTCTGGTTACGGATTTCGGTATGGTTGGGGCTATGACAAGCTACTTTATGATACAGCAGATTGCGGCTCACTATACGCAGACGGAGGTCGCTTCCATAGCCTATCTCGACGCTACTGGTCAAGAGTATAATACGGACGCCGCGCTCACTAACGGCATAATCAGTCGTCGTCAGCTTGTCGTTCGTTATCAGGATGGAACGGTCGTTTGTGTCAATGGCAATGCGAATGAGACTATGACACTTGTGTCAGCTAACTTTGCAAGTAAGACACAAATAATGTGCGTTAATAGCTCCGTAACAATTCCACCTTTGGGTTGGGCAGCGTGGACGGAGGAGAACAGTGTCATCTCCTGCTCCTGCCTGACAGACAATGTGCGTTGTGACTTCTGCGTTTCTCCTGATTATGTTTTTGTGAATACGCGCAACAACACGATACATCTACCCTGGGCACTGGGAAACGGCGTTGCGGTCTGCAGGATACTTGAGAATCATCAGTACGAAATTATTCCTGAAAAAGGGGAACTCGGCTTCGCTCTCGACGTTAACCGAGCTGTGGCTCTTGATATTGATGAGAAGGAACTTTGTGAGACACCGGTTCATCTTGTTAATGGATATGCCTTTATTGATCCGGTGGCTGGCGCTGAAAGCTATCGTCTTGACAAGGTGGATAAACCAACGGTAAAAATCTCGACCGAACCGGTTCAAGCTGTGCCGGGTGAGATGCTCAAAGTTGTTAATGAAGACGGGAAAGAGCAAAATGAGGGCAATAATGTGCAGATTACAATAGCACACGACGCTCCTGTTGGATCACTGCTAAGGCAAGATACACCGTTCGGCACGATACCGGTTCCGGTTGCAGCGCCTTTTTTCATAAAATCGGTTCAAGTTTGTGATAAAAAGATTTGTATTAATGTCCTGGTTGCCCAGGGGAACACGCAAGAGGTCAGACTGGAGGGTACTCTTGGCGACAAGTCGCTGACCGACATAAGATCGGAAATGAAAGGACAGAATATAAACTTTGAATTTGATTTTGACTGCGAGGCGGATTCCGTTCCTTTGTCGCTGAATTTTACGTGCGGCGCGGTGGTATGCAAAAAACAGTATACGATTCATCGTTCGTTATTTGAAACTGTTGCCCGTCTGTCTTCGGGATATCAGGGTCTGACGCAAAACCTGTTATCGGCGCCGGCCCGATACATACAATACAGGGGTCAGTCGCCCACCACGGAATATGGCAATACGGGAACGGTCTTTAGTTTTCGGTCGAATGTAACGTGTGGCAACATACCGAAGTCTGGCATTTTTATTCATCCGCCGTATGTTAAAGGAACAGGCTGCGCGTGGCTGGAGAATACTTTTACTGTTCCTGTTGCCTCGTCTGTTGACTTTGCCGCTCAAGTGGGAAAAGTTGACGAAAGTACCTCCGGTGATGGAATTCGCTTTCTCATTCTTCTGACCGACGATAAGGGAACGGAACACACGTTGGCCGACGCTACGGTTCGAGAGTTCAAGTGGCAGAAGCTTAACGCGGACCTAACCCCTTGGTGCGGACAACGGGTCACCATAAAGTGTGTCTCCGACGTCGGACCGGACGATAATTCCAATGGCGACTGGTCCGCATGGGGCGAAGTCGTTTTGACAAAAGCCCGAGAAATGCCGGTCTATTCGCTTGAGGAAATGGGGAGCGAAAAACAAAAGTGAGAGAAACTCTAATGGATTTCGATAAGGACACGAATCATTTCGACGAGGCAATGGAGTACCTTTATAGTCGAACGAATTACGAGACGTTTATTACCATTCCCTACGAGCAGATGGCAGTGAACCTGGCCCGTGTGCGAAGTTTTTTGGATTTTACAGGAGCTCCAGACCGCGAGCTGAAGATTATTCATGTGGCGGGTACGAAAGGTAAGGGTTCGGTCTGTGCATTTCTGGCCGCCGCTTTGCAAAGGGCAGGGCACAAGACAGGGCTGTTTACGTCGCCACACCTTCATTCAATTTTGGAGCGGTTTCAGGTCAATGGCGAGAATATCGACGCGAACCTGTTTGCGGATACTCTGCTCCATTTGGCGGATAAGTGGACGGAATTTTCAAATGAGGCGGATCCCTTGACTTTTTTTGAATGGTCATTTCTGGTTGCCATTCACATTTTTTCACAGATGGGATGTGATTATGTTGTATTGGAGACAGGCCTTGGCGGTCGATTCGACGCGACCAACGTATGCCGGCCTGTTGTGAGTGTTATTACGAGTATTGCATGGGACCACATGGAGCAATTGGGGAATTCGCTCGACTCGATCGCAATGGAGAAATGCGGAATCATTAAAGAGGGTGTGCCTGTTGTCTCCGGGGTGGGGTCGTCGCTTCTTTTCTGTGACGATGAATCGTCCGAGGACGGCCCTCACGTAATTACACCGAACGACGTGGCGATGATTCGTGCCCTAATCGAACAAAAGGCGCAAGAGAAGCGGGCCCCGATGAGGCAGGTCACAGGTGTATCCGAACCCATTGCGAAAATGAAATTGGGTCTGGTGGGTCGACATCAGAAGTGGAATGCGGAAACAGCGTGGCAAACTTTGTGTCAGCTGCCAGAGGCGAACGTGTCCTTTAAGGAATTTAACGAGGCGGTGGCAGAAGTGCATCTGCCCGGACGTCTCGAATTGATTTCACGCGTACCGCTCATTATTTTGGACGGGGCGCACAACAGGTCGAGCGTGGCGGCCTTGTGCGATACGGTCACGAGTGAATGGCCGGAATATGGCAAGACACTTCTGTTCGCGTCCTCACGTGGCAAAGATATTCAAGGCATGTTCGCGGAGTTTTTCCCGGTTTTTCATACGGTGATATGCACGGAGTCGCCGGGCACGGTGCGCGCGGTGCCCGCAGGTGAGCTGGCGGAGCTTGCACGGAACCATTGTTGCAAGTTTAAGCCACAGATTGTCTGTCAGAGTGACCCGCATGTTGCGGTTGAGACTTGGAAGAAGTGTGCCTCTGAAGACGAACTGCTTTGTGCCGCTGGCTCCTTTTACCTTGCCGCTGCGCTCTATTGACATGGCTCGACCTGAGGAGATACGCGATTTAGGTGCGTATCTGACGCAGAGCAGCGGCGGGTCCCTCCCTTTACACAACGTGTTTTTGCTGTTATACTATCTTATGAACTTATGTCGTTGTGTGTAACCCCGTTCCGATGGAATTTTTGCCCCTGTTCAGAAAGGTGGGACCAATGCGGGAAACATTTCAAAAATGGCTTTTTGCCTTTGTCGCTTTAGCATTTGTGGTGATTTTTTTTCTTTCTTACTTCTTTCAGACGATGCAATCACGGCGTAACGCGCAGTATTTGATTCATCTGCGACTTCAAGATGCCCGGGAACAACTGCAAATCAATAATGAGAATTTGACCCGTGTTCGGCAAATGGTGGAATCGGAAGCGAGAATGAAAGCGAGATCTCTTGCGGAAATGATACGTCTTGATCCGGACTTGGTGCATCAAGAAGAAGAGCTTGTCAGAATCGCGCACGATTTAGAGGTTGATGAGCTGCATATCTCCGACGGCAAGGGCATTCTCGTCGCGAGCTATCCGCAGATGGAGGCGTACAAGCAATACGACATGGCGTCATCGGAGCAGTCGCGGGTTTTTATGCCGGCGATAAAGGACCCGAATTTTGAACTGGTACAGGACATACAAAAGCAGGGCGCCGGCGATAAACTGATTCAATACACGGGAGTCGCGCGGCGCGACACGCCTGGTATTGTGCAGGTGGCATACACTCCGGAACGGCTCGTGGAAGCCATAAAGCTTACTGATATTGCCAACCTGACAATTGGAATGCGCATTGGCAATAATGGACGGATTATTATTTGCCATAATGATAAAGTCATTAGCGCCGAGGACACGAAACTGATCGGTAAGAACATAGATCAATGTGGTATCTCTTACAAAAAAATCTTAAGTAACGTCGACCCTTTCCCCGCCGAGGTACAAGGAGAAGAATATCTTTGCTGTCATGATCACGTGGACGATTTGACTCTTATCGGTATCTTGCCGCAGAATGAGATGTACGCGAATCGCGACGACCTTGCGCTGGAGCTAACTGTTGCTCATCTCGTCTTATTTGGCGTTGTCTTTATTTTGGTTTCCGCTTTGGTTCAACGAATTGTAATCAATGGTATCTACCAAGTGAATCGTTCGCTGAAAGTCATTACAGACGGGAATCTGAACGAGAAGGTGGAAGTATCGACGAACCGGGAATTTCGAGAACTATCCGCGGGCATAAATCAGACCGTGGAGGCATTAAAGAAACTGGCAGACGAAGCGGCAAAGCGATTCGACCGGGAATTGGAGCTGGCTCATAAAATACAACTATCTGCGCTGCCGAAAGTATTTCCACCGTTTCCGGACCGCAATGAATTCGATATTTTCGCGTCGAGTAACCCGGCAAAAGTTGTCGGTGGTGATTTTTATGACCTTTTCCTGGTGGACGACGACCATCTCGCTTTTGTTATTGCTGACGTTTCCGGTAAGGGCATACCTGCGGCACTATTCATGATGACCACGAAGACGCTGATAAACAATTATGCAAAAACGGGTATGGAACCGAACGAAACCTTTGACCGAACCAATGCGAGTTTGTGCGCGACGAACGACGCGGTTATGTTTGTTACCGCATTTATAGGTGTTTTGGAAATCAGTACGGGCAAACTTACCTATGTTAATGGCGGTCACAATTCTCCACTGATGCGTCACGGTGCGGAGGGGTACCAGTGGCTGAATGAGAAGGGTGGTTGCGTTCTGGGAATCGCGTCGGAAATGCGATACGAGGAAACGGTGCAACAGCTTTTGCCAGGCGATGCCATATTCCTATATACGGACGGCGTTACGGAAGCATTTAACGAGTCGGAAGAACTTTTTGGTGAGACACGACTTTTTGACCTGCTCAATTCGCCCAAAGTTTTGACCATGTCGCCCACGGAGCTACTCATCCACGTTGAGTCGGAGGTCAAGTTCTATCGGAAGAAGGCGGAACAGTCCGACGACATAACCATGCTCGCGGTAGTTTGGCACGGTCCGGGCAACGTCACAAAGGGCGGCAATTCCTGACGTACAAGTTTTTTGTAGGTCTACTGCCGGGGTTAGAAAATGCCATGCTCAAATCCGTAAGAGAATCGCGGCATGATCTCACGAGTTGGGCGGACGGCGCGTTCAAGAATAGCGAGAGTTGCCTGCTCGTCTTCAAAGGTGAAATCGAGTCGCGCTTCATTAAAACTCCAGCTTTGCAATTTCGGGAGCGTGCAGAGAATATCAAGTGGATTTTCGAGAAAGAGGGTACTGCCGGTCATGCCCTTGCCTTCGGGGTACCAGGAGTTATTCTTTGCGACGAGAAGATTATGCCCGAGTTCGTCCTGAAGCTGAACGACTTCGGAATCGAAGAGGGTTTTTCTTGTAAACATGGCGGTCAGTCGACCGTAAACCGGCAGCGCGATTCGAATCGGCCTTGCTATGTAGCGACGTATGTTTTTTGCCAGTTGTTCGCAAGCGTTCGCAGATAATTCCGGGGAAAGAAAGATCGTTGTCAAGTTCGGGAGGCTTTCGATCAGGAACGCAGCCGCGTGGATATTACCGACATTAAAGGTCCAGTCGGAGGCATAAGAAATCCCACGCGATTCGAAAAGAAGAGCCTCATCAAGAGTCCCGGCTAACGGTTCAAATGCTTGGTCCGTTGCACTTGAGTTTGCCGGATATTGCGGACGATTGACAGCAAGTGGTGTAGTCGGCGAGTAAATTCTGGGGATTCCAAATTGTTCACAGACACGCCTCTGCTCCGGAGTGCGAACGCAAGCGGAGAGTACGAAATCAGGTTCAAAATTGGGTGTGTTGGCCTTGGCAAGAGAGTGGACAAAAAGGGAACTGGGAGGCACGATTCGAGCGTTAAGCTCCGGTCGCCGCCAGGAATTGAGAACGGCTTCTTCCAGGGCCGCAGTCGCTTCCTGTCGCAATTGATTCAGTAACGATTTGGGCACAAAAACATTTTCGTCGGCATCCACAATCCGTTCCTGGGGATAGAAGGGCGAGTCACCAAAGCGGTCAAGCGCGGCGAAAAGAACCTGCTGCGTGGAATTTTCGGGCGAAGGAATTTTGCGAGCGGGTTCCAGGAGCGTTGTTGCATTTTTTTGTATTGTCGCGCGGGCATGCGTAAGGGTCAGGGAAAGAGGCTTTCCGACATGGGCCTGTAACTTGACCGTTATGGGGCAATAGCGTTTTGTTTCCGCGATGCGATGGTTCAGTTCACGATTCAGGCTGTGATCGTTGGTTTTATAGACAATGACGGCGTCGGGTGGGGGCGGTGAATCGAAACAGACGACGCGTCCGGCCTCTGCTTCCGTAGCGCGGCATCGGCGCCGTGTTCGTTCATCAAGAACATCAATTTGACTAACGTTGCCGCCGGATATTTTTTCAAATTTATCGTTCAGGTAGACAATACCATCGCCGAGCCGAACTTTTCGCTCAAGTCGAATCCCCATTCCTTCCACCGGGCCAAGTTCGACGCCAAAGTTCGAAGAAAATTGTGAATTAATGATGTGGGGGTCGTGCTCGTACAGATAGCCTTTCGCATATCCCCGATTGAACAGGGGCGCAATTTGCGACGGGAAAAGGTCGTCCGCAGGCATATCTTTTACGACGCGTCGAATTCTGCCCGATAATGTCGTTTTTTTGCCGGACGCCTCTTCCTCAAGCGAGTCAAGAAGTCCGCGATAATAGCGAACCGCTTCGTATACATAGACCGGCGATTTCATGCGTCCTTCGATTTTGATGGAATCCACCCCAAGTCTGAACAGACGTGCAAGTTCGGACTGTTCCTGCCACTGGTCGGCAAGAGAGAGATAATAGCCAGGAGTCGAATTTTGTGAGGGGTGGGATATTAAATAGCGGTGGCGGCACGGCTGGGCACACATCCCACGATTGCCACTTCGCCCACCAATAAAGCTTGACAGGAAGCATTTTCCACTTGCGCCCAGGCAGAGTGCCCCGGACGTGAAGACTTCCAGTTCGATTGTACTTTGGTCGCGAATGGCCTTGATTTCATCGAAGTCGAGTTCGCGAGCGAGGACAACGCGGCTGAAGCCCTGTTGCTGTAAGAATTGAGCCTCGTCAGGCCGTGAGCAAGATAGTTGAGTCGAGGCGCACAGAGGCAGAGTTGGTAAGAGTTCGCGCAGTCGTCGCGCGACGCCGAAATCCTGAACGATAACCGCGTCGAGTCCGGCCGCGGCCAAACGAGAAACGTCGGGCAAGACGGAATCAAGTTCGGCCTCGGAGAGAATCGTATTGAGGGTAAGGTGAAGGGTCACATTATTGCGATGAGCCAGGTCGATTGACTGACAGAATTCATCGACCTGGAAGTTTTTGGCGAACCGCCGGGCACCAAAGCCGGTCAGACCCATGTAGACTTCATCGGCACCGCCACGAATAGCGGCCATTAATCGTTCGGCGTCTCCGGCCGGGGCCATAATTTTCATCGCAATATCCTGATTCTATTCCTTACTTGTCGGTCCGGAACGGGGTCGCGGGGAGCCCGTCCTTCGTATAGAGATTGCAGCCGGTTGGGTTCATTTGCCAGGCGTAACGAACGGCAACGGGTTCGGCTACGTTGGCAGAAGTGACTTCGACGGTATCCGCGCCGGTCACAACCGCATCGCCCCAGAACCATTTGCCATCGGCGCCAGCAATGGCGAACCGATTCAGCTTGCCATTTTCATCCTGAAGCGCGGGGCCACGTCCTTCTTTCTTACCGACCATAAGCCCACTGCCAACGCAGTCGAACGTAACAATGGCTTTATTGCCGTCAATTTTAAGTTCTTTAAAGAGCGGACTGGCATAGGGCATTTCTTTTCCATAGTCCTTTACGAGGGCCCAGAACGCGAGTCGATTTCCGACGTCGAACTTGTTACGCGGGTGTATGTCGCCTTCTTCTCCGATATCGATCAGAATGGCCTGACCCGTTTTGGGAACCTGGAGGCATTTCGTTTGGCCATCGCGCAAGGCCGGCCATGCCCCAGAGTCGGCGGGGTCGTCGCTGGCAGCCTGAAAATTCGCCAATTGACACCAGTAGAAGGGGAACTCACCACAACTAAAAGTCTTACGCCATTGCTCAATCATGGCACGCTGTTTAAAATAATAGAATTCGCCTTCTCCTGCATTCGATTCGCCCTGATACCAGATAGCGCCACGGAAGGCGTAGTTTTTCCAAGGGGCCAGCATGGCATTATACATGGCGCCTTTTCCAGAGACATGAAGTTCATCGAACGCCTGCTGATTCAGACCGGTCGCCGGCGTGCTGTAGCCTTCACGTTCGTCCAACGTTTTCTTTATGCCCGCGACTTCATTGGCCGCATCGGCGAGTTCCGGCAAGAGACTCCATCCTTCGGCGGGAATCCAGCTGTTAATATTGGAGCCGCCCCAGTTGGAATCGATCAGACCAACGGGAACGCCAAGCTCTTCCTGAAGTCGGACGGCGAAATGGAAACCGCACGCGGTGCACCCGGCCTGCGTGCCGCCCTTACAGACCTGCCATCCGGCCGAGGGAATATCTTCGACTTCTTCCGGAGCCAAAACGTGATGCACACGATTGAACCGGATATTGCTGTAGTCACCCTTGAGTTCCTCTTCCGTGCAGGACAGACGCGGCTGCCCCCACGAATTCAGCGGCTGTTCCATATTGCTTTGTCCGGAGCATACCCAGACTTCGCCGACCACGACGTTGTTGAGAACAATTTCATTCTCGCCCTTAACGACCAGGTCTTTGCCGTCGCAGGTCGCTTCCGAGGCGGGAAGTGTTGCCAGCCAGTGTCCTGATTCGTCGCCCTTAACAGAAACGCTTTTATCGCCGAAGGTAACCGAGATTTCTTCGTTCGGGGCACACCATCCCCAGATGTTGACCGGGACGTCACGCTGGAGAACCATATTGGACGTCAGAGTCTTGGGAAGTCGAACTTCCGCATTGACCGCAGTGCAGAAGAGCAGAGCGGCGAGCGTCAGACACACAAACATTTTTTTCATTACGAACTCCTTTGGTAAGTAAAGAAACACGGGGAAGGACGGCCCACGTAACGAGAACGAGGGCCACACAATATTGGGTTAATCAAGCATAAAGCTTTTGAGGACCTCCGGAGCGGCGGGTCGATATTTTAACGGCTCCATAGAGGAACTGGCGCGTCCTTTGGACAGGCTGAGGACGGCGGAGGAATATCCGAACAGATTCGAAAGGGGGGTCTCCGACTCAATGACGGTCAGTTTGCCACGATTGTGCGTTTGCGTAACGACACCGCGTCGCTGATTCAGATCGCCTACAATATCGCCGACATATTCGTCGGGCGTAACAACTTCGAGCTTCATAATGGGTTCGAGCAGGACAATGCCAGCCGCTTCGAGTCCTTTGCGATAGACGTCGGAGGCGGCAATGCGTAGCGCGACTTCTGTCGTTTCCGTGTCACTGAATTCGCCACCGGTGACAACCATGCGGACGGAGATGAGTGGATATCCGAGCTGACCGCCGCCTTGACTCTCCTCCCGAAGGGATTCGAGGACAATATTTTTGTATTCCGGTTTGAAGGCTTCGTCGTTACAATCGTAAGCAATTTCCACGGCTTGGGAATCGGACAAGACCGGTTCCATTCTCATTTGGATTTTTGCAAAGTGACGTGTCCCGCCGAGGGTACGCTGGCATGTTCCTTCGACCTCAACGGCTTTCTGTATCGATTCCCGATAGCTGACGCGAGGATGATGGACACGCACTTTGACTTTATGCTCGCGTAAAAGCTCATTCTTTATGACTTCCAGATGAAGTTCGCCCATACCACTGATGAGAGTTTGTCCTGTTTCTTCGTTGATCGTGGCACGAAACGTGGGGTCTTGTCGACGCATAAGGTCGAGAACGCCGGTGAGCTTCTTGTGTTCATCGGCCGATTCCGGTTCAATGGCCATGGATATGACGGTTTCCGGAAAGCTTATCTGCTCCAGAACAATGGGGTATTTAAGATCGCACAGCGTGTCGCCTGTCACACTGAAGTGCAAGCCAATCACGCCGCAAATGTCGCCTGCTTCCACCTCTTGTATCTGTTCCCGGTGGTCCGCCTGGATGCGCCAGAGTTGAGGCACGTTTTCCTTCTTGTTCTCTCGCGGATTGAGTATGCGTGAATTTGCCTTGAGCGTACCGGAATAAACACGCAGGAAGAAGAGGTCGCCATGTTTGTCCGCCTTGACTTTAAAGACGAGTCCGCAGAAGGGTGCTTTGGGGTCGGGAGCACGCTGTGTCTCCGGGTCGTCTGGGCGGGATGGGTCACGCCCCTGGACATCCGGCACGTCGGCCGGCGACGGCAGATAGTAGCAGACGGCATCCATGACCGGCTGCACGCCCAAGCCGTCAAGAGCAGAACCGCAAAGAACCGGAACGGCCATATCCGAAAGAGTTGCCTCGCGAAGTACGCCGCGAATCATCTCTTCAGAAATGGTCTCTTGGGCCAGGAGCAGTTCCGTGAGTTCGTCACTGTAGAGAGACAGGTCGTCGAGCAGTTTTTCGCGATAATGCTGCGCTTCCTCCAGCATATCGGCGTCGATATCTGCGGTGTGAACCTCGCCGCCTGTTTTCGTGTTCGTGTAGGTGAGCTGCTTCATGGCAATCAGGTCGATTGTACCACGAAACGCCTCGGGAACATGAGGCGGACCTTGCCCCACCGGAATGGAGATAATAATCGGTTTGGCTCCTAAACGTTTTTCTATTTCAAGCACCGTCCCGTAAAAATCGGCTCCCTCGCGGTCCATCTTGTTGATAAAGGCAATTCGGGGAACATGGTATTTGTCCGCCTGTCGCCAGACGGTTTCACTTTGAGCCTCGACGCCTTCGCGAGCACTGAAAATAACAATTCCCCCGTCGAGTACGCGTAAGGATCGTTCGACTTCGGCGGTAAAATCGACGTGGCCTGGCGTGTCAATCAGATTGAAACAGCAGTCTCGCCAGTTAAAGGTCACGCAGGCCGCGCGAATTGTTATGCCGCGCTCACGCTCTTCCGGGTCGAAATCGGTAACCGTCGTCCCGCTATCGACCATTCCGGCACGATGCACATAGTTGGAATAAAAGAGCATGTGCTCCGTCACGGTCGTCTTGCCCGCATCGATGTGCGCAATAACGCCAATATTTCTTATCTTTTCCAGTTCTCGACTCATCATAAACACCTGGTATGAACTTTACTTTTAGTTACAATTTGTTATGTTAATCAAAATTACGCCCAAAATCCACTACTTTTCATGTTTTTCAGTACATTCATTTTCGACGTATTCCTATTCTATTATAAACAGCCGATGTTTTCAAGCGGTCGAAAGGCGGAAAGTAATTTTTTTCCTGCCTTTTTCCTCAAAAAGCACGTTATTGTACGTGTGGGGCAAGATAGAACTCGGTGCGGGGAAGGGGATTGCGGATTTTTTCGTCCATTTTGCGATGGTGGCTGTTTTTTTGGCGACCATTCGTGGTATAATAACAGCTGCGTTACGCATCTGCGTGTTCCCCGCCGAACCCGCAGACGACGGAGCGACCGGGGCACGCTTAGAAATAATGGAGGAATCACAATGGAACTGGAAACGGACCGCCTGATTTTATTACCACTTGATGTAAATCTTTTATCGCTTTGGACTAGCGATATTTCCGCCTTGGAACTGGCGATTGACTGTCGCTATGACGCCGAGCCGATGGAAGGGGATTTTCTGGAGATTGTCAAAGGCCAGCTGTCCATTACGCGGGGTGATCCCGACCATTACCTGTATCACAGTTTCTGGCTGCTGATACGCAAGAGCGACCGTACTGTTGTCGGTTCGGCCGACTTTAAGGGGAAGCCGGACGAACAGGGGCAGGTCGAAATTGGCTACGGATTGGGGCCTAAATATGAGCACAAGGGTTATATGACCGAGGCCGTAGACGCCCTGTGCCGTTGGGTCTTGCGTCAAGAGGGGGTTAACGCTGTCATCGCGGAAACCTATAGCGACGGCTACGCGTCGCAGCGAATTCTGACGCGTTGCGGTTTCATTCGCGACCGGGAAGCGGAATCCATTTGGTGGAAACGAGTTGCGTCGGGCGATGAAAAGGACGTTCCCGTTTGCGGAGAACGCCCTTAATTCGTCTGGCTGACCTTAGGTCAACAGGGAGTGCTAGACGGCGTCGTGGAAAACGAAGTCCTGCCCGTCGTAATCCACGGTAATGACCTTTTTACCGGTCTCTTCCGGTGAGACGGGCCGTTTGAGCAGTTCGAGTGCCAACGGATTCTCAATTTCATGCTGAATGACCCGCTTGAGCGGCCGTGCTCCGTAGAGGACGTCGTACCCTTGACGCGTAATTTCGTCGAGTGCCTTGTCCGTAACTTTAAGGTCAATTCCCTGTTTTTCAAGCAGAGCAATGACTTTATTCATCTGAAGACCGACTATTTTACGTATCTGCTCCCGATCGAGGGTGTGGAAAACAATCTTTTCGTCGACCCGGTTCAGGAATTCGGGCAGGAAGTGTGCCTTGAGGAGCTGTTCCACGGCTTCCTTGAGTTCGGCGTCCGTTCCGCCTTCGGCAGAGATTTCCTGTATTGCCTGTGAACCAATGTTCGAGGTCATGACAATAATCGTATTCGTGAAGTCGACCGTGTGTCCCTGGTTGTCCGAAAGTCGGCCGTCGTCCAGGACTTGCAGCAGGATATTGAAGACGTCACGATGGGCTTTTTCCATTTCGTCGAACAGAATGACACTGTAAGGACGACGGCGAACGGCTTCGGTGAGCATGCCTCCTTCTTCGTAACCGACGTAGCCTGGAGGGGCCCCGATAAGTCGTGAAACGGTGTGTTTTTCCATAAATTCACTCATATCGATACGAATAATGGCACTTTCGTCGTCGAACAGAGTGGCGGCCAGAGCTTTGCACAGTTCGGTTTTGCCCACTCCTGTCGGACCGAGGAAGAGGAAGGACCCCAAGGGACGATTGGCGTCCTGGATCCCGGCCCTGCTTCTTCGCACCGCGTTGGCGACGGCTTCAACGGCTTCGTCCTGACCCACGACCCGCTGGTGCAGCCGGTCTTCCAGGACGATTAATTTAGCACGCTCGGTCTCCATCATTTTACTAACGGGGATACCGGTCCAAGAGGAAACGACTTCCGCAATTTCTTCCGGGCCAACCACTTGTCGCAAGAGTTTTTTCGGCGTGACGGCTTCCGTTTTATCGCCATTGGCGGCTTTTTCTTCCTCTTCTTCCGCCGCGTCGATTTGAGCGAGCAGTTTCTTTAACTCGGTATCGCGCTCGTACAGCTCCTGATAGCGGGATTCCTGGACAGGGCGACCCGAGGATTGCTCCTCTTTTATTTGGGTTTCAAGCGACTTGTATTCGTGCTGAAGCTGGGCCAGCTTGTTACGCAACTGATGCACATCAGCGGCACCGCTTTTCTCCTTTTCCCATCGTGCCCGGAGAGCCGCCAGTTCCTCTTTATCTTTGGCAATTTCCTTCTCGATTTCGGCCAGACGCTCCTTGGCATGGGGTTCCGTTTCGTCAGCTAATTGTCGTGCGGCAAGTTCCAGTTGAACGACGCGCCGCTGCACCTGATCGATTTCCGTTGGGACACTCTCCAGCTCCATGGCGAGTCGACTCATCGCTTCATCCATAAGGTCAATGGCCTTATCCGGAAGGAATCGGTCGGCGATATAACGATGGGATAACTCGACGGCGGCCACGAGCGCGGAATCTTTAATCTTTACGCCTTTGTGATGATTCTCGTAGCGATCTTTTAATCCGCGAAGAATGGCAAGCGAATCTTCCGTTGAGGGTTCACCGACGTACACGGGCTGAAACCGGCGTTCCAGTGCGGCATCTTTTTCAATGTATTTGCGATACTCATCCAAAGTCGTGGCGCCGACACAGCGTAAATCGCCGCGAGCCAGGGCCGGCTTGAGCAGATTGGCCGCGTCGTTCCCGCCTTGCGTGTTGCCTGCCCCGACGACGGTGTGCAGTTCGTCCACGAACAGGATCACGCGCCCGGCCGAATTCTCCACTTCTTTTAAGACTGCTTTGAGTCGCTCTTCAAATTCCCCCCGATACTTAGCACCGGCAATCAAGGCACCCATATCCAGAGCCACAATGGTTTTGTTTTTCAGGCTTTCGGGAACGTCGCCTTCGACGATGCGCAGGGCCAGTCCCTCGGCTATGGCGGTCTTACCGACACCCGGCTCGCCGATGAGAACCGGATTGTTCTTTGTGCGTCGTGAGAGGACCTGAATGACGCGTCGTATTTCGGCGTCGCGGCCAATGACCGGATCGAGTTTTCCTCGCTTGGCCCGGTCGACCAGGTCGATTCCGTATTTAGCCAGCGCCTGTAGCTTTGCTTCCGGTTCCGGGTCGCTTACACGGTTGTTACCGCGGATGTGGCTAAGGCCTTCAAGGATTTTTTGGCGGTCGAGGGCATTGAGACCTAGTATTCGGCTGGCGGAGGATTCGACCTGGGTCAGTGCCAGGAGGAGATGCTC
Source organism: Planctomycetia bacterium (assembly GCA_030539295.1). Classification (GTDB taxonomy): domain Bacteria; phylum Planctomycetota; class Planctomycetia; order Pirellulales; family Thermoguttaceae; genus JAUNBG01. Next base: position 21,311 of record JAUNSJ010000032.1, on the reverse strand, counting down.
CGTAGAAATGAATTCATCGGTCAAGGCAGTTGCCTGTTGAGCGGCCTCGATAAAGACTTTATTGATGGCCCCGGAGACGACGGGCGAAGTTGCTCCGTGCACGGTGGGAAGATGCGCAAGTTCCGCATTGACCATACGTTCGAGCTGCGACAAATTGGCGCCGATATCCTCAAGAATCGGCTTGATGTTGCCGTCAGCTTCGTTCAGCAGAGCGGCCAGGAGGTGAATGGGGGCCAGTTCCGGATTATTCTTTTGCAGGGCCAGCGCTTCCGCCTGTTTAATGGCCTCTTGTGACTTTACGGTAAATTTATCAGGTGTTATTTGCATGATGGTTTCTCCTTTTCTGAATCGAACCATGGCGACTGGAGTAACGAGGACCGCAGTCCAGGTTTGAGTTGCCCGGTTTGCCAAATTGGCAGTTTCTGTATTTAATTATGCAAGTATCATGCCAAAGATAAGAACGTAAGCGATTTCCCGCGGAAAAAGAGACGGCCATCAGACATCTTTTGGTGTGTCCGTTGGTGCGTTGCGTGGTCTGGTGACTCCTGCCGTGAAGGGGAGTGGTGGAGGCGTACGGCAAACGGGTCAACCCGATCGGGGGACAACCGGATCGGAAAAGGCCGTCGCGGCCCGGGCGGGGAACCTGTCCGCCCTGACACGAGCCGCACGCCATCACACGGAGCAGCGGGGGTTAGGCAACCGGCTTGATGCAAATCTTCTCGGAATACTGAAGCTCGCGCGGTCGGACATCGTCGCCCTTGGGCAGACGGATGTAAAGCATACCATCGCGAAACTCGGTCGTCATGGCTTCGGTGTGTACGCCTTCGTGAATGTCCCACGTACCAAGCGGCGTCGTATTGCCGTCGGCATCACGGGCCGAGACTTCCAGGGTTCCGTTATCAATATTGATGCAGAACGAGTCCTGAGCCGAAGGTGCGGGAATTTCAATGTCAAAACGGGTTTTCAGGTCGAGCAGTTTGCAGTCCGCTTCACAGGATACGGTTTTCATGTTCTTTCTCCTTTAATTCAGTATCGACGATTGTATTGTGGTAGCGAAATGCGTACCCAAAGACAATAATCGATCCATTGGGATTAAATTTTAAGTTTGATGACCTCTTTGAACGCCGGAGATATAGTACAGTCTCCAACGGCCTCCGGGCGTTCGCGGTACGGAGTACAGGGATTCCCGGAATGAGGTCACTGATTACGCGGCCGCCAGGAACGAACAAAACTCGTCTTGCGGCGTTGATTTAAGTTACTTCGAGAACCGTTTTCGAGAAAAAATACGGAAATTTTTCCGGTTTTTCGTGACAAGGTCCTTGATTTTACTTTCCATATCCGATAAAATGAATAAAAGGGGGTAGTTTCGGTTTATTCAAATTTCTCGTCCGCCCGTGGAGGATCGTAACATGAATAATTATATACTGACGTTTGACTTGGGGACCGGGGGAAGCCGGGCTTCCCTCTATGATGAAAATGGAGATTGCGTTGGCTCGATTTTCGAAGAGGTCAATACGCGCTACTCTGTTACCGACTGCCACGAACAGCGGCCGGATGCGTGGTGGGAGGCCATCGCGGCGAGTAGTCGCACGCTGCTGAAGTTGGTTCGCAGTGAAGTCGACTTCAACCCAGACCACATTGCCTGTATCGGCGTAGGTGGCCACAGTTTAGGGACGGTTCCCCTGGACGCCAGCGGTGAACTTCTGCGGGAATGGACGCCCATCTGGTCCGACGGACGTGCATTTCGGGAGGCGAATGAATTTTTTTCACGTATGGATTCCGATACGTGGTACGAGAGAACCGGAGCCGGGGTTCCCAGTGGTAATTATCCGGCATTCAAACTCCTTTGGTTTAAAGGGCATGAGCCGGACCTATACTCAAAAATTGCCTCGGTACTGGGGACAAAAGACTATATAAACTATAAACTGACCGGTGTGCTGGCGACGGATCCGAGCTGTGCCGGGAATTACGGTATCTGGAACCTTAAAGAGGCGTGCTACGACCAGGAGATTCTCGAACTGCTTGGCCTGCCGCGGACTTTTTTTCCGGGTGTTTTGCCCTCGACCGCTATTATTGGTACGCTGTGCGCGGAATCGGCGCGGCTTATGGGACTCCCTGCCGGTATAAAGGTCATCAATGGCGGGGTCGATAACTGCTGTATAGCCTTGGGTGCCCGGGCCTGGAAGAGCGGTCGTCTGGCGGCGTCGCTGGGGTCCGGCTCCTGGGTCGCCGTCTCCTCGGAGCAACCGCAGACGAATTTGCAAACGCGTCCCTTTATCTATCCACACGTCGTACCTGGTCAATTTCTCTGCTCCGTGGGAGTCTTTGCGACAGGTACGACGCTGCGCTGGGTAAAAAATGAGCTGTGCCGTAATATTGTCATGGCCGCGGAAGCGTCCGGGCGTAATCCGTACTTTATGCTCTCGAAAGAGGCGCGAAAGTCAGGAATCGGAGCCGGAGGCCTCATTTTCAATCCCTGTTTCGGGGGGCCGTCCACCTCGAACGACCCGGCAGGCATACGCGGCACGTTCTGGGGACTGTCGCTGCGGCATACGCAGGCGGATGTTATTCGAGCGGTTTTCGAAGGGATTGCCATGGCCGTACGGGTCGCTTTTGACGACCTGAAGTCGCTTGGCCCGGTCGAGGGACCCATCAATGTCGTGGGCGATACTCTCTCGGAACTTCTTCGTAATATTTATGTGCACATTCTGAATTATCCGATTTATGCCGGTTACAAATCGGTTTCTGTTCCTTCGCTCGGCATTGCCGCTTTGGCGGCTGTCGGCGCCGGGTTCTGGGAAGATTTTTCACCCATAGAAAAGATTAACCGAAACGACGAAGCGCTCATAACCCCCGACCCGGGTTGCGCTGAACGCTATAATCAGGTCTATTACCTGTTTAAAAAGGCGGCACGCTTCGGTGCGGAAATGGCACGCGAGGCCAGTAGCGAAATTGTGATCGACGAAATTTAAATAAGGTACAGGGGTGATTCTCCCTGTGTCCTGAAATTTATTCACGCATCAAGAATAAGGAGACTTCATGAACCGTTGCCTGGCAGGTTTGTTGACGTTCGTTCTATTACTGGTCTTTGGCGTCTCTTTTTCTGTCTTGGCCTTGGACGATGAGCCGGACGAACTGAACTGGGACCGGCTGGGCGGAACCCAAACAGGGTTTCGCCATTTTTGCGATTATGTGCAGACCCATTCGGACTACCGTCAGGAACTGCTCTCAGAAGAGAGTGTTCGTGAGGACGGGCGGTCAATGGCACTTCCTGACGAGGTTGCGACGATTTGGGTGAGTCCGGAGGCTTTTGCAGGGTATAAAGGAAGTCAGTGGGGGCAGGAAATCTGTCAGGAGCGTTCTGTTTTAACCTATCCCCCGGGGCATGGCGGGGGGCATACGCGTGCAAAAGTAACGATACCGCAAAGCGGGTTCTATCGACTTTGGGCGGAATATTATCACGAACAGGGGACGGTTGCCTCGTTTATTGTCCGTCTGGAGGATCCTGTTTTGGCTTCGGTTGATAATATGTTTCAAACGGTGGTTCAAGATGTATTTTTGCACAAATATGACTTTGCGGAATACGGACGTCGAAGCAATCCGCTGCCCAATCGGAGGGAGGAAGCGACCGGATTTCTGTGGGAAGGGTCGCCTCTTGTCTGGCTGGACGCAGGCGAACGCACAATAACGTTAACCGGGACGATTCACGACGGTCCGTTCGGTTCGCGGCGTGTGGCTTCCATTGTCCTGACGCAGGAGCCGCTTGCACTGCCAGTTGCTCCGGAAGGCTCAGGACCGGTACGAATTGGTCACGCCAAGGCGAGTAACGAAGCTGCTGCTGTTGCCGCGATTTGGGAACGCCGCCCGGTTATGAACTGCACGAATAAAAAATTAGTTGCATTGTGGAGTCAATGGCGAACCACGTTTCTGAACGAGCTGGCTGATTCCAAAATTGAAGGTCTTCAAGGGCAGCGTATGGCCGCTCTGGTCGCTTTTGACCCTGATACCAATCTTATAGGAACGCCGCGCCAGATTCGGGATGAGAAAAAACGTATGTCAGAATTTTTCAAAACTTTTTCTGATATTTCGTACATAGATAAATTGGAAGGAGAGGACTTTTCTACAGGTCAGGGATGGTGGGTCGACGGGCATAGCGATGCGTCGGGTGGTAACATGCTCGTTACGGGCTATGGGGATGGCCTGGCGGAGAGTGAATGTACGCTTGAACTGCCACGCGACGGGGCCTATCGCTTTTGGTCACGTTATATGGAACTGCCCGGTTACCTGTCGGAGTTCCGGCTCATAATCACTGGTGCGAATAATAGGACCGAAGAGATTGTCTTTTGTAACAATGAGGAAGAGAATCGTACCTCGCCTGGCTTTCGATGGAAGTGCATAACGGTGAATTTGCCGGCGGGTACCTGTCGGCTGAAGTTGCACAAGTTGAGCGGTCCCGGGGCAACTTACCGGCGGTTCGACTGCCTTATTGTAACGGACTCGCCAACGTGGCAGCCGGAGCGTCAAGGGGAAATTGTCGCTCCTTACGATGAGTCAGGTGAACTGCAGGTATGGCGTGCGAGCGACCCTTGGAGTGGTTTTTCGCGTCTTTCTGTTCCGCGTGCGGACGAGGGTCTTCAGGATATGAAAGTTGAGCTGCCGTTGGGTGGGACCGAATCCTTTCTCATTCTGCTTCGCAACGGTTCCAAAGAAGCGAAAACCATTTGTCCCGAGATTGATGGCGACGTGGCCGGACTTCTCACCTGGCGCGTTCCTGCGTTCGTCCTGTCGCCACAATTTGGCTGGCAACCGATGCCTCTGCTCGAACGGTCATCGCTCACGGTACCGGCTGGGGAAACGGCTGCAATTTGGCTGACACTCGACGGTACCAAAAAGAGTCAAAAGGAGGAAATCATCTTTCGTGTCGCAGGTCGGGAACAGAAATTTCTCATTTCGCGAAAGGGTAATCTTAACCGCGCACCGGTTCCATTGGTTGGAGGCTGGTCGGCTCCTTATGAGACTGTTTCCTGTTGGGAAACGTTTTCACGACTGGGTCTGAACGTGATTAACGACGTTATTGTGCCGATTTCAGAAGCTAAAAAATATAAAATTAAACTTTTTTTGAGGCTGAACGATGGCGATGTCTCGCGTGAACATATTGCTGCCGTTGCACAATATTTTCGCGAGTACGGAATTCCTGCCAAATCCTGGGCATGGAGCTTTATGGACGAACCTGGGAGCGGTGCCTCTGACGACTGGGTAAAACTTGCACAAAAGTTTCAATCGGTGAATCGTTCCATTCGCATCTGGTGTAATCCAGGCGAGATCGAAGGCGCGCCGGCCGAGAGCAACTTGAAAATGCTACCGTACGTCGATTGTTATTGTCCTTACGCGAACCATTATTGGACGAAAGGGCAGGGGAACGAGACCTATTTTCGCGAATTGAGTGGCCAGGGGCGCGACTATGCCTTGCGGTTAACCTACACGACGCCGTGCGGAACGGAAAAATCCCCGGGCGCACCACGCGACATGTTCGGCCCGGTCGGACCTTCCATCGAATACAATCTCGACGGCTGGATGTTCTACGCACTGCTCGGACGCTATGAATATTGCAATTCCGTCTGGGACGAAGTCAATCAGTTTCATGGCGACCAGTCTGTCAATCTTTACCCGGGGGCCGCTGGTCGTACCTTGAGTACACGCAACGCCGAAGCAATTCGCGAGGCCGTCGACTGGTGGCAAACTTCCCGCCTGGAACAAAAATCCGGGGCGAAAAACTAGCCGGGTGACCTGCGTGTGTCATTTTTCTTCGCGGGGAAAGACCAGCTCCGCATAAATCGCACAGTGGTCCGAGGTATACCGACCTAGAAATTTCTCGGGGCACACGTGAAATTCCGGAACGGTCAGATTCCCCTTTATGAAAATGTAATCGATCACGGAACCTTCTCCAGGCTTTAGGTTGCCGAAGTCGTGATACGTTCGGTTGCCGGACATATCCACGTCGTCGGCCAAAGCAGAGGTGTCGCGAAAGGCGGTCGCTTCTGTGAGAAGGCGGTACGTAGCGCTGTCTTTACTGCTGTTAAAGTCGCCCACGAGAATTATTGGTAAGTCGCCTGCCTTTTCCGCGAGTCGCGAGGTGACCATTTTTGCACTCTCCTGACGAGCCGTTTCTCCCTTATGGTCAAAATGAGTGGACGCGAACAGGAATTTCGTGCCTTTACGCGCGGCGTCTGTTTCCTGAATCGTTTCGAAGATACCCCAAGTCACAATCCGGCGGCACATGGCGTCCCACCCGTAGGAAGGTTCTTCTGGTGTCTCGCTTAACCAGAAGGTGCCCGAGTCGAGACACTGGAACCGCCTCTTGTCATAAAATACAGCACTATATTCACCACTATTGGCACCGTCATCACGTCCAACCCCTATGCTAGCGAAATCTGCCAGATTCTCATGCAGATATTCCATCTGGACAGGCAGCGCCTCCTGAACTCCAAAGAGAACAGGCGACACCTCCCGGATTTGCCCCGTAAGTGCCTCCTTCCGATAGTCCCAACTGTGCTCGCCCTCGCTGTCGTAGGCCAAGAGAACGTTGAACGACATGACGCGAAATACTTCTTCAGCATTGGAATTTGGCGATACAAAAACGCCACAGAGCAGAAGCACTATGAAAAATGCAGATTTGAGTTTCATGGTATGTTTTCTTTCTTATTTATCCTAAGTTTTACGTTTTAGCGTTAAGGGAAAAGATCCTTTAACATACGTCTCTCACGATATTTTACCGGAATTCAATTGAGAGTCAATACGAGGGTTATTGAAAACAGAACATAATTATCCCAATAAAATACCTGAAGGTAATCTTTGGCTTGACAATCATCACTCGTCGCAAGGTGTCCGATTGACTTACCAGGCGTAAGCGCGAAAATAAGTGTCGGGCTCCGATACTATTTCACCGCTTCCAAATTAAAATCGTGAACGCTTTCCTTTGGCGATACCGTTGCTCTTAGTGTTGTTTCTGAGTTGTACACCGCAGGAATGTAGGAAACGTCAATCAGACCTGAAGCAGGAAGGTCTGGTCGATTCTTGTGCGGTTTCTCGTAGTGTTCAGCACGAATCCCGGTAATTCGAACACGATAATCGCCCGAGGCTGCCTGTAGTTTGTAGTGTCCTTCGGTTATGACGTCGCTAAATGAGGGTCCGTTATTTACTTCAATGAACTCGATAACTCCACGGTCAACAGGCTGGTCGCCGTAAGATACCTTTCCTGATACTGACACATCGCTGCCCGCGCATCCAACGAGTAAGGTACTGAATATCAGACACAAATAAACTCTTTTCTTTAAATGTGTAAACACTTATCATTCTCCTTGTAGAACTGTAGACAAAAGGTCTGTCAAAATTTTAAAAATGGGTTGTGTGCTACTGACACTCCACTTTTCACGTCTTTCGCTTTCCATTTCAAGATAAAGCAAGAGCTGTGCGACGGCAAAAGTGGAGTGGACAATATGCTGCTTAAGCAGAACTTCACTACAACGACACAGACTCGCCTTCGCCTCCATTGAGCGAACATTGCCATATTTTTATGTTCACTGTATCAGAGACGAAACGCACCGAGCCATCACCCAAGGCCGCATTAACTCCTCCGCTGTGATAACTTCGGGATGTGGAAACTTGAGCTCCGAGGCTGGCCCCACCGGTGCATGTGGCTTTGCCATTACGTCCAACAGTTCCATCAGGCCACGCTACCTTGTTACTGTCCGGCCCGATCGCATTTGGTGCGTAATAACCCGTAAAACCACCTCCCTGTGCCCACTGAATATTAGCGTATTGCGTTGTGCTGTCCGTGTTGAGATCAATGTTTGGTGGCGTGACCTCGCCAAAGAAAATGGTATTACTCAAGCCATCCGTAACAGTCGCCATTGTTTTAAACATTTTTTGTGGATTTGCAGAATAGCCAAGCGAGAAGGGAAGGCCACGTTGCTTTTGCCATGATTCCGTGCCAAGGTCGTCCTGTTGATAATTGTTCATGCCCAAATTGACAACGTAACAACCGAAATTGGTTTTCCAGGCTTTGTCTTCTTTTGAAGCGCCGGCAGGACAAATGATTTTTCCTGTCTTGTTAGTGGAAGGGCAACGAAAAGCATCAGGTAGTTTCAGGTACGGATTTGTCTCGTCACTGACAATTTTTGAGGACGTTGGGTATATACCTTGGAAAGTGTCTGTCCAAAATGCTGCCTCGGTACTGCAGACACCAGTCGTAAAATTTTCGTACAGCGCCTGCTGCTCCACAAAAGGCAAAAGACGCTGATACCAAGAGGCGGCGCACCCACAGTCTATCCAATCGTTCAAGCACGTGAATCCGGCGGGAAGCAGACAGTTATAGGTATCATGATAATTATGGGTAGCAAGAACAATCTGTTTCAGATTGTTCGTACATTGCATGCGCCGCGCAGCTTCGCGTGCAGCTTGGACAGCAGGTAAAAGAAGAGCAATCAAAATACCTATGATTGCAATGACGACAAGAAGCTCGACAAGCGTAAAGGCTTTCCTGGAGGACTTCTTTAAATTGCCCCCCCCCCGCAGATTGACATTTCGACGACAAAAACAAACTTTTTCATTATTCATTCTCCTTTAAACATGGTTACTGTGTTGAAAACAGCGACTTGCGTTTTCAAAAGTATTAAAACAAAACTATTTTATTTTGTGATAATACAAACTTCTGTAAGCTTACAAAATTATTATAACAACGAAGTTAAAATCTGTCAATGCTAGCTTTTCGCCAAAATGTACCATATTTTCGTCAAATATTGCTTGTCTCGCGTCCATCAAGTAAACGAACGCTTTAAATTCTGCGTACACGGTTGCCTCCGTCGCGTTGGACAATTCTTTTCATCTCCAGCACGGACAGAGCCGTCAGTACCTGATGGGCTGGGAGTCCGGACTGTTCAATCACGGCTTCTATTGGTATGGACGTGGCGTCGAGCAGGGCAAGCACAGTCTGTTCACGGGAATTCAGTTGCATTTCACGGGGAACCCGCATGGGAGTTGCTAACTGCTCGATGGGAACCGGCGCTGTTAGCGGTCCGAGTGCGTCCAGAATATCAGCGGTCGATTCGACCAGAACCGCACCGTCCCGAAGCAACTGATGACAGCCACGAGAATTTTCCGCGTCGATTGGACCGGGTACGGCAAAGACTTCCCGATTCTGTTCCGCGGCCAGACGCGCCGTAATCAACGTACCGCTCCGACGTGGCGATTCTACGACCAGAACACCCAGTGACAGACCACTAACGATCCGATTCCGGCGCGGAAAATGTCCTTTATTCGGCGAGACTTCAGGCGGAAACTCACTGACTACGGCTCCTTGTTGCGAAATGGCTCGGGCCAGCTCGTCATGCTCCGGCGGAAAAACTCGCAGCAGACCACTACCAAGCACAGCGATCGTTCGTCCGCCGGCGTTAAGAGCAGCGCGATGAGCAGTTCCGTCAATACCACGGGCAAGTCCACTGACGATTGTCATACCGGCTTGAACAAGGCCCGTTGTCAGTTGGGTTGCCTGTTTCTTGCCGTAAAAGGAGGCTGCCCGGGTCCCGACTATGGCCAAGGCAAATTCATCTTGCGGTTCAAAATGACCGGCTACGTAAAGCAGTTCCGGGGCGTCTTCGATTCGCTGAAGATTGTTCGGATAGCGTGAGTCCCTTTTTGCTATCAAATCAATGCCCGCTTGTTGACATTGAATGAGAACATTCGCTGCGCGAGATGCGGTGGACTCCTGAATCGCCGTTGCCAGACGGGAACTTATCCCAGGCACGCTTGTCAAGTCGGAGCGTGTAGCGATGAACACGCCCTGGGGCGAGCCGAACCGGGCCAGGAGCCGGCCGGTCAAAAGGGACCCGATTCCGTCAATCAGGGTTAATCGCACCAGATCGGCGACCTCTTCCGGGGTGACCGATTGTGTCTTGCCTTCGATTATTTGTTCGTCTTTGGTCATTATTGCCCTTTTCCTGTTCAGCGTTTATGGTATAATTTCTCTTTGTTGTCGCGGGATGTTTCCTGAACCAAACCTGCCTGTGTTCGCACTTTCAATCCTTTGTATTATGACGGCTGTGTTATTACGGCCGCAAGCCCATACCGAGGGCGGGTCCGGTGACGGTGGGGCAGCAGGGGGCCACGGACACGTCTGCATCTATTTTAACAGAAATGAAATACCATGAAAAGAGCCGGTATAAGAATGTTTCGTTATTTTTTCAAAAGCGTTCTGATTTTGGTCCTTGTGTCCTTCGCTTTGCCCAACCCAGCTCGGGCACTGGTCCATGTTACGGTGCGGCAGCAGTCGCAAACGGCGACTAGTGAAGTTAGAGAAGATGGGAAAATTCAAGATAACAAAGAACCATTGGTTAGGGAAGGGGAGGTGAGCGACGCGTCTGACGCAGTGACCAGCGGAGGCGTAGAGTTTGTGGTTTCAGGGCGTCTTCTGGCGGATTACCGGGCAGGCAATGAAGGACTCGTGGCCGTGGAAGAGACGTCGGGGAAATATCGCATTTTTCATGCCTGTGACGTTGTCTCGGTTACAGAAGACGAGGAACCCTTTATCCCCTTGACACGTAAAGAAATGCAATTGGCACTCAAAGAGGAATTTCCTTCCTTTGACACCCTGGCAACAGACCATTTTCTCTTTGTCTACGATACGTCTGAGGGGTACGCCGCCTGGTGTGGCAAGCTGTTTGAATCACTTTATGAGTCATTTGAGCGGTATCGGCGGCGTCTCGACCTGGACCTGGAGCACCCGAAAGTCCCCATGGTTGTGGTGCTGTTCGGGGGTAAGGAGGAATTTCTCAAGTACGCCCAGGAAGACACCGACGGAGCAACGCAGATTCTCGCCTACTATCACCGTCTGGACAACAGAACGATTCTGTACGATTTGTCGGAGGTGGAATCACAGGTTCCAAGCGAGAAGCGACGTTCGCGGAGCTATAAACAGGTCTCGGAAATCCTGTCGCGTCCGCAGGCGGGCTTTAATGTGGCTACGATCGTACACGAGGCGACGCACCAAATTGCGTTCAATCGCGGCATGTTTCCTCGCACGGGTCCCTTTGCCCTCTGGCTGGCAGAAGGGGTGTCCATGTATTTCGAGACGCCTGACAGTCGGTCACGGCACGGCTGGACCGGACGCGGCTTGAGTGACCGGCCCAATTCCTATCGCTTGGCCGTGCTCCGCGAATTCGCCAAAAATCCTACCCCTGACCCACTCCAGCAGATTGTTCGCGAAACGGATTACTTAAAAGACGCGCAGAATTCGTATGCCTTGTCTTGGTCGCTATTCTATTATCTTAATGAGAAGACCCCGAAAAAACTCGCCAAATACATTGACCTCTTGCGTGAAAAGACTCCATTTACCGTCTACTCGCCGGAAGAACGAATATCGGACTTCGAGGCCTGCTTCGGGGACGACTGGCAAGATATGTACAAGGTGTACTCCAAATTCTTTCGAGACTTGGATTAACGTCAGCGCCGGCCCGAAAATTCCCGCTTGCATAAAAAACAGATCGGGAAGAGCTTTTACGAGAAGTGCGGCTCTTGCCCACGGCGTGGAAATTGTATTCGTGGCGCTTATAGGACCTTTCAGGAAGAAAGAGGGCAAGAATTTTGGAAAAATTCGAGAATTGCTGTTGAAAAGTTAGGAAATATCTGGATAATAGGAGAAGAGTGAATCGGCCGTTTGGTCGGCGACAGATTCCAGACGGCACGGGCTCCCGCCGGGAGTTCCGAAACAAGACAACCAGCCGCGCTATTGGTTCAGGCTTGTGAGACGAGGCGTCGGCACATCCATCAGAAAAGGAGCACAAGAGGTAATGACAGAAGAAAAGAAAGCAAGTTTCGTATTTCCGCGTCTGCAACTGGCGTATATGTTGCAGTTTGCGATTTGGGGAAGCTGGGCGGTCGCGCTCGGTGGCTATTTGAACGGGAAAATGACAGGACCTGAGATTGGCTATCTGTTTATGGCCATTCCGCTGGGCGCTATTATTGCCCCTATGTTTATTGGTCCTATAGCCGACCGTTTCTTTGCTGCCCAGAAAGTGTTGGGGTTACTTCATCTTATTAGTGGTGCGTGCCTCGCCGGTTGCGGCTGGGTTTGTCTTCAGGCACAACAGGCAACAGCGGCGGGTGCCACGGTCACGGTTCCTTTCTGGCCCATGATGATCCTGCTCTTGATTTCGGGTATTTGCTTTATGCCGTCGATTCCGTTGATCAATACGGTTGTATTCAAGCATATTCCAGACTCGGCATCCACGCCGAAAGTGTTTATTTTCGGGACGGTAGGCTGGATTCTGGTCAACCTGATCGTAGCGGTCTTTGCCGGCGGTGCCGCACAGCCGTACTTCTTCTTTATTGGTGGCGGCTGCGGTATTTTTCTGGGTCTGTATTCGTTTACTCTGCCGGATACCCCGCCTCGTGGTGCCGTAGCAGGCGAGAAACGTGATGTATTCGGACTCGGTGCCCTTTCCATGTTCAAGTCCGGGTCGTTCACCCTGTTCGTGCTCTGTGCCTTCATGGTGAGTATTTTTGGAAGTAATTTCTTCTTCCCGGCTATTGTCCCGTATCTGTCGGAATATGGCTATCCGGCTCCGGTTGCGTTAACCACCCTGAACCAGTTCTCCGAACTGTTCTTTATGGCCGCATTGGCGTTTTGTGTTGCCCGTTTCGGTCTGAAGTGGGTGCTCGTACTCGGAATGAGTGCCTGGGCACTTCGTTACATTATCTTTACGCAATCGGGCTTCCAGTGGGCGTTGGCCGGGCTGTTGCTCCATGGTTTGGCCTATGCGTTCCTGTACACAGCTGCGTACATGTTTGCTGACCGCGTTGCCCCGGCGAATCTTAAAGCGAGTGTTCAAAGTCTCTTGGCGTTCCTCCTTTTGGGCGTCGGTCAGGTTTTGAGCGGCTTCTTCTTTGGCTTCCAGTTCGATAACTGCCCGCCGGAACTGGCGAAGGTACCTCAAAGCGAAAAGAAGATTCCCGAGTGGGTGGACCCCGCCTCGGAGACCTCGGGCCTTCGTTATCTCGACCTGGCCAAGTCGGTTGGTTTCTACTTCGCCCCCGAAGAGAAGAAGGCCGACTGGTGGAAGATAGGCGATAACCTTGGCAAATACGAAACGGCGAACAAAACGTTGGATATGGACAAGCTGTTTGCCAATGGTGAAGAGGTTACCTTTGGCGACGTAACGTATACGCGAGAAGAAATCCAATCTGTACTGACGGAAGTAGCCAGCAAGACAGGCAAGACAGCCGATACAGTAACACGAGATGACTGGCTCTCGGTCCAGCGTCATAATTGGAAGCAATTCTTCCTGTGGCCGGCCGCGTTTGTTATTTTCTGGGTCGTACTGTTCGTCCTCTTTGGTCGCGAACCGAAAGCCGCTGTCGCAGAAGGGGAAGAGTCAGGACAGGGGAAGGAACCGGAAGTGGCCAGTGCGTGACAGTGTGTTCCCTCTTCGCGACTGACTTCGGTCATTCGTAAAATGAATCAAGACGCGGTCGATTTTTTCTAATTGACCGCGTCTCTTTTGTACACCCCCGCGGCTTGCTGCCGCTCTATTGTAAATCAACGCAATTTCACCAAAACCAAGAGAAAGGAATTATTACCATGACAGAACAAAAGAAACCCATTGTCTTTGCCGTCGCGTGCCATCCGGACGACATAGAATTCCGTATGGCCGGAACCATGCTACTCTTAGCCGATCGCGGGTGCGAAATACACTATATGAATATCGCCAATGGCTCGTGGGGTACCGCGACGATGCGTCGTGAGACTATTATTCAAACGCGGCGTAATGAGGCGCGCGAAAGTGCCAAGTCGCTCGGTGCCACTTACCATGAATCGCTGGTCGACGACCTGGACGTCAACTACAATGACAAGCCAACGTTACTTAAACTCATTGCAGTGATTCGTGAGGTTGACCCGGATATCCTCCTGGTGCAATCGCCGGTCGACTACATGGAAGACCATCAGAACGCGGCACGCCTTGCTGTAACGGCGGCATTCTGTCGCGGAATGGTGAATGCCCCTGCTGATCCGCCCTCTCCATGTTCCTATAAAGATATTGTCATTTATCACTCGCAGCCGCATAGTTGCCGTGGCCCCATGCGAGAACTGATTCGTCCTGAACTCTATGTCAATATAGAATCCGTTCTCCAGCGCAAACGAGACGCCCTCGCCTGTCATCGTTCACAAAAGGAATGGCTTGACGTCTCTCAAGGGTTCGATTCCTACTTGGATACCATGTGCGATGAATCTGCCTTAACCGGTCAACTGTCAGGTCGATACAAATTCGCCGAAGGGTGGCGTCGTCATAACCATATCGGCTTTGCCGCTAATGATACGGACCCGCTTCCGGAACTGCTCAATGACGTCTCCTGGACCGACCCGGACTACGAAAAACGACTTAACGGCTTCTAGTGTGCATGCATGCTCTTGTTGTAAACCCGGAACCTGTTTCAACCGGGTTGAAGTTCAATAAAGACATCCCACGAATAAGCGTATTGGTTTGTTCGTGGGATGTTCTGGCTCTGCGTCTGGAGTGGGTAGAGGATTCGTGGCACCTTGGCATGTTCGTTCCCCGTCTGTATCGTCCGATAATGTGCGTTATGTTCGGTTTGTGCGATTGGACACGTATATCACGAGTAGATTTAACCCCTTGCAAAAGCGCGAGTTAGTCGTTTTTTGATATCTCTTGTACTTTGAACTCTGGAAAACATTGTAATAACACTTGTGAAGAGTGCCTGTTTCGAGAGAAGTCGGGTTTATGCCGCACAAGCCCCTCTTGCGACGACGATCAATCTTAAGGAAAGATTTTGTCGTTTTCATTTTATAAACGTCCCTGTGGTTCGGTATTCGGATTGTTTGCACAACTGCCCTGCCCCTCTTCTTGATAAATAAGAGTAATCGCAGTTCTTCGCGTTTTCGAGCCCTAATGGCGTCGCAGCGTTTTAATAGAGTTCCCCGACGGAGACGTGCCTTCGAGGTGGGTAAGAAAATGATTTGTGGGTGCGAACCTATTGCAACACAGAGGAAACGAAGTATAATAAAATGTGAGGACAAGTAAGGGTGTCGTTCCCGATGCAAAGAGGTCCTGATTAACGACCCCGAGTGGGAATGCTATCTGAAACTCAGACTGCGGTCAATTCAACCATGAGGCAATGAATGTGACCTGAGTTTTTTCCGTGAGGCATGGCCTTTGTTTTAACCGACAACGAGGTCACCTAACTTCCCTTATGCCCAAGCAATATTTGAGGAGACACAAATATGCGGAGTTCAAGGTTTTTTTCAATAAATTACGGGTGTGTTCCTTATTTTGTTGTTTCTTGTATTCTGCAAGCCCTGATATTCTTTTTGTTTATAATTACGATCTCTAATGCGAACAATCCAGAAGCTTTTGAAGGTTGGATGTTGGCTATGGTGCTTACATTTCCATCATCGCTCATCGGGCTCATTGTCCCTATTGAAGAACCAGAAGAACTGGTATTAGCTGCTCTGTTTTATTATACATTTTTTTCACTTTTATGTATTGTGAATACTTTTATTATGTACAAAATAGTCGTCATGTGCATTTTTACTTTTTGCAAAATTTGGTGTGGTGGTGTTTTTTTGATCCGGCTGGTCACATCTCTTTTCAGTCGATGCATGAAGTCTAAGCCCCGTACTACACTTTTAATCGTTTTTAGTTGCATGACGATACTCTTATGTTCTCTTTGGATGTGGCAGAAGGTTATATCTTCTTCACCTGATATCTCGTACAAAATCAACAACATCCAATTAGGTAATGATGAGACCCCAATTTTCCCCTTTTCTGTAACCGATGACAGCCTGAACAAACGTGCCTCCGATCATTCCATGCAAGGAGAAACATTGGAAATCATCACTGCAACTTTTTATAATAACGCCCACCGAGTTTACGAATACGTTGAGGAAGGGAGTAATGCCGTTCCTCAAACAGAGTTGGCCGGGGAATTAAAAAAACTTGCTGAAATGAAAACTCCATTCGTACTCTCGTTTTTCGAGTATGATATTACCTCAGATATTATTGACCAGCTTGAATCTTTCCCGGCGATCCAAGCCATTCTATTTTGTGAATGTACTTTGCACGAATCGGTGTCCGCTATCAAATTCTCTGAACGACATTCCAGATTAGCCATCTGTCGATGTTCGTATAGTGAATCTTTTGCGTCGTTCCTGAATAATGCACGTACACAATCTTTGTATCTCTGGAGAGAGACACTGCACGCACACGACCTGGAACACATCATGTCCAATGAAAACATTCGTTTCCTGGAATTGTCTCAATGTTCTCTTTTAAGTAAGGAGTTTTCAGAGATATCAGCTCGCCACTGTAATGTCCATACAATGAGAATCAAAAATACATTTATTTCGAAAGAAATGATGCAATTCTTTGCACAATTGCCTTACCTTGACGCGATTTCCATTTCCGGACATGAAGAATCCTGCAAGATAAGTGAATTAAAATCTGTAACAATGCCTGGAGTATATGATGATTTCGATTATCAGGAGACAGACGGCATTTCTTACATATCGTGGTCTCGTAAAACTGACCAGAACTGATAGTGTGCCTATGGCCGATGATGGGCAAATTTATTTTCTGGGCAGATTCAGCTTAATCAACATGTGTAAATCACAGCAGGGTCGATCTATGAAACTTTTGCATAATCCCAGATCCTATATTTGACGTCTTGCAAGTTTGACTTTGAGTTCTTCGGCTATTTTTGTTCATTGCGTTTTTCCACGAGTCCCTGCCCCAAAACTGTATACTTGGCTGCGTGAGACGTCGGCGGTAAACGGGTCTGGTCGTGAAAATCACTCCTCTTTTAACTTGCCCAAAATTTTCACAAGATGTCTTGTCCCAAAATCGACCTTCGCGACTGATCGTCGCCCGCGTCTCTCAAACTTGTCTAATTATCTTAACATAATCCAAGTTTTGTCATGTATTAAAATAGATAATATAGAGAAAGCTGCTTAGTGCTAATAAAAAATATTTCGACTATTTTGAAGAAAATCGCGAAATTTCAGATTTTCTTCCGTGAAAACGACCATCTCATTCTTTTATACTAATAGAGGAACTGCTGTTTTTGTCAGAATTCCTGGAGCAGTGACGATTCTTCGGCAGGTCCTACTTGTGACGTATTGGGGAGAACGGCTCCCCAGCGTCCGTAGGGCTTAAGATGTGTGAACAACCTTGGCTTGGACGGAGCTTGCTTAGGCAAGTTCCAAGAAGACGACTGGGCTTGCTTGGCATTGTGAAAACAAGCCAGAGCCATGGCCGACAAGGCCAAGACCTGGAACTAATGATTCCATGAGACATAATCCATGAGGAGGGTAGAATGGGTGACTTAATAGAGTATTGATAGAATGAGGTTCATGGAACCTGTTTTCGTGAATCTCATTTGTTTATAAGACATACCGATTCAAGAAGGCGCGGAGCGAAAAAGAAATACTTCGGATCTCGAGTGTGTAAACATAGATCAGTTATATGTTACGAAAACACAACCTTGACTGGAGCAGAGAGATATTGTGTGCCTATAGTTTAAAGTTTAAAGCTGCAAATGTGCTTTACTGTATTGACTTAAAAACAAGATGAATGTAGATGGAAGAAGTTATTCAAGCGGAAGTTGTGACATGCAAGTTTTTATTAAAAGTAAAAAAATAATAATTTTTTAAATTAAGTACAAAATGTACTTGACAAGATGAAAGAGGTATGATATAGTAGTTATATTACAGGGTCACGGAATGTTTTTTTCTGTTTCAAACTTTGTGAAAAAATCGAACGGATAACCAACTTAAGAGGTTTAATGCGGAGTAGTTCATGGCAGAACCAGCACCTCAATCAATTCAAGCCGAACGCTCGCAAGAACAAACCACGGGTAACGGCTATCTGTGGCTGACTCGTGGCATTGCCGTCTTGCTTCTGTTCGCCGCTGGCATGAAGGCGTGGCAACTGGCGACTGTTCCCCTTTTGGGCGAAGGTCTGTTGCACGCTCGGTGGTTCAATATTGCCGTGGTAGAGTTTGAGATTGCGTTTGCCTGTTGGTTGCTGATGGGGCTGCTGCCAAAGCTGACTCGTTGGGCGACCATTGCCCTTTTTACAACCTTCGCGGGAGTCTCTTTATATAAGGCAGTCTCCGGCGAGGCAAGTTGCGGATGTTTCGGGGCGGTAACAGTCAACCCATGGTGGACGATGGGACTGGATGTGGTGGTTGTCGGCATATTTGTTTTGTCAAATTTAAGGCTGATGAACGTTGCGTTGGCATCGCTCCATCCTTGTGAAACAAAAATTTTATCCAATTGGTTTGTTCAAACAGGATTTATTTCGTTTATTTTGTTTGTAATCATGACGACTCAGATTATCATCTTTTTTGGATCTTTTGTTGGTTTTGGAAATTTTTTATCTGATAACAAAGTTGTTTTTTTATTAATGAACGGCAAGTACCCCCCGAAAAGGGTACAATGTTTATTGGAGCTACAAATAGAACAAATAAACCCATCACTATTATGAGTGCAAGAACAGGATGCAAATGTGGACAAATTATTGGAGTCCCTATTGCTATTCCTGCACGAGGAACAATAAACATTAAATTTATTGCGTCCTCAGACGCTAATTACATTGACAAATCTAAAAATAAACAAAAAATATTGTTTTTCGTTAATGCAGGTGGTACTCGAACGATGACAGTAGAACTACCATTGTTTGAGTTTTTATTACATCGGTAAATCGTTTCAAACTTAAAAGGAGATTAGTAAAATGGGAGAAAAATTTTTGACCTTAGCTTCGAGTGTTATTACATCATTAGGAACTGTTTGTATTTTGTCTTCAGTAATTTTGACCGCGTCAGGCATGGCCATGGCCTCGGTTGAATTCACTCATTGTTCTGAAGGAAGATGTACACGAGTACATCATGGTGCATGTGCTGAGAGTAATTGTGCTGGAGCTGATAGCGCATGCGAATGTGCAACGGTTGCCTGTGTCTGCCAAAATGCCAATCTTTAATATCATATATATGATGTAAACATTTGGTGATTTTAAAAAGCAGTACATAAGACTTGTTAAAAGGTAGGAGTCGAGAAATACTACTACCTTTTTTCACATCGTATTGTATTAAAAATTATTGCTATTGAGCACCATGTAGAATGAAGGAATAAAACATGATCTTGTTGGAAACTTGTAAAAATAATATATTTATAAAAAAACGCAACTTTTACTTTTCGTATGCGTCTATTTTATTCTCGTTGTTTATATGGCAACTATTATGGCCTTCTTTGACTTCTGCGGAAATTGTCTGGGAAGACTTTAAAAATGACGTAATGACTTCTTGGGATACAATATTGAACGAGTACAGAAAAGGAGTTGAAATGGAAATCTATTTGATAAGGCCAAATGTAGAAGAAAAAATATTCCTGGCTTTTAAAGAAAAAATGGAATTGGAAATGTACAGTAGCAATACAAAAAATATAAACAATGGAGGTAGCTTGTTAGATGCATGTAACTCCAAGTATCAATTTACTATTGAGCGAGATAGCGAGAATTCTCCATGGATTATCAAAAAAATATCGAACGATATTTCTGAAAAAACGAAAGACTCTCTATATTACAATGAGTTACTTCCCTTGTCTCATCTGTTCTTTGCGCCTTTTATGATTGAAGAACAATGGTTAACAAATATTTTTCAGTCCGACAAAGTGGAAATCGAAAGTATAAAACAAAATAATGAAGTACAAAGTCATATTGAAGTGAAATTCCATTGCAACGACTGTTTTATCGATGAGCACACAAAACTTTTACGTGGTATAATTGTATTTGACAGTAGTAACCATTATCTGATTAATAATTATGAGGCTGAATCAGAATTTACTATTCCATACGCAAAGCCTCCTAAATCTCCATATAAAACAATTCGGTTGAAAAGATCATCGCAATTTGAATATTCCATGATTAACGGACTTCCTTTTGTGAGTTATTGTGAGACGCATTATGATGAAGATCCAAAAATTGTAGATGGGTTTATAAAATTCCCAGCCAACAATTTTGAAAAAATAAAATATATGATAACGAAAACTGACAAGGATGTTAATGGTTCATTATTTTATCTCTCGCATTATGGTTTTCCTGAACCTGAAGACACGAATCGTAAATACAACCTTTTTCGACTGTTACTTGCTATCATTGGTGTCGGGCTCATAGGAACTGGCCTTTACATGCGACTTAAAGGAATCAATAAAACGAAAACTCAGTTATGACTATACTCAAGCAATCGCGGCAATTAATTCCGTTAATGGTACTGATTGTTTTAATCGGAATTGTGTACACCAATGCGCCGGTTCAAAGTGAAGATGCACATCTTGCCAGCGGGTTGAGTCATTGGCGATACGGAACGTATACGCTGTATCGTGTCAATCCGCCAATGGTGCGCAGCGCAGCTACGTTGCCATTATATCTTTTTTGTGAAGATCACTCTTCCTGGAAACAGTATGTAAATTATCCGCTCATGCGAAAAGAATATGCGGTCGGCGTCAATTATCTGGAAGAGAATAAGGAAGACGCGTTTCGCAATATTCTCATTGCCAGATCAGCTTGCATGGGCTTTCTTTTGCTCGGTCTGACCTCTTGTTACTTTACCGCGAAGTCATTAGGCGGAAAGGAGACGGCCTTAATTGCGGTCCTGCTTTTGGCCAGTTCGCCCTATTTTCTTGGGCACGGTGCAACCATTATGCCAGACGCCCACGCCGCCGGATTCGCCGTTGCGGCAGTTCTCTTCTTTTTCTACTGGCTTAAAAGATCTGATTCGTACGAGGCTTTTATGGCAGGAACCATACTTGGCCTTGCAGAATATTGTGTAAGTTCACGTTATTAGTATTTTACCCACTATTTTTGCTTATTTGGATAATTTGAGGAAATTGACAAAGTGAATCAAAAGAAGAAAGTGTTATGATGCGTGGTGTATTGATCATGAGTAGGCGTATCGCGGGAGCGGGCGAGTGTGTGTATAAGAGCCATTCAGAATACCCAAAAGTCATGAATCAGGTCGAGATGGACCGGGGACTTCTACAATCGAATCAACGGTCTTGTATGTTAAAATAGATAATATAAATAAAAGAAATAATAACTCATAAAAAATATTTCGACTATTTTGAAGAAAATTGCGAAATTTCAGATTTTTCTCCGGAAAAAATGCCCCAAAAACGGCATTACTTATAGGAACGGCTGCTTTTTGCAGAATTCCTGGAGCAGTGATGATTCTTCGGCGAGGTCCTACTC